>JAJAYJ010000154.1 GCA_026786275.1 Nocardioides sp. | reverse complement strand
GTGCCCGTGCGTGAGCGCGGCCACAAGGGCGGCCCCGCGACGGTGGCGTCGCGGGCCGTTCCTGCGCGTTTCTGCCGCGGGTCCCGGTCGCGCCGTCGTGGGGCAGGCGCGGCCCGGGTCCGCTGACGCACGCCGCTCGACCGGCTCTGGCACGATCGGGTCCCATGCAGCTGCCCCGGCAGGACGTCTCGCTCGACGCGATGTGGTCGCGCGGGCGGCTGTCGACCCGGGCCCGGGTGGCCCGGTGGCAGGCCAAGCGCTGGCAGATCGTGCAGTGCGCGGTCGCCGCCGGGGTCGCCTGGTTCATCGCCAGCGACCTGCTCGGGCACCAGACCCCGTTCTTCGCGCCGGTGGCCGCGGTGGTCAGCCTCGGCACGTCGTACGCCCAACGGCTGCGCCGGGTCGCCGAGGTCACCCTCGGGGTCGCCGTCGGGGTGCTGCTGGCCGACCTGCTCGTCAACCAGATCGGCTCCGGGGCCTGGCAGATCGGGCTGGTGGTGCTGCTGTCCATGTCGGCGGCCTTCGTGCTCGACGGGGGACCGCTGTTCGTGATCCAGGCCGCGGTGCAGTCCATCATCATCACCGTGCTGCTGCCGGACACGGGCGCCGCCTTCACCCGGTGGACCGACGCCCTGATCGGTGGCGTGGTCGCGCTGGTCGCCGCGACCCTGGTGCCGGCGGCGCCGTTGCGCCGTCCCCGGGAGCAGGCCGCGGTGGTGGTCGTCAAGCTGTCCCAGCTGCTCAGGGCCGCGGCCGAGGTGATGACCGACGGCGACGGCGAGCGCGGACTCGACGTGCTGGCTGACGCCCGCAGCACCGACGACCTGATCGCCGAGCTCCGCACCGCCGCCCACGAAGGAATGGCCGTGGTGGCCTCCTCACCCTTCCGGGTCCGGCACAAGCCGTCGGTGCGCCGGATGGCCGACCTGGTCGACCCCCTGGACCGGGCGCTGCGCAGCACCCGGGTGCTGGTGCGTCAGACCGCGGTGGCGGCCTACCACCACCGCCCGGTGCCCCCGTCGTACGCCCGGCTCGCGCTCGACCTGGCCGACGCCGTGGACCTGGTGGCCAGCGAGCTGTCCGAGGACCGGGTGGCCAGCGCCGCCCAGGAGGTGCTGCTCGCGGTCGGTGCGGCGGCGGGCCGGGTCGAACGCTCGGCCGAGATGACCGCGGAGGTGGTGCTGGCGCAGCTGCGCTCGGTGGTGGTCGACCTGCTGATGCTGACCGGGATGAGCCAGCTGGAGTCCACCGACGCGCTGCCCCCGCCGCCGCGATGAGACCCCCCGCGGCGCTGGGTCGCCAGGGTCGCCAGGGCCCTGAGGGTCAGCCGTGGGTCCTGCACGTCGACCTGGACCAGTTCATCGCCGCCGTCGAGGTGCTGCGCCGACCCGAGCTGGCGGGCCGGCAGGTCGTGGTGGGTGGGGACGGCGACCCCACCAAGCGGGGCGTGGTGTCGACGGCGTCGTACGAGGCCCGCGAGCTCGGCGTCGGCTCGGGCATGCCGCTGCGGGTCGCGGCCCGCAAGGCCCCGGCCGCCGTGTTCCTGCCGGTGGACCGCGGCGCCTACGACGCCGCGTCGGCCGAGGTGATGGCGACCCTGGCTGCGCTGGAGTGGGACCACCGTCCGGTGGTGCTGCAGGTCCTGGGCTGGGACGAGGCGTTCCTGGCCGCGGGCCCGCCCCCGCGCCCGGCCCACGAGCAGGACCCGGAGGCGTTCGCGGCTCACGTGCGGGCACAGGTGCTGGACCGCACCGGCCTGCACTGCTCGGTCGGCATCGGCGACAACAAGCTGCGGGCCAAGATCGCCACCGACTTCGGCAAGCCCCGTGGCAGCTTCATGCTGACCGCCGAGACCTGGTCGGAGGTGATGGGGGAGCGTCCGACGCGGGCCCTGTGGGGCGTCGGTGCCCGGACGGCGGCCCGGCTGTCGGCGCTGGGCGTCGAGACGGTCACCCAGCTCGCGGCCGCCGACCCGGCGCTGCTGGCCGCGGAGCTCGGAGCGACCATGGGGCCGTGGCAGCACCGGCTGGGCCGGGGCGTGGACACCAGCCCGGTCGACGCCACGCCGCGGGTGGCGCGGGCGCACGGGCGCGAGACGACGTTCCAGACCGATCTCGACGACTGGGACCGGATCGCCGAGGAGGTCCGGGCCCTGACCCGGCAGGCGCTGGCCGACCTCGACCGCGAGGGCCGGCCCGCGGCCCGGGTCGGGCTGAAGATCCGTTTCGCGCCGTTCGTCACCGTCACTCGCAGCCTGACCCTGCCGGCCTCCACGACCGACCCCACCGTCCTGCAGGACGCCGCGGTCTCGCTGCTAGAGCGGGTGCAGCACGACCGCCCGGTCCGGCTGCTCGGCGTACGTCTGGAGATGCCTGCGCCGCAGGGTGGCTACTGACCCCGGTGGCCCCGAGGCGGCGGCCTACCCGCCCAGACCGTCGCGCAGCTCGCGCACGACCGAGTCGACGACGGCGACCAGGTCACCACCGGTGCGCTCGACGACCGCGCGCTGCCGCTGGTACGACGCACCCCGGGCGGGAACGTCGGCGACCGAGGCCAGCTCGACCGGGCAGCCCAACCGCTCGGCGACCGGCTCGAGGCGCACCAGCAGGTCGGCCAGGTCGTCGGTCACCAGCCGTTCGGAGGACTCCGCGTCCAGGATGACGATGGCGTCGAGGCCGTAGCGCGCCGAGCGCCACTTGTTCTCCTGCACGTGCCACGGCGGCAGCACCGGCAGCACCTCGCCGGTGGCCAGCCGGGTGTCGAGATCGACGACCAGGCACTGGATCAGCGCGGTCAGCGCGGCCAGGTCCGCGAAGGTGGAGACGCCGTCGCAGACCCGGTTCTCGATCGTGCCCAGGTGCGGCGCCGGGCGCAGGTCCCAGCGGATGTCGGCCAGGGCGTCGATCACGCCGGTGGTCAGCTGGTCCTGGGCGAAAGCCTCGTACTCCTCCCACCGCTCGAACTGGAAGGGCAGCCCGGCCGTCGGCAGCTGCTGGAACATCAGGGCCCGGTTGGAGGCGTACCCGGTGTCGTGCCCGGCCCAGATGGGCGAGGACGCGGAGAGGGCCTGCAGGTGCGGGTAGTAGGTCAGCAGGGCCGAGAGCACCGGCAGCACCCGGTCGCGCTCGGGCAGCCCGACGTGCACGTGGACGCCCCAGATGAGCATCTGGCGGCCCCACCACTGGGTCCGGTTGATCAGCTCCTCGTAACGGGGACCCGCGCTGAGCTGCTGGGCGCTCCAGGACGCGAACGGGTGCGTGCCCGCACCGAACAGGTCGATGCCGAGATCGTCACCGGCCGGCACCACGCCCTCCAGGGTGCGGCGCAGGTCGCGCATGGCCTCCCCGACCGTGTCGCACACCCCGGTGACGATCTCGACGGTGTTGCGCAGCAGCTCCTCGTGCACCAGCTCGGGTCGCTCCAGGCGCGACTTGGCCCGGGCGAAGAGGTGGGCGGCGTCGTTGCGCAGGTCGCGGGTGTGGCGGTCGACGAGCGCCAGCTCCCACTCGACCCCGAGGGTCGGGCGGGGGGAGGAGTGGAAGTCGATCCGCACCGGGGCAGCGTTCCACAGCCCACCATGAGCAACCTCACCCTCCCCGGGCGGCCCTGCGAGTTGGCGCGCGCCCGGGGCCGCTGTCAGGCTCGTGCAGTGGTGGATGTGCGCGAGGCGAACCTGACCCTGGACCTGTGCCTGCGGCTCGGCGAGGTGCTGCTGTCCTCGGGTGCCGGAGCCGCTGACGTGGTGGCGACGATGATGTCGGTCTCGCGTCAGTACGGCCTGCGCAGCCCCGACATCGACATCACCTTCACCTCGCTGTCGATGAGCTACGTGCACACCCCCGAGGACTCCCCGCTCACCCACACCCGCCAGGTCAACCAGCGCACGATCGACTACGAGCACCTGACCCAGGTCGACCATCTCGTCCGGGACGTGCTCGCCGACCGGGTCGACGTCGGCGACGCCCGCTCGGCCCTGGCCCGGATCACCTCCTCGGGCCACGTCACGCCCCGCTGGGCGGTCAGCATCGGCTGGGGTCTGATGTGCTCGGGCATCGGCCTGATGCTCGGCGGGGACCTGTGGGTGGTCGCGATCGCGTTCGTCGCCGCGGTGGTCATCGACCGGATGCAGCTGACGATGTCGCGGCGCCGGCTGCCGTACTTCTACCAGCAGGTCGCGGGTGGTGCCGTCGCGACGGTGATCGCGGCCGCCGCGCGGGCCACCGGTCTCGACGTCGACCCCTCGCTGGTGGTGACGGCCAACATCGTGATGCTGCTCGCCGGGATCGGGTTCATGGGTGCGCTGCAGGACGCCCTCTCGGGTTTCTACGTCACGGCGGGTGCCCGCCTGACCGAGGCGGTGCTGGCCACGGCGGGCATCATCGCCGGCGTCAGTGGGGGACTCTCCGTGGCCGCGGTCGCCGGAGTGGAGATCGGTCGCCTCGACCCGGGCGCCGGTGACCTGAAGGGCCTCGGGGTGATGGCGGCCGGGGGAGCGCTGGCCGCCGCGGCGTTCGCGTTCGCGTCGTACGCCCCGAAGCGGATCCTGCTGCCGATCGGGCTGATCGCCGCCGCGGCGATGGTCATCTCTCAGACCATCGCGCTGCAGATGCTCGGCAACGTGTGGTCGGTGGCCCTCGCGGCGTTCTTCGTCGGTCTGGTCAGCTACACCGTCTCGGCCCGGCTGCGGGTGCCGCCGCTGGTCGTGGTGGTCTCGGCGGTGGTGCCGATGCTGCCTGGCCTGTCGATCTACCGCGGCCTGGCCCTGTTGGCCGAGGGCGACGGCACCACGTCGAGGGGTCTGCTGGCGATGATCACCGCGGCCTCGATCGCGATCGCCCTGTCGTCGGGCGTGATTCTCGGGGAGTACGTCGCGCAGCCGCTCAAGCGGGAGGCCCGGCGCCTGGAGGGCCGGCTGTCTGGACCCCGTCTGGTCGGTCCGGTCCGGATGCACTCCTCGCGCCGGTCCCGTCGTACGTCGGCTGACGCCTGAGCACCTCGAACCAGGGCGCGCTGCTGGCCCCGTCGTACGGCGCTCGCTCGTGCAGCACCGCGTCGTGCACCCAGGCCGCACTGGCCTCGGCGAGGGCGACCACGTCGGGCGGGTAGGCGAACCTCACCCGGTGCTCGGCGAACTCGTCCTCGTCGTCGACCCACACGTTGCCCTGGGCGCCGCGGACCACGTCGAGGTCGAGGTCGACGGCGTGGACCACCGACCCGTCCCAGTGCGGCACGGTGGTCATGTCGACGTAGGTCGTGACCAGGTAGCCGGGTGCGTGGAAGGTCGCCACCCAGCCCGCGTCACGCGGGACCAGGCCCACCTGGTCGGTCTCGGTCACGAAGACCGCGCCCGGTCGCGCCAGCGACGTGCCGGTGGTGAGCCCGATCCACTCGCCGTGCTCGTCGGAGCCGAGGAAGAGCGCGTCGAACTCCCAGTGCGGTCGCCCACCCCACTTCGTCATCTCGACCCGGATGGCGTCACCGGCCGCAGGGAGTCGCATCACCCCAACCTACAAACCTGCCGAGTCGGCGCTTGTGTACGCGCCTGTGCACGCTGCGGGGCGTGCACAAGAGCCGACTCGGCGGGTCAGACCACCGTGGTGGGCAGCACCTTCTTCGACGCGGCGGCGACGATATCCTGGTAGCGCGAGCCGGTGAGCTTGCCCAGCGTGTGCAGGGCGTGCGCGTCGATGCCCACGAGCACCCGGGCCTGTTTCCTCGCGATGCCCCTGACGATGATCGCGGCCGCCTTCTCGGGCGTCATCCTGGCCAGCTTCTCGTCGAAGAAGCTGGACGTGGCGTGCTTGTCCTCCTTCGCCGAGACCCGGGCGTTGCGAGCGATCGCGGTCTTGATGCCGCCGGGGTGCACGGCGGTCACGGCGACGGGGTGGCCCGCGATCAGCATCTCCTCGCGCAGCGCCTCGGTCATCCCGCGCACGGCGTACTTGGAGGCGTTGTACATCGACTGGCCGGGCATCGAGATCAGCCCGAACAGTGAGGACAGGTTGACGACGTGACCGTCGCCGCTGGCGATCAGGTGGGGCAGGAACTCCTTGGTGCCGTGCACGACGCCCCAGAAGTTGATGCCGATGATCCAGTCGATGTCGGCGTACTCCAGGTCGTCCAGGTCGCCGGCCAGTGCGACGCCGGCGTTGTTGATGACGACGTTGACCACGCCGAAGTGCTGCACGACGTCGAGGGCGTAGCGGGCGAAGGCGTCGCGGTCGGCCACGTCGAGGCGGTCGGTCCGGACCCCGCGGGCACCGGCCCGGGTGGCCTGCGCGGCGGTCTCGGCCAGACCGGTCTCGTCCACGTCGGACAGGGCCAGGCGCGTCCCCCGTCGGGCGAGGTCGAGGGAGAGGGCGCGACCGATGCCGGAGGCGGCGCCGGTGATCACGACGACCTTGTTCTCGAAGCTCTTCATGCGGACACGTCCTTGCGTCGGGTGCTCGTCTGCGGGGTGTTGCTCGGGTGGGACAGGTCGGTGGGGTCCGCGGCCGCGCTGACGTGGTACGACGCGACGTCGAACGACGCCAGCAGCCGGCGGAAGCCGAAGGTCGAGCGGGGCCACAGGGTGGTGTTGTTGCCGTGCTTGTCGAGGTACCAGCTCGAGCAGCCGCCGGTGCTCCACACGGTGCGCTTCATCCGCCCTTGCAGGTCGGCGTTGTACGCCGCCGCGACGTGCTCGCGGACCTCGACGGCGGCGTACCCGTGGGTCCGCATGGTGCGCACGGCGTCGCGAATGTAGGCCACCTGCGACTCGATCATGAACACCATGCTCGAGTGGCCGAGACCGGTGTTGGGCCCCACGATGAAGAACAGGTTGGGGAACTCCGGCACGGCCGTGCCCTTGAAGGCCGCCATCCCGGACTCCGCGAAGCGCTCAGCCAGGGTGCGCCCGGTGCGGCCGGTGACCAGCTCGGCGATCGGCAGCTCGGTGGTGAAGAACCCGGTCGCGACGACCAGCACGTCGACCGCACGCTCGGTGCCGTCGGCGGTGACGACCCGGTTGCCGTCGATGCGCGCGATCGGGTCGGTGACCAGCTCGGTGTTGTCGGCGGCGAGCGCGGGGTAGTAGCGGTTGGAGATCAGGATCCGCTTGCAGCCCATCCGGAAGTCGGGGGTGAGCGCTGCGCGCAGCCCGGGGTCGGCGATGGCCTTCTCGAGGTTGCTCAGCGCGAGCCGCTGGACCGGCGCGAGCGCGGCGGGGGTCCGGGTGAACGGCGGTACGTAGGTCTCGCGGCCCCAGTAGATCGCCGTGCGGTAGGCCTTCTGCAGGCCGGGCAGGTGGCGCAGCGCGGCCCGCTCGAGCCGGCCGTAGGTCCGGTCGTGGCGAGGCATCACCCAGGGCGCGGTGCGCTGGTAGACGTCGAGGTGGCCGGCGAGCGCCTGCACCTCGGGGATGATCTGGATCGCGGAGGCGCCGGTGCCGATCACGGCGACGCGCTGGCCGGCCAGGGCGGTGTCGTGGTCCCACGCGGCGGAGTGGAACAGTCGGCCGGTGAAGCCCTCGATGCCCTCGATCTCGGGCAGCCTGGGCTCGGACAGCCCGCCGGAGCCCACCACCAGGGTGCGCGCAGACCAGGAGCCGCCGGTGGTGGTCACCGTCCAGCGCTGGGCGTCGACGTCCCAGGTCATGTCGGTCACGGCCGTGTCGAAGACGAAGCGGTCCAGCGTGCCGGAGCGCTCGGCGACGGCACGCAGGTAGGCGTGGATCTCCGGCTGCGGCGAGAACGACATCGTCCAGTCGGGGTTGGGCGCGAACGAGTAGGAGTACAGCTGGCTGGGCACGTCGCACGCGGCCCCGGGGTAGGTGTTGTCGCGCCACGTGCCGCCGACGTCCGAGCCCTTCTCGATCACGACGAAGTCGCGCTCGCCGCCCTCGTCGAGCTTGATCGCGGCACACAGGCCGGCGAAGCCGGCGCCGACGACCAGGTGGTCGACGGCACGGGTCGCCGTGGTGGAGGAGGACATGGGCCGACCGTACTGGCGTTATTGAACAATCGTCAATAGAGTGCCGAGGTGACCACGCCCACCAGCAGCACCGGTCCCCGCACCCGGCTCTCGCCCGAGGAGCGGCGCGCGCAGCTCCTCGACCTCGGGGTGCAGCTGTTGGCCACCCGGTCGGTCGACGAGCTCTCGATCGACCTGCTGGCCGAGGAGGCGGGCATCTCGCGGGGACTGCTCTACCACTACTTCGGCAACAAGCACGCCTTCCACGAGGCGGTCGTGCGCCGGGCCGCGGACGACCTGATCGAGCAGACCGCGCCGCCGCCCGGTGGTGAGCCGCTGCAGCGGCTGCGGGCCTCCGTCGCGTCGTACGTCGACTACGTGGTCGCGAACCACCAGGGCTACCTGTCGCTGGTGAAAGGTGCCGCGAGTGGCAACGAGACCCTGCGCGAGATCTACGACGAGGCCCGCTCGGTGCTCTCCGAGCGGATGTTCCTGCCGGACGCCCGGGGCTCGATGGTGCCGGACACCGCGAGCGCCCGCCTGGTCGTCCGCGGCTGGTCGGCGATGACCGAGGAGCTCGTGCTGACCTGGACCGTGGCCCCCGGCGACGTCACCCGAGAGCAGCTCCTGGAGATCATCACGGCCTCGTTGCCGGCGCTGGTCGCGGTGATCCCGGCGGGGTGAACCGGGGCAGGTCGTGCGGCCCATCTCGACGGACCGTCCGCCCGCCTCGCTTGCTGACGTGGTCGCGTTCACGATGGCCGTACGGCGCGCCCGGGCGTCACGACCCCGGCCGGTGATGAGCGTCGCCCACCTGGCTGTGCTGCCCGAGCCGGTCGACACGAGCGCCGAGCTGCGAGCGGTCGACGAGACGGTCTGGGGCCCGCACGCTCGACCCCGGCAATCTGCACCCAAGGTCGAGCCTCGGGGCCCTCACCCCGCCGGATCAGTGGGTGACGACCGCCTCGAGCTGCTCGACGCCCCAGGCCAGGTCCGCGGCCGAGATCACGAGCGGGGGAGCGAGGCGGATCGTCGAGCCGTGGGTGTCCTTGGCCAGCACGCCGCGGGCCAGCAGGGCCTCGCAGACCTGACGACCCGAGCCGACGGCCGGGTCGATGTCGATCCCGGCCCACAGGCCACGGGTGCGGACGCCGACCACCCCGCGTCCCACGAGGCGGTCGAGCCGCTCACGCAGGGTCGCGCCGAGCTCGGTGGCCCGGGTCTGGAACTCGCCGGTCGTGAGCATCGAGACCACCGCGGAGCCGACCGCACAGGCCAGCGGGTTGCCGCCGAACGTGCTGCCGTGCTGACCGGGCCTGAGGACGCCGAGCACGTCGCGGTCAGCGACCACGGCGGAGACGGGCACGATGCCACCGCCGAGGGCCTTGCCGAGGATGTACATGTCGGGCACGACGTCCTCGTGGTCGCAGGCGAAGGTCCGCCCGGTCCGACCCAGACCGGCCTGGATCTCGTCGGCGAGCATCAGCACGTGGGTGCGGGTGCAGATCTCGCGTACGCCGCTGAGGTAGCCGGACGGCGGGATGACCACGCCGCCCTCACCCTGGATCGGCTCGACGAGCACGGCGACGGTGTGGTCGTCGACGGCCGCCTCGAGCGCGGCCAGGTCGCCGTACGCCACCTGCCGGAAGCCGGGCGCGAAGGGGCCGAAGCCGTCGCGGGCGTCCGGGTCGTCCGAGAAGCCGACGATGGTGGTCGTACGGCCGTGGAAGTTGCCGCTCATCACGATGATGTTGGCCTGGTCGGCGGGCACGCCCTTGACGTCGTAGCCCCACTTGCGGGCCACCTTGATCGCGGTCTCCACGGCCTCGGCGCCGGTGTTCATCGGCAGCACGAGGTCCTTGCCGCACAGGTCGCCCAGCGCGGCGGTGAAGTCGGCGAACTGGTCGTGCACGAAGGCCCGGCTGGTCAGGGTGAGCTTGTCCAGCTGGTCGTGCGCGGCGGCCAGCAGCGTGGGGTGGCCGTGACCGAAGTTGAGCGCGGAGTAGCCGGCGAGTAGGTCGAGGTAGCGGCGACCGTCGACGTCGGTCATCCACGCGCCCTCGGCGTGTGCGACGACCACGGGCAGCGGGTGGTAGTTGTGCGCGGTGCGTGCCTCGGCGCGCACGAACTGCTGGGCGGCGGTGCCGGCTCCGGTGCCGCTGGCCGACAGGTCGGGCTTGGTGAGCGGGCTGGTCGAGGTCGTCATCAGGTGGCCTCCTTCGAGGTCTGTGGGGCCGCGGCCACGCGCCGGGGACCGGCTGGGGGATCGGCCGAGTGATCGGTCGGGGATTGTCAGACAATCAGACGTGACCCAGCCTACGCGGCACCGGGCCTCAGGCCGAACCGACGACCGGCTCCAGGCCCACCGGCACGAGATCCACGAGGAACCTGGTGTTCCCGGGACGGCTGGTGATGTCGACGGTGCCGCCGAGCGAGGTCACGATCGCCGCGACCAGCGCCAGCCCGAGCCCGGCGCCGCCGGTGCGCTCGCGGGCGGTGTCTCCGCGCGCGAACCGCTCGAACGCGTGCGTCACCAGGTCGGGCGGCAGGCCGGGGCCGTCGTCCTGGACCGCGAACCCCCGCGGCGTCGCGGAGACGGTGACGGTCGTGCCCCACGGCGTGTGCTTGCGGGCGTTGGTCAGCAGGTTGGTGACGACCTGGTGCAACCGGGCCTCGTCGCCCACCACCTCGACCGATGCCTCGGGCAGCTCCAGTCGCCAGTGGTGCCCGGGCGCCAGCACCCTGGCGTCGGAGACCGCCTCCAGCAGCAGCCGGGTCAGGTCGACGGGTTCGCTGGCCAGGGGGCGTCCGGCGTCCAGCCGGGCCAGCAGCAGCAGGTCCTCGACGAGCTCGGTCATCCGGGCGGACTCCTCGGCGACCTTGGCCAGGGCCGCGGCCACGTGGTGCTCGTCGGGCCGGGTCCGGGCCAGCTCGACGTACCCCACGATCGTGGCCAGCGGGGTCCGCAGCTCGTGGGAGGCGTCGGCGACGAACTGCCGGACCTGCTGCTCGCTGTGCTGGCGGGCCAGCAGGGACGCCTCCACGTGGGCAAGCAGCATGTTCAGGGCCGAGCCGACCCGGCCCACCTCGGTGTTCTCGTGGGTCAGGTGCTCGGGCACCCGCTCGGACAGGTTGATCTCGCCCGACGACAGCGGCAGCGCGGCGACCGTGTGCGCGGTCTCGGCCACCTCGCGCAGCGGTCGCAGCTGCCGGCGTACGACGAGCAACGCAGCCGCCGCGGCGAGCACGCCGCCCAGCCCGACCAGCAGCGCTTCGTACCGGATGAGGGATCCGACCGCCTCGTCGACCTCGACGGTCGGCAGCCCGACCACCACGATCCCACCGTCGACGTCGACGGCCTTGACGCGGTAGCCGTCGAGGCCGGGCAGGTCCACGTGACGGATCGTGGCGTCGGCGGGCACCCGCTCGAGCTGGACCAGCACCGCAGGGTCCAGGGCGGTGTTGGCGTTGAAGCCCTGCCCGTAGCGGACGCCGGTGGGCGCGCTCTCGTCGGGCAGGACCGCGACCAGGGCGCCGGGCCGGATGTTGCCGGGCTCGCGGTAGCCGCCCTGGCGCGGGTACTCGCCACCACCGGGGGGGCCGTCGGTCAGCCGGCGTGCGCTCATCGCGATCTCCTCGTCGAGCTGCGCGGTGAGCCGGCCGTGCATGGCCAGCGTGGCGGCCACACCGACGAGGAAGGTCACCAGCAGGACCAGTGCCACGGCGGTGACGACCAGCCGCGAGGTGAGGGAGGCGAAGAACCTCATCACGCAGGCTTCAGGACGTACCCGGCGCCGCGCATCGTGTGGATCATCGGCTCGCGGCCGACGTCGACCTTCTTGCGCAGGTAGGAGATGTAGAGCTCGACCACGTTGGCCTGGCCGCCGAAGTCGTAGTTCCAGACCCGGTCCAGGATCTGGGCCTTGCTGAGCACCCGACGAGGGTTGCGCATCAGGAAGCGCAGCAGCTCGAACTCGGTGGCCGTCAACGAGATCTGCTGCCCCGAGCGGGACACCTCGCGGCTGTCCTCGTCGAGCTCGAGGTCGCCGACGACCAGGGTCGAGGACGTGGTCGCCTTGTGGGCGCCGGCTCGACGCATCAGGGCGCGCAGCCGGGCCACCACCTCCTCCAGGGAGAACGGCTTGGTCACGTAGTCGTCGCCGCCCGCGGTGAGCCCCGCGACCCGGTCCTCGACGGCATCGCGAGCGGTCAGGAACACCACCGGTACGTCGGGGTCGGTGCTGCGCATCCGGTGCAGCACCTCCATGCCGTCGAAGTCGGGCAGCATCATGTCGAGCACCACCGCGTCGGGCTGGAAGTCCTTCGCCACGCTCACCGCCCTGCTGCCGGTGTGCGCCATCTGGACCTGCCAGCCCTCATAGCGCAGGGCCATCGAGATCAGCTCGGCGATGTTGACCTCGTCGTCGACGACGAGGACGCGCAGCGGTGAGCCGTCCGCGCGGGTCAGGGCGGTGTGGGCGGCGGCAGGCATGGTCCCAGCGTGGGCCTGGTGCCTGTGAGTTGCCTGTGAACGATCTGTGGGCCCCGGGGGGTCGAGGAGTCTGACGGCCTCTGAGGAACCTCCCGGGCTGGACGCCTACGCCTCGATCCTGACCCGGCCGTGCTCGCTGGAGGAGGCGCTCGGCGAGGTCCGGGAGTCCCTGGTCTCCTCCGCCGAGCAGACCATGCGGTTGCTGCTGGTCGGCCGCCGGCTGGCGTGGCAGGAGTCCGAGCCGCGTCGGAGCACCTGAGGTCCTCACGCCGCCGACACAGGTGCCGCACAGGCCCGGTGTCGATGCTGAGGACATGAACGACGACGACGAGCCCCGTCCCCCACAGCCCACGGCCGCGGAGTCGCCGGTGGCGCCGTCCCCGGTCGAGCCGGTCACCCCGGCGGCCCCGGTGACCCCGGTGACCCCGGCGGCCCCGGTGACCCCGGTGACCCCGGTGGGGACCTCCACCTGGCGCTCCCGGCTGTACGGCGTCCGCGCCGTCACCGCGGTGGCCCTGGCCGGCCTGGTCCTCGGCGGCCCCGGTGGCGCGGCGATCGGGTACGCCGCGCAGGACGACTCCCAGGTCGGGCCCGGCCACCGCGGCGGCCCGCGCGGCGGGTTCCCGGGCCATCCGGGTGGTCCGGGCGTGCCCGATGGCGCACCGGACTCGCAGCGCGGTGGCGGGCCCGGCCGCCCCGGGGCGGGCCCCGCGCCGCCGCCCCCCCCGCCCCCCCCCGCGGCCCCCCCCCCCCGCGCCGCGCGGGGGGGCGGGGG
>JAJAYJ010000153.1 GCA_026786275.1 Nocardioides sp. | reverse complement strand
CGGTGACCCCGCCCGGTGTGGCGTCGGCGCGTCGGATGCTCTTCGTCTGCACCGCCAACTCGGCCCGTAGCCACCTCGCCGCCCCGCGGGGGGGCCCGGGCCGCCCGGGCCCCGGGGGCGCCGCCCGGCCCCCGAGCTCATCGTGCGCACGGTCGCAGACCGTGCCGACCAGGTCCCCGGGCCGGGTGAAGTCGGCGAGCAGCCTCGGCGCCGCGCCGGGCCGCAGCGCCAGCTCGTGACGGGCGGCGGCGTCGCCCGCTCCGGGGTCGACCGCACCGGCCGGGGGGGTGCCGGCGGAGGCCGACGGGATCGCGCTGGCCCGGGCCCACAGCGCGGCGGCGAGGTGGCTACGGGCCGAGTTGGCGGTGCAGACGAAGAGCATCCGACGCGCCGACGCCACACCGGGCGGGGTCACCGTGTCGAACGCCGCGGGCACCAGCTGAAGGTAGGAGCGGCGTCCGTCTCCCTCGGAGCGGCGCCGCACGAGCAGTCCGGCGGCCTCCAGCACGTTGACGTGGTGGGCCAGCAGGTTGGTCGGCACGTCGAGAGCGGCGCCCAGCTCGGAGGACGAGGCGTCGCTGGTCGCGAGCAAATCCACCACGCGCAGCCGGGTGACGTCGGCCAGGGCGGAGTGGACCGTCGAGCGCCGCACCCAGTCTGGTTGCTCAATCTTCATTGACTCAAGTTTGACTGAGCGAGAGGCCTGGGGTCAAGATGGCGCCGTGGACCCCACGCTGACCCGTCGCCTGCTCGCAGAGTTCCTCGGTACCGCCCTGTTGGTGGCGGTCGTGGTCGGCTCCGGCATCGCCGCCCAGGAGCTCTCGCCCACCGACGTCGGCCTGCAGCTGCTGCAGAACAGCACGGCCACCGTGCTCGGGCTGACCGTGCTGATCCTGCTGTTCGGCCCGGTCTCGGGTGCCCACTTCAACCCGGTCGTCACCCTTGCCGAGTGGTTCCTGGTACGACGCAGTCCCGGGGGCATCACCCTGCCGGTCGTGGCGGGCTACGTGCTGGCCCAGGTCGTCGGGGCGGTCTGCGGGTCGTTGCTGGCCAACGCCATGTTCGAGGTGCCGACCCGGATCGCGACCAACCACCGGGCCAGCACGGGCCACCTGCTCGCCGAGGTGGTCGCTACCGCGGTCCTGGTCGCCCTGATCTTCGCGCTGGTCAGGACCGGTCGGGGCGCCCTCGCGGCGCCGACAGTCGGGGCCTACATCGGTGCGGCCTACTGGTTCACCTCGAGCACGTCGTTCGCCAACCCGGCCGTCACCGTCGGCCGGATCTTCTCCGACACCTTCGCGGGGATCGCTCCTGCGTCGGCGCCGGCCTTCATCGCGATGCAGCTGATCGGGCTGGGCGTCGGCCTGGCCCTGACGCTGGTGCTCTACCCCGATGTCGCCGTCACGGCCGACGAGGCCGTCCTGCCCCACCCGCACTGAGCCCACTCCCGAGACCCACCAGGAGACCCCCATGACCACCACCCCCGAGGCCCTGCCCGAGGTCCTCTTCGTCTGCGTGCACAACGCCGGCCGCTCGCAGATGGCTGCCGCACTGCTCGAGCACCACGGCCGGGGCCGCGTGCGCGTGCGGTCCGCCGGCTCCGAGCCCGCCGACCAGGTCAACCCGGCCGTGGTCGAGGTGATGGCCGAGCTCGGCCTCGACGTGTCCCAGCAGCTGCCCACGAAGCTGCTGACCGAGGACGTGGCTGCCTCCGACGTGGTCATCACGATGGGCTGTGGTGACGCGTGCCCGATCTTTCCGGGCAAGCGCTACGAGGACTGGACGCTCACCGACCCGGCCGGCAAGGGACCGGACGCGGTCCGTGCGATCCGCGACGAGATCGACCGGCGGGTACGCCGGCTCCTGGCCGAGCTCGTCGACTGAGCACGCACCCCGAGGGGTGCTGGGTGGGGCTGGACGTCCCGCCTACGGTGGAGGCATGACTGAGCACGACAGCGAGAGCTACGGCGACTACAGCGTCGACGACGAGGACCAGCCCCAGGGCGACGGCGACAGCCTGGTCGACAACCGGGGGCTCACCGAGCCGCTGGACGAGGGCTACTCCCCGCCGGAGAAGTGGTCGGTGGCCGAGGGCTTCGGCAACACGCCCTACGAGGAGGCGACCGGAGAGTCCCTGGACCAGCGGATCGCGCAGGAGGAGCCCGAGCCCGACCCCTACGAGGCCGCCGAGCGTGACGTCGACGACCTCGACGACGGCGAGGTGGGTGACGTGCGGTCCGGACGTCTGGTCGACCCCGCCCAGGGCGTCGGAGAAGATGTCGACCAGGAGATGATCGCCACTGACGTCGGCATCGACGGAGCCGGGGCGAGCGCCGAGGAAGCCGCGATGCACGAGGTCGAGGACCACTGACCCGGCTGAACAGCGTGGGCACGCCGTACCCAGGTTGAGGGCGCTCTGGCGGCGCCCGCTCGGGTCGGGTTGTCTGGGGCCACGCCCCCCTCGTCACGGCCCCGCATCTCGACGCCCTTCGGGGCGACCAGCACCGCAACCGAGGTCGTCGCCGGCCTCGACCTGACGGGGCGGACCGCGGTGGTGACCGGAGGCGCGTCCGGGATCGGGCTGGAGACGGCCCGGGCGCTCGCCGGGGCCGGGGCCCGGGTGACGCTCGCCGTGCGTGACGTCTCCGCAGGCCAGGAGGCGGCCCGCGACATCACGGCCACCACGGGAACGGCCGTCGAGGTGGCGTCCCTCGACCTGGCCGACCTCGACTCCGTGGCCGCGTTCGGCCGCAGCGTCGTCGGACCGCTGCACATGCTGGTCAACAACGCCGGCGTGATGTTGACCCCGCAGACCCGTACGGCGGCGGGCTGGGAGCTGCAGTTCGCGGTCAACCACCTGGGCCACCTCGCCCTCGCCCTGGGACTGCACCCGTCCCTGGCGGCGGGCAGGGCCCGGATCGTCTCGGTGAGCTCGAGCGGCCACGGCAGCTGACCGGTGGTCTTCGACGACCTGTTCTTCGACCGACGCGCCTATGACGCGGGGCTCGCCTACGGCCAGTCCAAGACCGCCCAGGTGCTGTTCGCCGTCGAGGCCACCCGCCGCTGGGCCGCGGACGGCATCACGGCGAACGCCCTGATGCCGGGCGGCGTCTGGACCCGGTTGCAGCGCCACTGGGATCCCGAGACCCTGGCGGCCATGCAGGCGCAGGTGGACGCGACCGACGCGCGGACTGGGCGTCAAGACCCCCGAGCAGGGCGCGGCCACGTCGGTGATGCTCGCGTGCTGGCCCGGTCTCGACGGCATCGGCGGGCGCTACTTCGAGGACTGCCGGGAGGCCGAGGTCGTTGAGCAGGTCAGCAACGGCCTGCGCGGCGTCCGTGGCTACGCGCTGGACCCGGCCACGGCCGAGCGGCTGTGGGACGTGTCGGTCGAGCTGCTGCGGCAGGCGGGCTGGAGGCAGGGCCCAGACCACCCGCGGCCACCCGCGGCCACACCCCGGAGCACCTCGCCGCCGGGTGGTGGCGGCGAGGTGCGCGAGGTGCGCGAGGTGTGCTCGGGGGTGTGAGGGGGCGGCTCAGGGCAGCAGGCGGTGTGCGATGCCCTTGCGGACCTCGCTGGGACGCTGCTGCTCGCCGGCGAAGGAGCTGACGACCACGAGGGCACCGGTGAGCGCCGGCACCACCCACTGCAGCAGGGCGAGCTGCTTCTGCGCGGCGGCCACGGCGGGCGGCGTCGCGTCCGAGGGCCTGGCACCGGACTGCACGGGCACGGCGGTGTGCTCCGAGACGGTCCGCCCGAGGGCCCGTGACCTGGCCGTCACGGCCAGGGCCGCGACCGTGAGCGCGGTCTTGGCCACCGCCATCGTGGCGACCCCCTCCTGGTTGGCCAGCCGGCTGGAGTTGCCGGCGATGAGCCCGGCGCTGCCGATGAGGTGCGCGCCGATCGCGGCGGCGTTGACGGGTGTCCACCGGTCCCAGCCGACGTTGGCCACCGCGCCGCTGCCGGCGTCGGTGTCGGCTGCCGCGGCGGCGGGGTTCAGGGCGACCGCGTTGGCCAGCGTGCCCCCGAACCAGGTGGACAGACCGAGGTCGTGCAGCGAGCGGAAGACGGTGTTGCGGGCCATGATGTTCTCCTTGGTGGGGCGTGGGTGAACCATGTGGGTACCCGTTGCGGCCGGGGTCATGTCACCCCGAGGGGCGGGCCGGCCCTGCCGGTGTGGAGACGACCCGGCGCTGCGGCAGACTGGCGGCGTGCCTGCGCCGACCCCGCCCGCGACCGACTGGTGGAAGTCCGCGGTCGTCTACCAGATCTACCCCCGCAGCTTCGCCGACTCCGACGGTGACGGCATCGGCGACCTGCCAGGGGTCCTACAGCACCTCGACCACCTCTCCTGGCTGGGGATCGACGTGGTCTGGCTGTCCCCGGTCTACCGCTCGCCGCAGGACGACCACGGCTACGACATCAGCGACTACCGCGACGTCGACCCGACGTTCGGCACCCTGGCCGACCTCGACCGGCTCATCGCCGCGCTGCACGCCCGCGGGATCAGGCTGCTGATGGACCTGGTCGTGAACCACACCTCCGACGAGCACGCATGGTTCGAGGAGTCCCGCGCCTCGCGGGAGAACCCCAGGGCGGACTGGTACATCTGGCGCGACCCCCGTCCCGGTGCCGTCGGTGGCGAACCCGGCGCGGAGCCCAACAACTGGGGGTCGTTCTTCTCCGGCTCGGCGTGGGAGTGGGAACCGGCCCGCGGGCAGTACTACCTGCACCTGTTCTCCCGCAAGCAGCCAGATCTCGACTGGGAGCAGCCCGCCGTCAGGGAGGCCGTCTTCTCGATGATGTCCTGGTGGCTCGACCGCGGCGTCGACGGCTTCCGGATGGACGTCGTCAACTTCCTCTCCAAGGACCCGGCCCTGCCCGACGGTGAGCTGCTGGCGACGGGCTACGGCGACGGCACGCCCCACTTCCGTCACGGACCCCGCCTGCACGAGCACCTGAGCGAGATGCAGCGTGTGGTCTTCGCGCCGAGGACCGGCAGCTACCTCACCGTGGGGGAGATGCCGATGGTGACGCCCGAGGAGGCGCTGGCCTTCACCGACGCCGAGACCGGCCAGCTGTCGATGGTCTTCCAGTTCGAGCACGTCGACCTCGATTCCGAGGGCGACAAGTGGACGCCGCGCGAGACCACGGTGGCCGACCTGCGGCACTCCTGGGGCCGGTGGCAGGACGCGATGGGGGAGCGGGGCTGGAACAGCCTCTACTGGGAAAACCACGACCAGCCGCGGGTGGTCTCGCGCTTCGGTGACGTGGCGACGTGCTGGCGGGAGTCGGCGACCGCACTGGCGACCATGCTGCACCTGCACCGCGGCACGCCGTACGTCTTCCAGGGCCAGGAGCTCGGCATGACCAACGTGCCGTTCGACGACATCGCGGACTTCCGCGACATCGAGAGCCTGCACCACTACGCCGCGGCGGTGGAGCGGGGCGCCGAGCCGGCCCAGGTGCTGGCCGCGCTGCGCAGCAAGAGCCGCGACAACGCCCGGACCCCGGTGCAGTGGTCGGGTGGTCCCACGGCCGGGTTCACCGCTGGCGAACCGTGGATCGCGGTGAACCCCAACACCTCCTGGCTCAACGCAGAGGCCCAGCGCGATGACCCCGGCTCGGTCCTGGCCTACTACCGCGAGCTGATCGCGCTGCGGCACCGTGATGACGTGGTGGTGCACGGAGCCTTCGCGCTGCTGCCGGGCCACCGGGACCTCTATGCCTTCAGTCGTACGACGCCCGCCGGCCGGTTGGGGGTGTACGTCAACCTTTCCAGCAACGTGATCGACCTGGACCTTGACCCCGCCGACGCGGGGGCCGAGGTCGTGCTGGCCAACTACCCGGCCGGTGACCGGTCGACCGCGACGCTCGCGCCCTGGGAGGCCCGGGTGCTGCGCAGCGGGCCGCACCCCTGACGGGGGCTGGATCACCGCCGCGCGCGAGGCTACCGGGGGGTCACATCGGGCCATGGTGCGGAGGACGAAGCGGTGCCACCCTTTCGGGTGAGACTATGGGGAAAGTGGGGCAATCGTGATGGACCACCATCAGTGGTGCCGGACCGTGCTCGTGGTGGGCGACGAGCAGATCTCGGACGAACCGCTCGTGAGGGCGCTCACGGACCACGGAGGGCCGCGATGGTTCGGCTCAGCGGTCGACGCCGCGTCTGTGCCCGCGAGGGTCGAGCAGCCTGGTGGGCACGTCGTGCTCAGGCACGACCACCACGGCGACCACCACGGCGTCGACACGACCGATGCGTGGTCACCATGACCTCGCACGACGACGAGATCACCAGGAGGCAGTACGTCTCGATGACGGCGCTTCTGGGAGGTGCGCCCGCGCGCCTGCTGCGAGAAACCGTCGCCACCACGGCCCTGGAGCACCCTGACTGGGACATGGACGAGATACACACCTACGGCTACTGGGTGCGCTCGATGCCCAGCACGGCCTGAGGATCCGTGCGGACCCGGCGCAGAGCGGCCGGGTGCGCTGGGCGCCGACAGCAGGAGCGGGGTCATACGGCCTCACGAATCGGGGAGCCCCAGCCCCCAGCTCCGGCGTGCGGAGCGCGGGGGCGAGGGGCCGCGGCCTGCGGTGCGGAGTGTCCCGTGGGTCACCCGACCTGAGCGAAGCCGATCTTCACGCCCAAGCGTGGAGTCAGGTGCGACGTCCACCACCCGGTGCGCACCTCTACCGTCACATGCAGGGTGCGGGTCCGGCCAGAGGTCTTGCGGCCCTAGCGGCAGGGACCCCCGGTGTCGGGCCGAGGTGACCGCCTGCCTGCAGGTGTCCGCGATGCCCGTGCCGCCGGGTCGAGGATCTGCTGGCACGCTCGTGAACGGCGACGACGCACGGCAGCGCGGGCGCAGCAGCAGCACCCGTCGGGATCTGTCTACCCAACGCAGATGATGTCCGCAACCTCGGCGATGTGCCGCCCACCGAAGCTGCGAACGTCACCGGATCGGGCCGTAGGCGCCGGACCTCCGATGCACGGAGTCGGCGCCGCGGCAAACCACTGTCCGGGAGAAACCCATGCGTACCTACCTGTTCCGCCGCGGCGCCGTCTTGGTGGTCGCCTTCCTCACGCTCCTAGGCCTCGGCTCGCCGCAGGCCGGTGCGGTGGGCGCCGACCACGGCAACCGCGTGGTGTCGGCGGATCCGGCGAACGTCACACCCCACGCCATGAACGGCTCGGTCAACGCGATCACCCAGATCGGCAACAAGATCATCGCCGCCGGCACGTTCACGTCGGTGAGCCCGTCGGGCACGTTCGCCAACACCGCGGACGACCTCGTTCGCAACCGGATCTTCGCGTTCGACGCCACTACCGGCGCGATCGACACGGGGTTCAACCCGAACCTCGGCGGCTCGGCGAACTCCCTCGACACCGACGGTACCTCCATCTACGTCGGCGGGTCGTTCGGCTCGGTCGGCGGCAACACCGCCATCAAGCGGGTGGTCAAGCTGACCGCCGCCGGCACGGTGGTGCCCGCTTTCCGAGCGGTTCCGAACGCCGCCGTCTCCGAGGTCGTCGTCCGCGGCTCCCGCGTCTACGTCGGTGGTGCGTTCGTCAGCGTCCGGTCTGGGACCGTCACCTCCGCCCGGGGCGCGCTGGCCGCCCTGGACAGCACGACCGGCACCGTGCTGGCCGGCGTGGACGTGCCGTTCACCGGGGTCTACGACCCGAGCAACAACGGCGGCGGCTCGACCAACATCAAGCGCTTCGACGTATCTGCCGACGGTTCCCGGCTCGCTGCGGTCGGGAACTTCGCCACCGTCGGTGGCCAGCCGCGCTCCCAGCTGGCCGTGCTCGACACCGGTGGCGCCACCGCTGCTCCCGTGCCGTGGTCGACCAACCGCTACGACCGGGCACACAACTCCTGCGCAGGCGTGTTCGACTCCTTCATGCGTGACGTGGACTTCGCACCCGACGGCTCCTACTTCGCGGTGTCCACCACCGGTGCGTTCGCCGGCGGGGCAGGCAGCGGGACGCTGTGCGACACCGTCAGCCGCTGGGAGACCAACCAGACGGGCAACGACCCGACCTGGACGGACTACACCGGCGGCGACACGACGTACGGTGTCGCGATCACCGGTAGCGCCATCTACGTCGGTGGCCACATGCGGTGGCAGAACAACTCCTTCCAGGGCGACCAGGCCGGCCCCGGGGCGGTCCCACGAGAGGGCATTGCCGCGCTCGACCCGATCAACGGTCTGCCGCTCTCGTGGAACCCGGG
This sequence comes from Nocardioides sp., assembly GCA_026786275.1. Lineage (GTDB taxonomy): Bacteria > Actinomycetota > Actinomycetes > Propionibacteriales > Nocardioidaceae > Nocardioides. The sequence continues at coordinate 7,577 of JAJAYJ010000153.1, read as the reverse complement.
CCGCTCACGCGGGGTCGGCGCCCAGGCGCTCTTCGCCACCAGCCAGGGGCTGTGGGTCGGCAGCGACACCACTCGGATCGGCCGGGAGACCCACGGCCGCGTCGCCTTCATGCCGCTGGCCGGCGGCACCACGGTGCCTACCGTCCCTGCCGCCGTGCTGCCCAACGACCTCTTCGTCGCCCAACGCTCCTCCGGAGCGGCAAGCAACGTGCTCTTCCGCGTGAACGCGGCCGGACCGGTCCTGCAGGCCGGCGACAACGGCCCGGACTGGACCACGGACTCAGGCTTGGTCAGTCCCAGCAACACCGCCGACTGGGGTGGCACCGTCCCTCGGGACGGCACCGTGCCGACGGGAACCGCGGCCGACCTCTTCGCCACCGAGCGCTGGGGCCAGCAGGACTGGAACTTCCCGGTCGCGGCGGGCAAAAACGTCACGGTCCGGCTGTACTTCGCCAACCAGTGCGGTTGCACCGCCCAGCCCGGGCAGCGCGTGTTCGACGTGCTGGTCGACGGGGTCACCCGACTGCAGAACTTCGACATCGTGGCCAGTGCGGGCGACAAGACCGGCACGATGCGGTCGTTCCCGATCACGACCGATGCGGACGGCGTGGACATCGACTTCCGCGGCATCGTGGAGAACCCGTTGGTGAACGGCATCGAGATCATCGACAACAGCGTCCCGACGGGCACCGGGACCACCGGGGTCCTGCAGCGCCGGACCGTGGACGCGACGGGAGCGCCGACAGGCGCACCCAGCACGGCCAACTCCACGATGGACTGGGCGACCGTCCGCGGCGCCTTCCTGCTCAACGGCACGGTGTACTACGGGCTCAACGACGGCTCGCTGTACCGGCGGACGTTCAACAAGGCGACGGGGGCCATCGGGGCCCAGCAGGCCGTGAACCTGTACGACGACCCCGACGACGGCCAACGCATCCCGTTCGCGATCGCGAACCTGACCGGCATGTTCTACGACGCCGCCACGCATCGGATCTACTACACGGTCTTCGGTGACAGCCGGTTGCTCTACCGCTACTTCACTCCGGAGAGCAACGTGGTGGGAGCAGAGACGTTCCAAGCCGATACCAACGGGGTGAACTTCGCCTCCGTTGCGGGCCTGACCCTGGGGTCGGACCGCATCCTGTACGGCTCGTCGGCCGACGGCTCACTGCGCAGCGTGCCGTTCACCGGCGGCCGGGTCGCCGGCAGCCCGTCGGTGGTCAGCTCGGACGGCAGCTGGAAGTACCGAGCCATCATGGTGCCTAACACCTGAGGAGGGTCAGGGCGTCGCCGCCGGGGTCTGCTGAGACCCCGGCGCTCGCCGCCAGCTCCTGGTCGGTCAGTCGCTCACGCATCACCGCGAGCCCCACGGGGCTCGACGTCGCAGACAGATCAGACGTGGTGGGGCGGGAACCCACGACCCAAGGAGTCGTTCACGGGTTCGTCATCGTGGATCAGTGACCGCACTTCTACGCCTGAATGACGTCGATCGAGTCGCCTCGAGATCACCGCAAGGCATCGTTGATCGGCACAGAGTGGGGAACAGCGCCATGGGAATGCGTTGACTCACCGTGTCCGATTCAGCGGTGCAGACGGGGTCGACCGGACCACCGGCGCCATCGCCACGTCGAATGCGATTGTTCTGCCGAACGTCCCAAGCGTGGTCTCCGAGGTCATTGGCAAAGACGGCACGAGGACGCTCACCGTCGATGAGAAAGGGGTCACTTGGAAAAACTAAACGGGATCGCGATCACATCGGCACCTGCGCGCGCTCACCTGCGGCATGGTCGGGCGCAGGGGGCACAGACGGTGGGCACCATTTCGATGTCGCGCGCCAGGGGTCGCGAGATCACCTAGCGAAGTTCGATGAGCAGGTCACCCGAACTCACCATCTCGACGATCTGCCCGATGAGCGGTTCGAACCATGCCAGCAACGCCGCCCGGCGGGTGTCTCCGGTGCGGACCCAGACGACGGCGGGCGCCTCACGACCGGTAGCGACCATGTCGGCGAAGTCTTTGTCCTTCGTCACGATCACGGACTGGTGCTCCAGCGCGTATCGCCAGATGTCACGGTCCGATGCGTCGGCCGGACCGATCTCGGTGACGTGCTCAGCCGTGTGTCCGTGCTCGCGCAGCAGGCGCACGAGAGCCGGTGGCAACTGCGCGTCGACCAGGAACCGCATCGACTACGAAGCAACCACGATGGCGTGGTCGGCCTGCGCCGCGGCGTAGGCCAGACATGCCCTGATGTCCTCCGAGGTCAGGTAGGGGTAGTCCTCGAGGATCTCGGCCTCGTCCGCGCCTTCCGCGAGCAGCGAGAGGACGTCAGCGACACGCATCCGAGTGCCTCGGATGGCAGGGCGTCCGTGGACGACCTCAGGGTCGATCGAGATGCGATCCAGCAGGGACATGGTGGAAGACTACAGAGCAGCGGCGTCGAGACCCACGGAGCGACGAACCCCTGACACCTGCTACCGACGGCTCCGATCAGGGCGCTCGTCGGCCGGCCCCGTCACAAGAGACGGGATGACGCTGGGGCTCGGCAACACGACGTGACACTCGAGGCAGGATGCTGCACCCTCAATCGCACACTGTCAGCGGCATGTGAGTGCGCTATCGCGTCCAACCAACGAGTCCAGCCACCTCCATGGCCACCTCCATGGCCGCCGCGTCGGAGACAGTGGTCACCGAGACATCCACAGCGTGGTCGTCCAGCGACGCTGCGTCCAAAATCTGATCGAGTTCGAGGACGCGACGAAGGTGCCAGCGAAGTTCCTGGTCGTCGGAGTGCCGGGCCTCGGAAACGCAGTGGGCAGGATCCAACCGTTTCGTCGGACAGTCGCCACGTGGATGGATCAGGCGGGGAGCTCCGCTTGCCGAGATCGCCAACCAACTCGGTCATGCGAACGTCAACGTGACCGCCACCTACCTCGGTCGGCGGCAGGGCTCGAACCGCGCCGCGTCGGTGCTCTGACGATTTTGAAAGTGATGAATAAGTGATGGATTCTCGGATCAACGCCGAGACTCAATCAGGGTTCGTTCAGGTCAGAGCCGTAATGAGTGGGGCGGGTGGGGCTCGAACCCACGACCCAAGGATTATGAGTCCTCTGCTCTAACCGACTGAGCTACCGCCCCGAGAGGCACTCGAGCCCCCGGCGGGGCAGCCTAACGCGACGACTCAGCAGCGCCGTGCAGTCGCCCGGCGGACAGTGTGCACGTGGCGCTGCCGGCGGGTCCCGCGAGAGGCCGGAGTTGGTGCGGCCGTCGAGGTGGCGACCCCGGCTCGGGTGGTCGTCCCCGTCCTGGTCGCGGGCCAGGGTGGCGCACCAGCCACGTCGGCCCATCCCCGTGCTGTCCTGCGGGAGAGCCTTACCCGGGCCGGTTGGTGCGCGGCCGTCCGGTCCGTCAGACGTCGCCGGCGATCTGGTAGCGACCGTCGGCGTACGCGAGCTGGAGCCGCACCGTCTCGTTGACGTCCTCGCCGCCGAGCCGGTAGCGGTAGCGGTAGGTCACGACCAGCGACTCGGGATCGGCGTCCAGCGAACGGATCTCGGGCTCGCTGACCCGACCCCAGAAGGCTGAGTAGTCCCCGAGACCGCCGCTGGCGGTCTGGTAGTCGGGGGTGAGCAGCGCGAATCCGTCCGGCTGGCTCGACGCGGCGGTGACCACGTAGGCCCGGATGAAGGCGTCCATGGTCTCCGCCGAGGGTCCCGGCGTCGGCGAGGGACTACTGCTGCTGGGGGTGGGGCTCGGCGCCGCCTGGTCGGCCGGGGAGGTCGCCGGGTCGTCACCGAGGACGAAGGCGAGCAGCACGCCCACGACGGCGACCGCGATTAGGGCCGCCAAGGATGCGAGCCAGCCCACCCGCCCCCGGCGACGGTGCGGGCGGGGGCCGTCGTCGTACGCCGGGTCGGGAGCGGGTCCGGTGGGTACGACGGGCGACTCTCGGGTCTGAGTGCCGACCGGGCGGAGCACCTGGGTGCCGGCATCGGCGCCGACCGCGGCCGCGGTGGTGGCGCGTGGGCGCCGGATCCGGGTCGTGGGAACGGCCCCAGGCCCGGCGACGAGGAACCGACGTACCTCCTCGGCGTCCCACCGCTGGCCCTCCTCGCGGGTCATCGTCGCCTCGAAGAGCGGCAGCAGCCACCCCGGCGTCGAGGGCCGCGGCGGGTCCTCGTGCACGATCCGGTAGAGCGCGCCGAGCAGGTTGTCGCCGACGTCGTACGGCGGATGGCCCTGGATCGCGTGGTACGCCGTCGCACCCAGCGACCAGATGTCGCTCATCGCCGTCGCCGAACCGCCCGAGGCCACCTCGGGGGCGAGGTAGGCGGGCGACCCGGTGACCAGTCCGGTCTGCGTCAGCGCGGGGTCTCCGATCGCGCGGGCGATGCCGAAGTCGGACAGCTTCACCTGGCCCTCGGGGGTGACCAGGATGTTGGACGGCTTGATGTCGCGGTGCACGACCCCGACCTCGTGCGCGGCCGCCAGCGCGTCCGCGGTCTGGGCGAGGATCGGGGCGGCCTGGTCCACCGGGAGGGACCCGTTGGCCCGGATCAGCTCCGCCAGGTTGGTGCCCTCGACGTACTCCATCACCAGCCACATCAGCTCCCCGTCGGGGACGAGGTCGTAGACGGAGACGACGTGTGGATGGCTGAGCTTGGCGGCCATCTTGGCCTCCCGCTCGGCGCGCTCGTGGTCCGGGTTGTCACCACCGGGGGGCACGCCGACGCGCTTGAGCGCCACGGCACGACCGAGGGTCTCGTCACGCCCCAGCCACACCGCGCCCATTCCGCCCCGGCCGATCTCACGGTCGAGGGAGTACCTGCCAGCGATCACATGAACCCTTTCTGCCCGAGCAGCCTAGAGGCTCGACCCCTGCGTCCACATCCGCCCAACCGGATGGCGCCGCGAGCCGACGATGCGGCACTCTGGAGGCTCGGCGACCTGCCCCGCGCCCCTCCAGGAAGGCACTCCGTGTCCACCGACGTGTCCATCGACCCCCATCTCCTCGACGACCTCGAGTGGCGCGGACTGATCGCGCACGCGACGGACCGTGACGCGCTGCGAGAGGCGCTGACGCAGGGGCGCGTGCGGTTCTACGTCGGCTTCGACCCCACGGCACCGAGCCTGCACATGGGTCATCTGGTGCAGATCCTGACCGCCCGACGGCTGCAGCAGGCGGGCCACACGCCGTACGCCCTGGTCGGGGGGGCCACCGGGATGATCGGGGACCCCAAGGAGTCCGGCGAGCGGGTCATGAACACCGCGGACACCGTCAAGGACTGGGTCGAGCGGGTACGCCGGCAGATCGAGCCGTTCCTGAGCTTTGACGGCGACAACGCCGCCACGATGGTGAACAACCTCGACTGGACCCAGGACCTCTCGACGATCGACTTCTTGCGCGACATCGGCAAGCACTTCCCGGTCAACCGGATGCTGGCCCGCGACGTGGTGCGCTCCCGCCTCGAGGCCGGCATCAGCTACACCGAGTTCTCCTACGTGCTGCTGCAGTCCCTGGACTACCTGAACCTGTTCCGCGACCACGGCGTGACGTTGCAGTTCGGGGGCTCCGACCAGTGGGGCAACCTCACGGCCGGGGTCGAGCTGATCCGCCGCTCGGACGGCGGGCGGGTGCACGCCATCGCCACGCCACTGATGACGAAGGCCGACGGCACCAAGTACGGCAAGACCGAGGGCGGGGCCCTGTGGCTCGACCCGAAGCTGATGCCGCCGTACTCCTTCTTCCAGTTCTGGCTCAACGCCGAGGACGCGAAGGTCGGCGAGCTGCTCCGGGTCTTCACTTTCCTGCCCCGCGAGGAGATCGAGGCGCTGGAGGCCGCGCACGCCGAGAAGCCGTTCCTGCGGGCGGCCCAGAAGGCGCTGGCCGAGCAGGTGACCAGCCTGGTGCACGGGGAGCAGGAGACGCAGCGGATCATCGCCGCCTCGGCCGCGTTGTTCGGTGGCGGTGACCTGAGCGGCCTCGGCCCGGCGCTCGGCGCGGCGCTGCAGGAGGCCGGTGTCATCACCTTGCCCCGCTCGGCCCAGCTGCCCGGCGTGGTGGACCTGCTGGTCGAGGCGGGCCTGGCCAAGAGCAAGGGCGAGGCACGGCGCACGGTCGCCGAGGGCGGCGCCTACCTCAACAACGTCCGGGTGGAGGACGTCGATGCGGTCCCGTCGGCCGCGGACCTGGTCGACGGCGAGTGGCTGGTGCTGCGCCGTGGCAAGAAGAAGTTCGCCGGCGTACGGGTGCAGTGAGCCGTTCGTGAGCGCCTCCTGGTTGGCCGGTCTCGAGGCCCGGGCCGTCGAGGCGCTGCCGCCGACGATCGCGCAGCACGTCGGCTGCGGCGCACGTGAGAATGTGACCCGGGACGAGGCCCCCGGTGCGTGGTCGCAGATCTGACTCCTGCCTCGGGTGCAGCGCGACGTGTCGACGGTGGACCTGTCGGTCATGGTGCTCGGGCGGCCGTCGCCGTTGCCCAGGGCTCTGGCGCCCACGTCCCTGCAGCGGGCCGTGCACCCCGTTCGCCGAGATCGGCTCGACGGGGGTGCGGTGGTGGCTGCAGATCTACCTGCCCCGGGACCGCGACCTGGCTCTCCCACTTGTGGCGCGGGCGGTGCGCGCGGAGGCGGTGGTGCTGACGGTCGACACCCGCGTCGTCGGTACCAAGTACACGTCGAGCCCGGACGTGTGGGACGTCGTGGATCGTCGTCTCGTGCGCGTCAACCTCGACCCGGCCATGACGACGCCGTCGGTTCCGAGAAGGCGCTCGACCTGCAACCGCGCGACATCGCCTGGTTGGCTGACGTGACCGGCCTGCCGGTCGTGGTCAAGGGCGTCCTGCGTGGCGACGACGCCGTGCGCTGTCGCGACGCCGGGGCGGCCGCCGTCTGGGTCTCCCACCACGGCGGGCGTCAGCTGGACCGGGCCGTGTCGACCGCCCGGGCGGTGCCGTCGGTGCGCGCGGCCGTGGGCCCGGGCCACCAGGTGTACGTCGACGGGGAGTGCGCTGCGGTCTCGACGTGCTGACAGGTCTCGCGTCCGGCGCCGATGCCGTCTTCGTGGGCCGGTTGACCTCCTGGGCTCTCGTGGAGGGTGAGGCCGGGGTGGCCCGGATGCACGCCGAGCTGAGGGCCGAGACGCTCGAGGCGTGTCGCCTGACGGGGTGTGCGTGCGCCGCAGACGCCCGTGGCACCGTTGACGCACGGGAGTGCCACGCCCCCTGACCTGGGCGGACGTGGTGTCGACGGCGCGTCGCCGTGCGCCGATTTGTGTGCGCGCCGCCTCTCCCCTAACGTTCTCCGAGTTGCCCCGGAGCCACACAGGCCCAGGGAAACAAGAACCCGAGGTGAACACGCCCCGATTTGCAGGGGTACGGATAACTCGGATACAGTTATCAAAGAAGCGCGGACGAGAAGCAGAGATGCGGCAGTCCGGTGCGTGTGATGTTTGAGAACTCAACAGTGTGTCATAGTCGACGAATTGGTTTGTTTTGCTTGGACTGTTTTTTGGTTTGGGTTTGTTTTTTCGGCAATGATTCTGGCGATAGTGTCAGGGTTTGTTTGTCGGGAGATGCTTT
>JAJAYJ010000152.1 GCA_026786275.1 Nocardioides sp. | reverse complement strand
GCGCCGCTGGGCCTGCGCCAGGCTGACCGTGATGGCCCGCAGGCACGCCGCGAGGGTGCGTTCCTCGTCGCGCACCGGCACCACGACGTGGGCGACCGCGAGATCGGCGGCGTGCCTCACGTGTCGCTCCGCGGCATCACGTCGCGACGGGCGAGGACCAGGATCTCGACGTCCGCGTCGGCGTAACGGGCCTGCTCCGACCAGCCCGGACGCCCGGCCAGCAGCCGGTGCACGTCGGGTCCGTCCAGGGGCCAGCCGACGATCTCGTGGCGCCAGTGGCACACCACGAGCACCCCGTCGGGCCGCAGCGCGTCCTCGACCCCGACCGCGAACCGCTCCAGGTCGCGTGGGCTCAGGAAGTAGCCCACCTCGGAGGCCACCACCAGGTCGAAGGTGTCCGCGGGCCAGGGGTCGACCAGGTCACGGTGCTGCACCCGGACGGCGGGGTCGCCCTCCAGGCGTCGCCGGGCCGCGGCCACGGCGCTGGCGCTGCTGTCGGTGGCGCTCAGCTGGTCGCACCGGGTCGCCAGCGCGGCGGCCAGGGCGCCCGTGGAGCAGCCTGCCTCCCACGCGGCGGCGTACCGGCGGGCCGGCAGGCAGGCCAGCACCAGGTCACGTTTGCGCTCTTCGAACCACCGGGAGTCCACGCCCCAGGGGTCGTCCGCGTCCTGGTGCAGCCGGTCGAGCGCGGTGTCGTGCGCCGCCAGCTCGAGGAAGGTCTCGTGGCTGCGCTCGAAGTGCGCTAGCAGCCCGGGCGAGAGCAGGGTCTCGTCACCCGGCAGGTCGGAGAGTGGAGCGACCTGGGTGCGGTGCGCCCGCACGGAGGCGGCCTTGGCCTGGTGCGCGGCCGGGCCCAGCGCCAGCAGCCGTACGCCGGCCCAGGGCAGCCCACTCGGCGCACCCCAGTGCCAGAACCAGACCGGGTACTCCACCAGCCGGGCACCGCAGCGTCGGGCGGCCACCGCGGCGGCCCGGCCGGCGGCCTCGTGGTCGGGGTGCCCGTCGTGGCGCCAGGGTGCCACCAGCAGGGTGCCGCGACCGTCACCGACAGCACGCACCAGTCCCTGGACCAGCGCCTCCTCGTGCTCAGCCAGGTCGCCGTCGGGCAGGTCCAGGCACTCGAGCGTGCCGCCCGGGGCGACCGCGCGCAGCGCGGTGTGCGACTCGGCCAGCCGCGCCCCGGCCAGGTCGGCGGGCGTCGTCGTCCTCGATCGCGGGTGGCTGGCCTCGCCGCGGGTCGCCAGCACGACCCGGACCTCGATCCCCCACCCGTGCGCAATCGCGAGCAGGCCCCCGGCGCCGAGCGACTCGTCGTCGGGATGGGCGGCCAGGACCACCAGCCGCCGGCACGGCTCGCCGTCGAGGTCCACGAGGTCCAGCCCGGCTGCGTCGTCCCACTCCGGCAGGCCCTGCCACGCCGCGGCGCCGGTGCCGTCGGTGTCGTGCGTGAACCGTGCGGTGCTCATGGTCGACCCCCGTCGAGCAGCAGGGCCCCGAGGGCGGCCTCGTCCCGCTCGGCGTGGTGCTGTCGCAGGTAGAGCCGGAGGTCGGCGACCCGGGCCGCGTGCTCCTCCTCGGCCACCAGGGGAGCCGGGCCCAGCCCGTGCTCGCAGCGGGCCAGCACGTCCTCGGCCGCGCCGGCCACGGCGGCCCGCACGGTGTGCGCCAGCACCGCGCCCGCGGCGCCGTCGCCCCGGCCCGCGTCCAGCTCACCGGCCGTCTCCTGCAGCAGTGCGCGGGCCGCCTGCAGGGACACGTGGGCACGGCCGACGTGCATCCGGGCAACCTGGTCGGGGGGCCGGCCCGAGGGCAGGGCCAGGCGGCGCCACAGTGCCACGGCGGCGCCGTACCAGACGGCGGCCACGCCGAGGCCGCCGTGGGCGAACCCGTCCCGCTCGAGGTACCAGCCCGGTGCGCCGAGCGGCGTAGCCGCCACGGCGTCGAAGGACAGCGCGGTGCTCCGGACGTCGCGCAGCCCCCGGGCCACCCACGGGTCGTCGCTCGCGTGCACGCCCGGGTGGCGCAGGTCGACCACGAACAGGCCGCGCCGGGTGTCATCGACCCACGCGGTGACCAGGCCGGAGGACAGCTCGGTGCCGAGCGAGCACCACGCCTTGTCGCCGGTGAGGCGGACCGGGTCGCCGTCGGCGCTGAGGCGGTGGCCGGGTGTCTCGGAGGCGAAGACGCCGTACGTCTCCCCCGTCGCCCCGTCGCCGCCGAACGACACGTCGACCCCGGCTCCCGCCTCGGCCAGGATCGCGAGCGCGTCTACGTGCGGCTCCACGGTGCGGGCCAGCTGCAGGTCGTGGGCGCCCAGGGTGGCCAGCATCTCCCACCGCAGCGCGGTCCGCCCGCCGGCCGGCAGCGGGAACCGACCGCTCCAGGCCCGGGCCAGCGCGACGTACGACGCCACGTCACCGAGCCGTCCGGGGCAGGCTGTGGCCAGCTCGGCGAGCAGCGGACCCGAGGGGCTCGCCGGCGACCGCAGCCCGACGACCCTGTCGCTCGGTGCGTCCGGCACGGGACCTCCTGGGATTTCGGCGTTCGCTCGCACCGGTGGCCCCCAGTCAACCGCGTCCGACGACGGCCGCGACTGCCCCCTACGGGTGATCGTCACGGTGGGGGTGAGCCGGCGTCCCCGCCCCGCGGGGTGGGCGGTCACCCCGCGGGTGGCACCCGACCGGGCCAATCACCCCTAGGGAGTCTGACGCCGTCGTCGGTGCGGGCAGCATGCTCGACCCCATGACATGCCTGCTGCCCCGGCGTCGCGAGCCGAGCCGCTGATGCGCCTGCCGAGCCCCCGCGGCCCCCTGGGTGAACGCGTCCTCACCGTCCTGCGGGGCGAGGTGCGCGAGGTCGGCGACCCGGGCGCCGCGGTCATCGAGGTGCCGGACCAGCGCGCCTGCGACGACGACGCCCTCACCCTGTGGGTGCTGCACGAGCTGCACTACCGAGGGTTCGAGGACGTCTCGGAGGAGTGGGAGTGGGCTCCGGCGCTGATGGGGGTGCGGTGGCTGCTCGAGCACGAGCTCGAGGAGCGGCTGCGGGTGCGCTACGCGGACGCCAGGGTGCCGGTCGCGGACGAGGTGACCCGGTCGCTGGCCACCCTGACCGCGACCCACGAGGGTCCCTCACTCGCCCGTCACCTGCAGCGCAACGCCTCGCGGGAGCAGGCCCTGGCGCTGCTGCGTCAGCGCTCGCTCTACCACCTCAAGGAGGGCGACCCCACGAGCTGGGTGATCCCCCGGCTGACCACCCGGCCGAAGGCGGCCCTGCTCGAGGTGCAGTTCGACGAGTACGGCGACGGCGACCCGGCCCGGCTGCACCACGAGATGTTCGCCCGCGGCCTGGAGACCTCCGGTCTGTGCAGCGCCTACGGCCACTACGTCGACGAGGCCCTGGTCCCGGTGCTGGAGCAGAACAACGCAGTGAGCATGTTCGGCCTGCACCGCCGGCTGCGGGGCGCGGCGTTGGGCCACCTGGCGGCCTTCGAGTCCACCAGCGCGGTGCCCTCGCGCCAGCTCGCCCAGGGCCTGACCCGCCTGGGCTTCCCGCCGGAGATGATCGCCTACTACGACGAGCACGTCGAGGCGGACGCCGTGCACGAGCAGGTCGTGGTCCGCGACGTCTGCGGGGCACTGGTGCAGGAGGAGCCCGGGCAGCACGAGGAGGTCGTCTTCGGCGCCTGGACCTGCCTCGACCTCGAGGCCCGCACCGCGACCGCGATGCTCGCCCGGTGGGACGCCGCATGAGCCAGCCGCCCCGCCCCATGCGCATCACCCTGTGTCCGGGCGGACCCATGCTCATCCGAGGAGCCGCCGTGGTCGAGGCCGAGGACGGCACGCTGCACGAGACCACCCGCCCGGTCTCCGCGGTCTGCCGCTGCGGCGCGACCTCGCGCGCACCCTGGTGCGACGGCACCCACCAGCTGCTGGCCGGGAAGGCTCGGACCTAGGGGTGGAGAAGCTGCACCACGACGCCGCCGAGGCCCTGGCGGCGCTCCCCGACCTGCCATCCCCCACCGCTGAGCGCCGCGACCAGCCGGTCGGCCTGGTCGGCGTCGCCGAGCTGCACCAGCAGGCTGCCCGCGGCGCTCAGGTGGTCGCGGCAGGCCGCCACGCACGCCAGCGCCACCTGCAGGCCGTCCGGGCCACCGTCGATGGCCAGGGCCGGGTCGTCGGGGAAGCGGTCGATGGCGCCGCTGGTCACCCACGGCGGGTCGGCCACCGCGACCACGAACCGCTCGTCGGCGGCCAGGGCGTCCTGCAGGCGGGCCTCGCGGACCTCGACGCGGTGGCTCAGGCCGGCTGCCTCGGCGTTGAGCCGCATGAAGGAGCAGGCGGTCGGGTCCACGTCGACCGCCACGAGGTCCCGACGGGACAGGAAGGCAGCGAGCAGCCCGATGTGCCCTGCCCCCGAGCAGAGCTCGAGCAGCGTGCCCGGGTCGGCCGCCTGCGCCAGCTCCGCGGCCCAGGCGGACTGCACCTGGGTCCACGGCCGCGGCTCCAGCACCCGGTCGTCGTACTCGATGCTCAGCTCGGCGAAGCGCATCGACCTGCGCTGGTGAACGGTCATGCGTCGCACTGTGCTGTCATGTTCGCGGCGGCGGATCCCCACCCAGGGGTGATTCGTGCCGGTCACGACGGGACAGCGACATGACTGTGACCCGTAGCCGGCCCCTGCAGGTCGTCGCCGTGCCCGCCTCGCACACCTACGTGCGGCAGATGACGCCCGGGCCCGAGGACGTCGTGGTGCGTCCCGACCCCGACCCCGAGCACCCCGACCGGGCCGCCACCGGACGCTGGTGGCCCCCGGTGGCGCTGCGCCCGGGCTGGGCGGCCCAGCAGGACCTCGACCTGATGCACCTGCACTTCGGCTTCGACGCCGCCTCGCCCGACGAGTTGGGCGCGCTGGTCGACAGCCTGCACCGCTCGGGCCGACCGCTGGTGCTGACCGTGCACGACCTGCGCAGCCCGCACCAGCAGGACGGCTCGGTGCTCGAGGGGCAGCTGGACGTCCTGGTACCGCGCGCCGACGCCGTCCTGACCCTCACGAGCCGGGCCGCCGCGCAGATCCAGCGCCGCTGGGGCCGGCCGGCGGTCGTGGTGGCGCACCCGCACCTGGTGCCGCTGGCACGGATGACGCAGCTGCGTGACGCGCGACGTCGCACCCGCGGCGCGGGGCGGCACGACGTCGTGGTGGGCGTGTCCTGCAAGAGCCTGCGCACCAACACCGACCCGTTGCGGCTGCTGCCCGTCCTGGAGCAGTCCGTGCGCCGGGTCGGCGCGCGGCTCCGCGTGGACCTGCACCGCGACGTGGTGACCCACGCCGACGCCGATCCGGCCCGGCGCGCGCTCGTCGACCACCTGACCGGGGCCTGCCGACGCGGGGTCGAGGTGGTGGTGCACGAGCCCTTCGACGACGAGGCGCTCTGGACTCACCTGGGCGGTCTCGACGTCGCCGTGCTGCCCTACCGGTTCGGGACGCACTCGGGCTGGCTGGAGGCCTGTCACGACGTCGGCACCCGGGTGCTCGCACCCTCGTTCGGCTGCTACGCCGACCAGGGCGCCGACGGGCTGTACACCGCCGACGAGCACTGCGTGGACGCGGCCTCGCTCGCGGACGCCGTGGCCCGCCTGGTGCGCGAGGCCCGGCTCGGCACGCTCGCCGGGGCGGACGCCCCGACCCGCGCCCGGCAGCGCGAGCAGGCCGTGGCCCGGCAGCTGGCGGTCTACCGCGAGGTGCTGGACACCCGCCGCAGCACGTCGCCGGGGCAGGCACCGCGATGAGGGTGTGCGTGATCGCCTCGAGCCGGTTCCCGATCAGCGAGCCCTTCGCGGGTGGTCTGGAGGCTCACACCCACGCGCTGGTCAGCGCCCTACGACGGCGCGGGCACCAGGTGGCGCTCTTCGCCGCGCCCGGGTCCGACCCCCGGCTCGGCGCCGAGCTGCTCGACGTACCGACCCTGCAGCTGAGCGACGACGCCCGCCGGGACATCTCCAACCCGCCCGAGTGGCTGATGCGCGAGCACCACGCCTACCTCGGGCTGATGCTCGAGCTGGCCCGACGCGACGGCACCTTCGACGTGGTGCACAACAACAGCCTGCACTACCTGCCCGTCGCGATGGCCCGCTCCCTGTCGGTGCCGGTGGTCACCACGCTGCACACCCCGCCGCTGCCGTGGCTGGAGTCCGCGGTCGCCCTGTCCCGCGACAACTGCCACTTCGTCGCGGTCAGCGAGGCCATGCGGCGCTCGTGGGCACCGGTGGCGCCGGCCCACGTGATCCACAACGGCGTCGACCCCGACATCTGGACCTACGGTGCCGGCGGCCCCCGCGCGGTGTGGGCCGGGCGCCTGGTGCCTGAGAAGGCTCCGCACGAGGCGGTCCGGGCCGCCCTGCTGGCCGGCCTGTCCATCGACCTGGTCGGCCCCGTCGGCGACCGGGCCTACGTCGACACGCAGGTGCTGCCGCTGCTCGGTCCCCGGGTCCGTCACCTGGGCCACCTGTCCCAGGCCGAGGTGCGCCTCGTCGTGGCCCGGGCCGCGGTCGCCGTCGTCTCGCCCGCCTGGCCGGAGCCCTTCGGCCTGGTCGCGGCCGAGGCCGTGATGACCGGCACGCCGGTCGCGGCGTACGCCCGCGGCGCGCTGCCCGAGATCATCTCGCCCGAGATCGGGCGGCTGGCCGAGCCGGGCGACGTGGTCGACCTGGCCCGCGCCATCCGGGCCGCGGCGTCGCTGGACCGCGAGGTCGTGCACGCGCAGGCGCACCGCCGCTTCAGCCTGGACACGATGGTGGACGCCTACGAGCAGGTCTACGTCGAGCTGGCCCGGAGCCGGGCCGCGTGATCGGCTACTACGTGCACCACCAGGGCCGCGGCCACCTGCACCGGGCGCTGACCCTGGTCGGGCGGCTGCGCGCGCTCGGGCACGACGTCGACGTGCTCAGCAGCCTGCCGCCCGAGCCGGGCCACGAGGACCACTGGGTCCGGCTGCCGCTCGACGACGCGCCCCCGCACCTGGACCCCGCACCGTCCGGTGCGCTGCACTGGGTGCCGCTGCACCACGACGGTCTGCGGGAGCGCTCCCGCACGATCTCGGCGTGGATCGGCGAGAAGCGGCCCCGGCTGCTGGTCAGCGACGTCTCGCAGGAAGTCACCCTGCTCGCCCGGCTGCACGGTGTGCCGGTGCTCTCGGTGGTGCTGCCCGGGCGACGCGACGACCCGCCCCACGAGCTGGGGTTCCGGGTCTCACGGCGGCTGGTCGGCTTCTGGCCCGACCACGCCGACCAGATGCTGCGTGGTGTCCCGCCCGAGGTACGCCGTCGCCTCGTCACCGTCGGCGCCCTGTCCCGGTACGCCCCGGTCGACGGGGGTCGGGTGGCCCCGGGCGAACGGCTGGCGGTCGTGCTGGCCGGGCGCGGCGGTGCCGCCTGGACCGACGCCGAGCTGGACCGGTTCGAGGCTGCGGCCCCCGGCTGGCGGCTGGTCCGGGTCGGCGGGTCCGGCCGGTGGGTGCACGACCCGTGGTCGCTGCTGAGCTCCGCGGCGGTCGTGGTAACCCACGCCGGCCAGAACGCCCTGGCCGAGGTGGCGGCAACCCGGGTGCCGGCGATCGTGGTGCCCGCGCCGCGCCCCTTCGACGAGCAGCTCACCACCGCCGCCCAGCTCAGGATCGGGGACTGGCCGTGCCTGGTCGAGTCCTCGCTGGCCGGGGTCGACGCGCAGGCCCTGCTGGACCGGGCCGGGACCCTCGACGGCGCCCGGTGGTCGTCGTGGTGCGACGGTCTGGCCGCCGAGCGATTCGTCGCCGTGGTGCAGGACGTGCTGCGCGAGACCGCGCCGGAGCCGGCGGAGGTGGGCCGGTGAGCCCGTCTGTGGCCGTGGTGGCCGTGGTGAGCGTGGTCCGGGGGCGCCGGGACCACCTGGCCCAGCAGGAGCGGAGCCTGCAGCGCCAGGACGCCGCCCACCTGCGCGTCGTGGTCTCGCTGGGCGATCCCGACGTCGAGGGACCGCACGTGGTGGCCGTCGCGGTGCCTGAGGGCGACGCCCTGCCCCTGGCGGCGGGCCGCAACGCCGGAGCCGCCCGGGCCGAGGAGCTGGGGGCCACCACGTTGGTCTTCCTCGACGTGGACTGCCTGGCCGGTGCCGGGACGGTCGCCGCGTACGCCGCGGCCGTGAGGCACGAGCCCCGCACCGTGTGGTCCGGACCGGTCACCTACCTGACCGAGCAGGACCGTCCCTACCCGCTCGACGACCTGCAGCGGTTGGACCGGCCGCACCCGGCCCGGCCCGCGCCGGGACCCGGCCAGCGGTGGCACCAGGACACCTGGGAGCTCTTCTGGTCGCTGTCGTTCGCCACGTCGACTGCGGCCTGGCACACGATCGGCGGCTTCGACGAGGCCTACCGCGGCTACGGGGCCGAGGACACCGACTTCGGGCAGCGCGCCAAGGCCGCCGGGCTGCGCCTGGGCTGGCTGGGCGACGCCCGCGCCTACCACCAGCACCACCCGACCCAGGACCCGCCGGTCCAGCACCTGCACGACGTGGTGCGCAACGCTCGGACCTTCCACGACCGGTGGGGATGGTGGCCGATGTCGGGCTGGCTGAGCGCCTTCGAGGCCCGCGGCCTGGTCCGCCGGGTGCAGGACGACTGGGTCGTGATGGAGGCTCGATGACCGTCTTCCCCGAGGTGCTGGCCCGCGCCGGCAGGCCGGCCCGACCGCTCGGCGTACCCCCGCTGCACCTGCTGGCCGGGGAGCCCCGGCACGGCGTGACCCGGGTGGCCGGCGAGTTGGCCCGCGCGACCGGTGCGCCCACCAGCACCGAGCTCACCCTGCGCGGACGACCGGAGGCCGTGCACCTGCACGTCACCGACCGGGTGCTGGCCCGGCGTCCGGCCCAGGCCGCCGAGCTGGTGGAGCGGCTGGCGCGCCGGACCCGGCTCACGTTGACCGCGCACGACGTGCCGCAGCCGAGCGACGGCAGGGCCTTCGCGGAGCGCCGGGTGGCCTACGAACGGATGCTGAGCGCGGCGCACGCCTGGGTGACGAGCTCGGAGCACGAGCGACGACTGGTGGCCGAGCACTGCGACACCTCGCCGGGGGCGGTGATCCCGCTGCCGCTCATCCTGCCCGACGTCCAGCCCCCGGCACGGACCGTGGTGGCCGGACCCACCATCGGGCTCTTCGGCCACGTCTACCCGGGCAAGGGCCACCGCGAGGCGGGCGAGGCCGCGGCCGGGCTGCGCGAGCGTGGCCGGACCGTCACGGTGCTCGTGATCGGGGGACCCGGACCGGCCACCAGCCGGAGGTCGCCCGCCTGCGGGCGCACGCCGGCTCCCTCGGGGTGCCCCTGGTGGTGACCGGCTACCTGCCCGACGACCAGGCCGCGGCGACCCTGCGCGGCGCGAGCGTGGGCCTGACCGGGCACCGCAACCTCTCAGCCTCCGGCTCGATCAACTCCTGGGTCGCCGCGGGCCGACGGCCCCTGGTGCGCGACAGCCGCTACGTGCGCGAGCTGGAACGGCTACGGCCGGGATCCCACCTCGTCTACCGCGACGAGGACCTCACCACCCGGCTCGAGCACGCCCTGGCCGACCCGACCTCGACGTGGCGGGCCCCGGGAGCACCGCCCGGACCGGACCTGGCCGCGGTGGCCGCGCGCTACCGGGAGTGGTGGGTGAGCACCCCGGGCGCGGCCCGCCCGTCGGCACCCCCCTCGCGGGCAACCGGTGGGACCTGATCGCGCCGCCGGCCCGGCACGACCGGTCGGTCACGGTGGTGCTCACCCACTTCGAGCAGCCGGCCCAGCTGGCACGCACGCTGCTGGCCCTGCGACGCCAGACCCAGCCGCCGGTGCAGGTCGTGGTGGCCGACGACGGCTCGCGGACCCCGCCGTCGGTGCCCGACGGTGTCGAGGTCGTGCGTCAGGAGGATCGGGGTTTCCGGGCCGCCGCCGCCCGCAACCTCGGCGCCCGCCGGGCCCACGGCGAGCTCCTGGTCTTCCTGGACGCCGACACCACGCCCGAGCCCGCCTTCGTCGAGCACCTCACCGCGCTGCCGGCCTGCCTGCCCGAGCTGCTGGCCGTGGGCCGTCGTCGGCACGCCGACCTCGACGGCCTGTCCGCCGAGCACTGGGTCGAGCAGCACGGCCCGGGCCGGGCGCTGCCCGAGCCCCGCTGGCTGGCCGACGCCTACCGTCGTAGCCACGACCTGCGGCACGCCGACGAGGGCAGCTACCGGTTCGTGATCTCGGCGGCGATGGCGTGCTCCCGCTGGTGGTTCGAGGAGCTGGGTGGCTTCGACGAGACCTTCACGGCCTACGGCGGGGAGGACTGGGAGCTGGCCCACCGCAGCTGGCTCGGGGGCGGTCTCGTCGCCCACGTGCCGGGCGCGGTGACCTGGCACGACGGTCCGGACGCCTCGGCCCGACCCCGTCCCGAGCCCCGCGACGGTGAGGACCCCGCCACCCTCGAGACGGCCGCGATCGCCGCCCGCGTCGGCGCCCCGGGGGCGGCGTACCGCGGTCTGCTGGTAGGCCCGGTCGACCTCGTGGTCACGGCCGCGGCCGACCTGGGCCGGCGCGAGCTCAGCATCAGCCTCGACGGGCTCCTGGCCGCCGCCCCCCGGAGCCGGGTGCAGCTCGACCCGCGGCGGGCGTCGTGGTTCGCCGAGGACCCGCGGATCACCACCGACGACGTCCTGGCGGCGGGGACCGCCCGGTTGCACCTGCACCTGCGTGAGGCCCTGGTCGGGCACCCGGGCGCGTGGGCGGGCGTGCTGCGCGGCCTCGACGGCCAGGCAGACGTCGCGACCCTCGACGTCACCAGCCAGGGTCGTGACATCGCGGCCCTGCACGACCTGCGGCTGCACCGCCGGGCCGCACGGTGGGGCCGCAACGACCTGCTGGTCCGCTCCAGCCTGGCCTCGGCCCTCGCACCGGCCGGCGGCGTCACGCTGCAGGCCTGGGTCGGCGGTTGGGCCTGAGCCCGCCCCGACGCGGGACTCGACGCGGGGGTCGGGTTGCTCAGACGCCTCGGGGCAGCAACGCGTCGTGGTGCTGTTGGTGCTCGGGGTGCTCGTGGCGGCCGCAGCCGAGCAGGCCCTCATACCGAGCGACCAGGGCCGCAGCCCCGATCGTCGCGGACACGGCCAGGGCGTTGATGCCCAGCACCAGCAGGCTCTTGACCAGCACGAAGGTCTCGAGCGACGCCGAGTTCAGCAGCCACAGCGTCATCCCGGCCTTGCCCACGCACAGCAGGGCCCACATCAGCGTGAGGTGCCAGAAGAGGCGCCGGATCCGCGGGCGCTGCGCCAGCTCGGCGTCCATCGGGTAGAAGTCGCCGGCAAGGCGGGCCACCATCGGGCGGGCGGTGGCCAGCGAGAGCAGGAACACCGCGGCGATCAGGCCGTCGCTGATGATCGGCTGCAGGAAGTAGAGGAAGGTGCTGTCGGCCACCATCGACAGCGCGGTCCGACCGGTCAGCACCACCGCGGTCAGCACCAGCAGCCCCGAGGGCTTTCGGCCGGTGGCCGCGCGCCACGCGATCGCGCCGTACGACCACAGCAGCGCCACCACGATCGCGGTCCACACCCCGGACGCGACCAGGCACACGTAGAACAGCGTGGCCGGGATGACACACGCGACCAGCAGGCTGAGCGCGACCCGACGGATGATCGTGAGCAGGCTCGGGCGGTGGACAGACCCGGTGGGGACGGGGGCAACGGGGAGGACGGGGAGGGAGCTGCTGGCGGTGATCGCGGCACTGCGGGCGAGGATGGGGGCCTGCTCTCGTCGGGGACCTGCTCGGTCCTGTCACTGTAGGCGGAGATCGGCCGGACACCACCAGGACGATCCACAGCACCACCTGGGACGGCCGCACGCGTCCACCCCACGGAAGGCACCGCCGTACGTCGCCCCGGACCGCGGCTAGCGTCGCAGGGTGACCACCACCCCCGTGCGCACCCGGACCCGTGTCGGTATCGTCGGGGCCGGCCCGGCCGGGCTGATGCTTGCCCACCTGCTGGCCCGCGCGGGCATCGACACGGTGGCGGTGGACGTGCGTCGGCGCGAGGAGATCGAGACCACGCACCGGGCCGGCATCCTGGAACGCGACAGCGTGCGCCTGCTGGTGGACACCGGGGTCTCCGACCGGGTGCTGCGCGAGGGCCACGAGCACCGCGGCATCGACCTGCGCTTCGGCGGCGAGAGCCACCGCATCGACTTCGAGGCACTGGTCGGGGCCTCGACGTGGCTCTACCCCCAGACCGACGTCTTCGTGGACCTGGCCGACGCCCGGGAACGCGACGGCGGCGACGTCCGGTTCGGCGTCACGGACGTGGCGGTCGAGGGCGTCACCTCCGGGTGCCCCACCGTCCGGTTCACCGACGCCGAGGGCCGGGCGCAGGAGGTCGACTGCGAGATCATGGTCGGTGCCGACGGCTCCCGGGGCATCTGTCGCGACCTGGTGCCTCAGGACCGCCGGCGCCGCTACTACCGGGAGTACCCCTTCGCCTGGTTCGGCATCCTCACCGAGGCGCCGCGCAGCAGCGAGGAGCTGATCTACACCGGTGGCGACCAGGGCTTCGCGCTGGTCAGCTCCCGCACCGAGACGATCCAGCGGATGTACTTCCAGTGCGACCCGACCGAGGACGTCACGGCCTGGAGCGACGACCAGGTGTGGGACCAGATGCAGTCCCGGGTGGCCGGGCCCGACGGCTTCCGGCTGCGGGAGGGGCCCATCGTCAACAAGACCGTGCTGCCGTTCCGCAGCTTCGTGCAGGAGCCGATGCGGCACGGCCGGCTGGTGCTGGCCGGTGACGCCGCGCACACCGTTCCCCCGACCGGCGCCAAGGGCCTCAACCTCGCGCTGGCCGACGTCCGGGTGCTGGGCGAGGTGATCGAGCAGGCGCTGGCCACGCACGACCTCGACCTGCTCGACGACTACTCCGAGCGGGCCCTGGCGCGGGTCTGGCGCACCCAGCACTTCTCCTACTGGATGACCACCCTGCTGCACCGACTGCCCGACTCCTCCGACTTCGACGTGCGCCGCCAGCGGGGTGAGCTGGAGTCCGTGGTCTCCTCCGAGGCCGGGTCGCGCTACCTTGCCGAGGCCTACACCGGCTGGCCCGCGGGGTGATCGTCGCGCGGTCGGGGGGTAGTCCCCCGCCCGGCGGTCAGCGCCCCAGCGGCACGTCGAGCCGCGCGAGCAGGTCGTCGTACGACGTGCCGAACGTCTCGAGCACCCGCGCCCCCTGGGGTCCGACCTCGAACGTCGCGACGTCGGTGTAGACCCGGTCCACGCAGCCGACCCCGGTCAGCGGGTAGGTGCAGCCCGGCACCAGCTTGGCCGACCCGTCCTTGGCGAACAGCGTCATCATCACGAAGACCTGCTTCGCACCGATCGCGAGGTCCATCGCCCCACCGACGGCGGGGATCGCGTCCGGCTCACCGGTGTGCCAGTTGGCCAGGTCGCCGGTGGCCGAGACCTGGAAGGCCCCCAGCACGCAGACGTCGAGGTGACCGCCGCGCATCATCGCGAACGAGTCCGCGTGGTGGAAGTAGGAGGCTCCGGGCAGCGCGGTGACCGGTACCTTGCCGGCGTTGGTCAGGTCGGGGTCGATCGGGTCGTGGGGGCCGCCGTGTGCGAGCGGACCCATACCGAGCATGCCGTTCTCGGTGTGCAGCACCACTCCGCTGCCCACGGGCAGGTGGTCGGCCACCGTGGTGGGCTGGCCGATGCCCAGGTTGACAAACGCACCGTGGGGGATGTCGCGGGCGACGTCGGCGGCCAGCTCGTCCTTGCTGCGCGGTCCCCGGTCGAGGTGCTCGTTCATGTCGTGACCCGTACGACACGGTCGACGTAGATGCCCGGGGTCACCACGACCTCGGGATCGATCTCACCGGTCTCGACGACCTCGGAGACCTGGGCCACCACGGTGGTGGCGGCGGTGGCCATCACCGGCCCGAAGTTGCGAGCCGTCCTGCGGTAGACCAGGTTGCCGGCCCGGTCCGCTCGGTGAGCCCCGATCAGGGCGAGATCACCCTTGATCGGGTACTCCAACAGGTAGGTGCGACCGTCGATCTCGCGGACCTCCTTGCCCTCGGCGAGCGGGGTGCCGACCCCGGTCGGGCAGAAGAACGCCCCGATCCCGGCCCCGGCCGCGCGCATCCGCTCGGCCAGGTTGCCCTGCGGCACCACCTCGAGCTCGATCCTGCCCTCCCGGTAGAGACGGTCGAAGACCCAGGAATCCGACTGCCGGGGGAACGAGCAGATCATGGTGCGGACCCGGCCGGCGGCCAGCAGGGCGGCCAGCCCGGTGTCACCGTTGCCGGCGTTGTTGGAGACCACGGTCAGGTCGGTGGCGCCGTGGCGGATCAGTGCGTCGATCAGAGGCACGGGCATACCGGCCATCCCGAAGCCACCGACGAGCACGGTCGCGCCGTCCTCGACCCCGGCCACGGCCTCGTCGGTGTCCGCGCAGACCCTCACGCCGCGCGCCCGCGGTGCTCCGGGTTCTCCAGCACCACGGCCAGGGCCTGGCCGACCCCGATACAGATCGCGGCCACGCCCCACCGCTCTCCCGACTCCTGCAGCCGGGCGGCCAGGGTGGCCAGGATCCGGGCGCCCGAGGCGCCGAGCGGGTGGCCGATCGCGATCGCGCCACCCTTGGCGTTCACGATCTCGGGATCGACCAGACCCTCCTCGAGCCAGGCGTCCACGCAGGCCAGCGACTGCACGGCGAAGGCCTCGTTCAGCTCGACCGCGGACACCTCGGCCCAGGTGATGCCGGCCCGGGCCAGGGCCTTCCCGGCCGCCTCGACGGGTGCGAAACCGAACTCCTGGGGCAGCAGCGCGTGCACGCCGCGGCCGGCGATCCGGGCCATCGGTGAGAGCCCGACCAGGTCAGCCGCAGCCTCGGAGCCGATCAGCAGGGCCGCGGCACCGTCGTTGAGGGGTGAGGCGTTGGCGGGGGTGATGGTGCCGTCGGGACGGAACGACGGTTTCAGGCCGGCCAGCTTCGCCGCGGTCGAGCCGGGTCGGATGCCCTCGTCGCGGGCCAGCCCCGCTCCTGCACCGCCGCCGTCGACGGGCACGACCAGGTCGTCGTAGAACCCGGCGTCCCAGGCCTCGGCGGCCAGGCGGTGCGAGCGGGCCGCGAACTCGTCCTGCCGCTCCCGCGAGATGGAGAACCGGTCGGCCAGCATCTCGTTGCTCTCACCCAGCGAGACCGTCCACTCGGCCGGCATCCGGTCGTTGACCAGCCGCCAGCCCAGCGTGGTGGAGACCGCGGTGACGTTGCCGGCCGGGTAGGCCCGCGACGGCTTGGGCAGCACCCAGGGCGCCCGGGTCATCGACTCCACGCCCCCAGCCACGACCACGTCGGCGTCACCGCACTCGATGCTCCGCGAGGCCATCATCGCGGCGTCGAGGGAGGACCCGCAGAGCCGGTTGACCGTGGTGGCGGGCACCGAGACGGGCAGCCCGGCCAGCAGCACGGCCATCCGGCCCACGTTGCGGTTGTCCTCGCCCGCGCCGTTGGCGTTGCCCCACACCACGTCACCGATGCCGGCCGGGTCCAGACCGGGCGCCCGAGCCAGCAGCCCGCGCAGCGCGATCGCGGCCAGGTCGTCGGGTCGTACGTCGGCCAGGGACCCGCCGAAGCGGCCGAACGGCGTCCGGGCGGCGGCGTAGAGATAGGAGGTCGTCACGCCTCGAGGTTCCCACAGCGAACAGGTGTCCGCATCGCGCACAGGACGGGTCAGACGTCGCTCAGCGCCGCTGGGTCAGGGCCAGGTCCGCCGTGATGGTCGACGCCCTCGCACCACCCCGGCCGTCAGGTCGACTCGGCATCCAAGCGCTGCAGCAGGGTGCCGGTCAACTCCTCGAGAAGCCGGACCTGCTCGGGGTCGAGGGCGTCGAAGACCAGGCGGCGCACGGTGGCCACGTGACCGGGCGCGGCGGTCTCGATCGCGGACCGACCCGCGGTCGTGATCTCGACGAAGGCCCCGCGGCCGTCGTCGTCGCACTCCACCCGCTGCACCAGGCCACGCCCGGCCATCCGGGCCACGTGGTGCGAAAGCCGGCTGCGCTGCCAGGCCAGGGCGGTGGCCAGGCCCGAGAACCGGACCCGACCCTGCGCGCTCTCGCTGAGCTGGACCAGTACGTCGAAGTCCGGCAACGACAGGTCGCTGTGATGCTGCAGGTCACGGGCCAGGGCTCCGGGCAGGCGGGCGCTCAGGGCTAACCAGCCCCGCCAGGCCCGCTGCTGGTCGTCGTCGAGCCAGGTCCCGTCGGTCGTCATGCGCCCAGAGTAGCGGAATAGATGATACATCAACTAGATTGTGGGTATCCGACGCCCCCGCGGGTCTGGGACAGACCTCATCCAGGCCCCATCCACCCCATCCAGGAGCAGCAGCATGAGCACGACCGAGAGCGACCTCACCGCGATCGAGGCCACCCGCGCCCGGATTCGCGAGACCCACCTGCGTGCCAGCGACGAGCGACCGGAGTCCTCCGCGCGCGGCCTGCACCACACGGCCCTGGTCAGCAGCGACGTCGAGCGGACCGTGCGCTTCTACCAGGAGGTCCTGGAGTTCCCGCTCACGGAGCTGATCGACAACCGGGACTACCCAGGGTCCTCGCACTTCTTCTTCGACATCGGCCACGGCAACCTGCTGGCGTTCTTCGACTTCCCCGGCCTGGACGTCGCTCCGTACGCCGAGGTGCTCGGCGGGCTGCACCACGTCGCGATCTCGGTCGACCCCGACCGGTGGGAGCACCTGGCCGCCAACCTCACCGCGGCCGGCGTGCCGCACGAGGTGCACAGCGGGGTGTCGATCTACTTCCGAGACCCCGACGGCGCCCGCCTCGAGCTCATCGCCGACCCGCTGGGGGAGATGTACGGCGAGCACGTGCTCTGAACGTCACCGCCGGTCGGCCAGCCGGTCGCCGGTCGGCTAGGCCCGGTGTGAGCCGCTGGGGGTCTCGTCCGGCCCGGTCTCGGTCCGGTCCGTGGTCCTGGCCGGACCCGCCTGGGTGGCCGGGTCGGCCGGGTCCATGGGGTCGACCGGGTCAGCCAGGTCGGCCGCGGGCCGGTAGCCGTCGGCCCGGTGGTCGACGTCCGGGTCGAGGCGGTCGGCCTGGCGCACGACGTCCTCCTGACGAGCCTGGTCAGCGGCCGCGTCCTTGCGGACCTCCGCGGCGTCCTGCTCGGCCCGCTCGGCCCGCACCCGCAGCAGCTCGGCCTCGGCGCCGGCCTCGGCAGCCGCCAGCTTGGAGTCGCGCACGTCGGGAGCCCGGCCGCCGGCCTGCTGGCGCAGCTCCCCGGCCTGGACCCGGCGCTCCTCGGCCTCGCGAGCCTTCTTCTTCTTCGCGCCCGCGGCAACCAGGGCCACCACGGCGAGGACCAGCACGATCGCGACGACGAGGATGATGATGATCTGTTCGGTGCTCATCTCGACCACAGTGCCGCCGCGGCCCCCCCGCCGGCCTCACCCGGAGGGACCAGTGCCGGGTCCGGCCGCCGCCCCCCGCCACTGTCGGTGCCCGCCACTAGCCTGATGAACGTGACAGCAGCGATCGAGGTGGAGGGCTTGGTCAAGGCCTACGGCGAGACCAGGGCACTGGACGGCATCGACCTCGAGGTCGAGCAGGGCACGGTGCTGGGCCTGCTCGGGCCCAACGGCGCCGGCAAGACCACGGCGGTGCGGGTACTCAGCACACTGGTCAAGCCCGACGCCGGGAGGGCACGGGTGGTCGGGCTCGACGTGGCCACCCAGGCCGATGCGGTGCGGGCGGTGATCGGCCTGACCGGGCAGTACGCCGCGGTCGACGAGTACCTCACCGGCTTCGAGAACCTCGAGATGGTCGGCCAGCTCTTCCAGATGTCGCGGCGCGACGCCCGGGCGCGGGCCGCCGAGCTGCTGGAGCGCTTCGACCTGACTGGGGCGGCCAAGCGGCCCGCCAAGACCTACTCCGGTGGCATGCGCCGACGCCTCGACATCGCGGCCTCGCTGATCGCCCGGCCACGGGTGCTGTTCCTCGATGAGCCCACCACCGGGCTCGACCCGCGCAGCCGGCTGGGCATGTGGGAGTTCATCGAGGGCCTGGTCACCGACGGCACCACGATCCTGCTCACCACGCAGTACCTCGACGAGGCCGACCGCCTCGCCGACCGGATCGCGGTGATCGACCACGGCCGGGTGATCGCCCGCGGCACCGCCGACGAGCTGAAGGCCCAGGTCGGTGGGGAGCGGCTGGAGTTCACACTCGCCGTCGCCGCCGACCTGCCCCGGCTCCGCGGGCTGGTCGAGCCCCTCGGCATCGAGGCCGCCTCGCTCGACGAGCCCACCCGTCGGCTGACCCTTCCCGTCTCGGGCGGGACGGCGGTGCTGCGCAACGCCCTCGACCGGATCGCCGACAGCGGCATCGCGATCGTCGACGTGGGCCTGCGACGGCCCGACCTCGACGACGTGTTCATGACCCTCACCGGCCACGAGTCCACGGAGACCACCACCACCCAGGAGCCGGCATGAGCCTCGTCAGCGACAGCCTGGTCATCACCCGGCGCAACGTCATCAAGATCCGTCGGGTGCCCGACCTGGTCGTCTTCGCGACCCTGTCGCCGATCATGTTCGTGCTGCTCTTCCGCTACGTCTTCGGCAGCGCGATCCCCCTGGAGGGCATCGGGTACGCCGAGTACCTGCTGCCCGGCATCCTGGCCCAGACGGTGATCTTCGGGTCCACGGTGACCGGCGGGGCGCTGGCCGAGGACCTGCAGAAGGGGCTGATCGACCGGTTCCGGTCCCTGCCGATGAGCCGGGCCGCGGTCCTGGTCGGCCGCACCGTCGCCGACCAGGTGCTCAACGTCGTCTCGATCGTGGTGATGCTGCTGACCGGGCTCGCCGTGGGTTGGCGAGCGCACTCCTCGGTGCCCGAGTTCGTGCTCGCCCTGCTGGTGCTGCTCGCCTTCGCGTTCTCGATCTCGTGGCTGATGGCCCTGGTCGGCCTGGTCGTGCGCACCCCCGAGGTGGTCAACAACGCCTCGTTCATCGTGATCTTCCCGCTGACCTTCATCGCCAACACGTTCGTGCCGACCGACAACTTCCCGACCGTGCTGCGGGTCTTCGCCGACTGGAACCCTGTCTCCTCGGTGACCCAGGCCGCTCGCGAGCTCTTCGGCAACACCGCGGCTAACGCCCCCGAGCCCGACGCCTGGTCCCTGCAGCACCCGGTGGTCTACACCCTGATCTGGGTCGGCATCATCCTGGCCGTCTTCGTGCCGCTGAGCATCCGGCAGTACGAGAAGGCTGCCGACCGCTGAGCCGACGTCAGCGCACCCGCAGGTCGACCCAGACCGCCCGATGGTCCGAGGACGGGAACGGGAAGGTCCCCGTCAGCCGGGACAGGGGGTCAGCCGCGACCGGCCAGAACACGCCGGCGTCGCGCACCCTCAGGTCGCGCGAGGCCAGCACGTAGTCGGCACGCAGGTTGCCCGGCGCCGGGTTGTCGTTGAAGTCGGCAGTGTCGTACGCCGGGTCGCCCCGGTGGGCCAGGTTCGCGCCGGCCTGGAGCCGGGCGGCCTCCGGCCCGCCCGCGGAGGTCGGCTGCGGGTCCTGGATCAGGCGGTTCCCCAGCAGCTGGTCGATGGCCGCGTCGACGGAGTCACCGTCGAGCGGGTCGGCGTTCTGATCGCCGGCGATGACGAACGACGCCCGGCGCTCCAGCCCGCCGCGGCGACCGCGGTCGTCGTAGACGTAGCGCGCGCCCGCGACGTAGTCGGCCCAGAAGCGGATCTCGTCGTGGTTGCGACGGCCGTTGCGGTCCTCGGCGCCGTCGAAGGTGGGCGGCGTGGGGTGGGAGACCAGGAAGTGCACCGTCTCGCGACCCACCCTGATCGGCAGGTCCCAGTGCGACTTGCTCGACAGCGGCAGGGCCGCGAGCTCCTCGGGCGAGTAGAAGTCGGCAGGGTCGGGCGTGGCGGCGTTGTCGGGCAGCAGGGCACCGGGCATGTCCGCCCAGCGGAAGTCCCGGAAGGTGCGGACCTCGCCGGTGTCGATCGGGTAGCGGCTCAGCACCGCCATCCCGTACTGGCCCTCGAACTCGCCGAAGCCGAGCGCGTCGTTGCCGCCGCCCACGGTGCCGTTGCCGTCCAGGTCGAAGCCGCTGGGCACCCCGGTGTTGGAGGGCGCGACGTAGGCGTAGGGGTAGTCGATCGGCCGGGCGCCGCCCTGGCCGACCTCGAGGTAGTGGTCGCGGAACAGGTCGACGGCGCGGCCGCCGGGCACGTAGTCGAACTCGTTGAGCAGCAGCACGTCGGGCCTGGTCCGCTGGATGATCTCGGCCACGCTGGCGGCCTGTGCGTCCTCGCGCGTGGACAGGTCGGCCACCAGCTCGCCGGCGGCGGCCCGGTTGAGGGAGGCGTTGAAGGTCTGGAACCGCACGTCCCGGTCCTTCGTGCCGGGCTCAGGCCGGGCTTCGGCGGAGGGGGAGGTGGTGGCGGTCGCGAGACCGGCACCGAGCAGGATCAGGGTCGAGAGGGCGGCCAGACGCGCCCGAGGATGCCTCGTCATGTCCCCGACCCTGGCACGGCCGGGGCAGGACCGGGCGAACACGAGGTGAACGGTCGCACCGCCCGTCGGGTGACGTGTGCGGCAGGCGGTGAGCCACGGATCAGTGCCGGACGTGTCGCCCGACGATCAGGTCGAGCCCTCGGCCGCCAGCTCGTCCAGAACCCGCTCGGCGATCCGGAAGGCGGTGTTCGCGGCGGGCACGCCGCAGTAGACCGCGGTCTGCAGCAGGCACTCCTTGATCTCCTCGACCGTGAGGCCGTTGGTGCGGGCGGCCTGCACGTGCAGCGCCAGCTCCTCGTGGTGTCCACCGGCCACCAGTGCGGTCAGCGTGATCAACGAGCGGCTGCGCCGGTCCAGCCCGGGACGGGTCCAGACCGAGCCCCACGCGTACTGCGTGATCAGCTCCTGGAAGTCCCGCGTGAAGCCGGTGGACTGCGCCTGCGCCCGGTCCACGTGCGCGTCGCCCAGCACCTCGCGGCGTAGGACGAGGCCGGCTGCGTGGGTCTCGGAGTGCGGTGTCGGCTCGGCGGGGGGTTCCTCGCCGAGCACGTGTTGGCGCACCAGGGCGGCGACCTCTCCGGGCGCCTCAACCGGCGCCAGGTGCGCCACCCCGGCGAGCTCGACCAGCCGACCGCGGGGCACGCCCTCGGCGATCAGTCGCAGGCTCTCGATGGGCGTGACCACGTCGAGCGCGCCCGCGACGGCCAGCACCGGGGCGGTGATCTCGCCGAGACGGTCGCGGACGTCGAAGCCGGCCAGGGCCCGGCAGACCTGCACGTAGCCCTCGTCGACCACGACGGACAACGCGTGCAGCAGCCGCGAACCCAGCTCCGGCTCGCGGTCGAGGAAGCCGGGGGCGAACCACCGCTCGGCCGAGCCCGGCACCATGACCGCCGTGCCGGAGCTGCTGACCTGGTCCACCCGGCCGGCCCACATCGCGGCCTCACCGATCCTCGCGCCCGTGCACAGCAGCACCGCCGAGGTGACCCGGTCGGGCGCGTCGAGGAGCAGCTGCAGGCCCACGGCGCCGCCGACCGAGTCGCCGGCGTACGCGAAGGCGCCGCCCAGCTCGCCGCGCTGCTCGAGCACGTCGTCGACCACCTGCAGCACCCCGGCCGCGAGCTCGGCCAACGTGAACGGCTCGGTGGGCACGCCGCGGTTGTGGCCGTGGCCGGGCAGGTCCCAGGCCAGCACGTCGAAGACGTCGCTCAGCCCGGAGGCGCAAGCCGACCACAGGGTGGCCGCCGAGGTGCCGAGCGAGGGTCCGAGCACGAGCAGGGGCAGGTCGGCGCGGGACGTGGCCCCGCTCATCCGGACGGCGGTGACGCTGGGGATGCTCGGGCTGCTGCCGGGCGGCTTCATCTGGTCTCCTCGAGGGTGGCGCGGGCACGGGACACGACGTCGTCGACCAGGCCGCCCGCGATACCCAGGTAGTCGCCGCTCGGCTCGTGGCCGGCGACACCGGCCATGCTGCGCTGCTCCGCGTGCACGTCGGCCCGGGCCCGCTCCAGCGTG
Source organism: Nocardioides sp. (assembly GCA_026786275.1). Taxonomy (GTDB): domain Bacteria; phylum Actinomycetota; class Actinomycetes; order Propionibacteriales; family Nocardioidaceae; genus Nocardioides. The sequence continues at coordinate 2,404 of JAJAYJ010000152.1, read as the reverse complement.
CTCGCCATCCGAGCGGGGTGCACGACCAGGCCGGCGAGCAGGTCGGTGGTCTGCGACCCCGCGACCAGCGTGCGTCGGGCCAGGTCGCGCAGCGGAGCCCACTCCGCGTGCCAGCCACCATCGGCTCGCTCGTCGACCTGCTCGGCCGCGGCCAGGTGCAGGGTGGCGGCCAGCTGCGGGGTGGTCAGGGCAGCGCGTCGGACCAGAGTGGAGAGCACCGGGTTGGCCTTGTGCGGCATCGTCGACGACCCGCCGCCGGTGCCCTCGCCGACCTCGCCGATCTCGGGCCTGGACCAGGTCAGCACGTCGTTCGCGATCCGACCCCAGGCGTCGGTGCACCGGACCAGGGCGTCGCCGACGCGGGTGACCGCGCTCCGGGTCGTGTGCCACGACGGCGCGTCGCTCAGCCCGAGCCGGGAGGCCAGCCCCGCGCGGGCCACGTACGGGTCCAGGCCGAGCTCGACCGCGGCGGCCATCGTGCCCGCGGCGCCGCCGACCTGCACGGGGAAGACCAGCGCGTCCACGTCCTCGTAGGCGTCCAGCACACCGCTGAGCCAGGACGCGACCTTGAGCCCGAACGTGGTCGGCACGGCGTGCTGGGTCAGGGTGCGGGCCACCACGGGCGTGTCGCGGTGGTCCAGGGCCAGCTCGACCAGGGTCACCACCTGCTGCTCGAGCGCGAGCCGGACGTCGCGGGCCGCGGTGCCGAGCAACCACATCAGCGCGGTGTCGACGACGTCCTGGCTGCTCAGGCCCCGGTGCAGCCAGCGCACGGTCTCGGCCGGCGTGTCCAGGTCGGCCCGGATCATCCGCAGCATGGCGGTCACCGGGTTGCCGGCCTGCTCGGCCGCGACCACGAGGTCGGGCAGCCGGCCCAGCGGCACGTGCAGCGGTGAACGGGCGACCCGCGGCGCCACCCCGTGCTCCACCAGCACGTCGAGCCACGCCTCCTCCACCCGCAGCATCGCGGCCAGCAGCTGCTCGGAGGAGAGGTGGGCCCCGGCGCGGTCGTCGCCGGGCCAGAAGAGGTCGCTCACCTGCTCAGTGTCGCGGGTAGGTGAGGAAGACCGTCTCATCCTCGCCCTGGAGTCGGACGTCGAAGCGCCAGCCGTCGTCGTCGGCCAGCACCAGCAGGGTGCGCCGCCGCCCTAGTGCCAGAGCGGCCAGCAGCGGGTCCTGGGCGACACCGGGGTGCTCGGGCAGGTAGGCGCGGGTGAACAACCGGTCCGTGAGGCCGCGCGCCAGCACCGTGAGCGCGAAGAACGGCGCCGCGGGGGTGAGGGTGGTGAACGCGTAGCGGCCCTCGGCGTCGGTCTCGGCGCGACCGAACCCGGCGAACCCGTCACCGACACGACCCTCCGGCGCCGCCTGCCACAGCTCGAGCAGGGCGTCCGGCACCGGGTCCCCCGCCCCGTCGAGCACCCGGCCGTGCAGCAGGACCGCGTCCGGGTGGTCGGCCGGCACCAGCAACGGCGCGCCGTCGTAGGGCAGGGCGTAGCCGAAGAACGGGCCAATGGTCTGGCCGGGCGTGGCGGGCAGGCTCACGACGCGTCCCGCCGCAGGGTGCGGTGCGGCCCCGTCAGCACGATGTCCCAGCGGTAGCCGGTCGACCACTCGGGCCTGGTCACGTCGTGGTCGTACGTCGCGACCAGCCGGGACCGGGCCGCGGCGTCGACCACCGACTGGTAGATCGGGTCGAGCGCCAGCAGCGGGTCGCCCGGGAAGTACATCTGGGTGACCAGCCGCTGGGTGAACTCGGTGCCGAAGAGCGAAAAGTGGAGGTGCGCGGGGCGCCAGGCGTTGCGATGGTTGCGCCAGGGGTAGGGCCCGGGCTTGATGGTCGTGAAGGTGTAGGTGCCGTCGTCGTCGGTCAGGCAGCGGCCGACGCCGATGAAGTGCGGGTCGAGGGGTGCGGGGTGCTGGTCGCGCTGGTGGGCGTAGCGACCCGCCGCGTTGGCCTGCCACACCTCGACCAGCTGACGGCGCACCGGGCGGCCGTCGCCGTCGAGCACCCGCCCGGTCACCACCATCCGCTCCCCGATCGGCTCACCGTCGTGCTGCACGGTCAGGTCGGCCTCGAGCGGGTCCACGTCGCGCTCGCCGAAGGTCGGCGCCCACAGCTCGACGCCCTCGGGGTCGGCGAGCTGCAGCGACTTGGTGGGGTGACGCAGCACGCTGCTGCGGTACGGCGGGTAGTCCAGGCGCGGGCCGGGCTCCGACTCGCCCGCCACGCGGCCCTCGTAGGCCCCGGCGATGCCGGCCATCTCCCGGCTCACATCCGCCTGGCTGCTCTCCACCCGGCGAACGATACGGCGCCCGACCGTGCCCGTCACCGGCCCGCTTCCGCACCCCTCACCCCCCACAGTCGAGTCGGCGCGAATGCACGCCAACTGCGGCGTGCATT
>JAJAYJ010000151.1 GCA_026786275.1 Nocardioides sp. | reverse complement strand
GTCGTGGACGCGCGGGGGGGGCGGGGTGCGCCGGGTGCGCGGGGGGCGCCGAGCCGCCTGGGCGGCCACGCGCGGGGCGGTGCGGCGGTGATTGCGGCCGCCGACTCCCTCGAGCACGTGTGTGGTGTCGCGGTCATCAGTGCCCCGGCGAGCCCCGCGCACATCGGGGGCCTGCTGAGTGATGCCGTCCCGGCTCCGGACTCGCCCGCCGGACGGCACCTGGAGGTGACGATCGGGGGTCGCACCCTGACGATCGGCCAGGATCTGCTCGACGACATCGCCGACCAGCGCCAGCAGGAGCGAATCCGGGGTCTCCAGCGGGCGCTCCTGGTCCTGCACTCCCCCGTCGACGAGGTCGTCGGCATCGACCAGGCCCGCGAGATCTTCGAGACGGCGCGGCACCCCAAGTCGTTCGTCTCGCTCGACGGCGCCGACCACCTGCTGACCCGCCCGGCGGACTCGCAGTTCGCCGCGTCCGTGATCGCCGCGTGGGCCGAGCGCTACCTCCCCGAGGCACCCGAGGCACCCGACGGGCCCGAGGACCCGCCGACAGCGGTCGAGGGGTCCGTCGTCGTGGCCGAGGCCGACACCGCCCACTTCGCCCACGACGCGGTCGTGCCCGGGCACCGGTGGCGACTCGACGAGCCGGTGTCGGTCGGCGGCGAGGACACCGGACCCAACCCCTACGACGCGATGCTGTCGGCGCTCGGGGCCTGTACGTCGATGACGATGCGGATCTACGCACGCCGCAAGGGCTGGGACTACGGCGCCACCACGGTGACCCTCACCCACGGCCGGGTGCACACACAGGACTGCGCCGAGCGCGAGAGCACCAGCGGCTACGTCGACCGGATCCACCGCGTGATCACCATCGACCCGGCGCTCGATGACGAGCAGCGCCGCGCCCTGCTGGCGATCGCCGACACGTGCCCGGTGCACCGCACGCTCACCCACGAGGTCGTGATCATCACCGAGGTCGTCAGCACCGCGTCGCGATGAGCCGAGCCGCCCGCGCCGTCAGGTGGTCGAGGGAGTCGCGGTCGTCACCAGCTGCCACGCCCGGTGCGCCAGTGCCCCGGCCTGGGCGTCACCGGCCGGCTCCCCGAGCACCTGGTACCGGTAGAACAGGGGCGCGATCAGCACGTCGACCAACGCCACCGCACACGCGTCGAGGTCTGCTCCGGCCGGGAGGTCGCCATCGGTGCTCGCCCGCTCGACGATGGCACGGAGGTCGCGGAGGGTGCCGTCGGCGAACGTCCGCACCGCGCTGCGCTGATCGGGCTCGTCGAGGGCCCCCGCGGCCATCGTGAGCGCCGCGCGGCCCCAGTCGTGGGCGAGGCCCGCGGCGAACGTGACGGCGTACGCCGACAGGGCCGCGCGGGCGTCCGGGGCCGCACCGTCGCTACCGGGTTCCTGGAAGGCCCGAGCCGAGAACGCATCGCGCAGGATCTCCTCGCGCGTCGTCCAGTGGCGGTACATCGTCGAGCGGGCCACACCGGAGCGCTCGCTGATCAGCTCGATCGTCACCCGGTCGAAGCCCACCTCGGCGAGCACCTCCCACGCTGCCTCCAGCACCCGGGCATGGGTGCGGACCACCCGGGGATCAGCGCCGGGGGCACTGCGTGGGGCGGCGGACATGCCCCCAGTGTGCCTCGTCACCGGGCCCAGCCGACGAGGCGGCCTCACCCCAAAGGCGAGGTGTCGAACTGGTGAGTTTCGTTTTAGCCTCGAGTCCATGACGACCCCTCCTCAGCCCGGCGCCGAGCCCGGGACCGAGCCCGGGACCGAGCCCGACGGCCGGCCCGGGACCACCTCGGGCACCACGTCGGATCCCCGCCGCTGGTCGGCGCTGGCCGTCCTGCTGCTCGTGCAGTTCATGCTCATCTTGGACGTCTCCATCGTCAACGTGGCGCTGCCCGAGATCCAGGGCGACCTGGGGTTCACCCCCTCGGGGCTCACCTGGGTGGTCGACGGCTACGTCCTCATGGCCGGCGGCTTCCTCCTCCTCGGCGGCCGGCTCGGTGACGTGCTCGGCCGACGCCGGATGTTCCTCGCCGGGGTGGTGCTCTTCGGCGTCGCCTCAGTGGCCTGCGGCCTGGCCCAGAGCCCCGCCCAGCTCGTCACGGCGCGCTTCGTCCAGGGCATCGGCGAGGCGCTAGCCGCCCCCGCCGCGCTGGGCCTGATCGCGATGCTCTTCACCGAGCACGGCGAACGAGCCAAGGCGATCGGCTACTTCGGCGGTATCTCCGGGCTCGCCGGCACCGCGGGGCCGATCCTGTCCGGCGTGCTGGTCGAGTTCGCCAGCTGGCGGTGGATCTTCCTGGTCAACATCCCCGTCGCCGTGGTCGCGCTCGTGCTGGTGCCGCGGCTGGTGAGCGCCCACCGCCCAAGCGCAGGCGGCCGGATCGACCTGCCCACCGCGGCCGGGATCGCGCTCGGCTTCACCGGCATCGTCTACGGCGCCATCCAGGCCGCCGAGGAGTCCTGGACCTCGGTCCTCGTGCTCGGCCCGATCACCGGCGGTGTCCTGCTCCTCGCGGTGACCGTCGCCTACCAGGCCCGGGTGACCCACCCGCTGGTGCCGCTGCGTTTCTTCACCGACCGCACCCGGGTCGCGGCCAACGTGGTGACGATCTTCTTCTTCAGCGTCTTCTTCACCCAGTTCTTCTTCGTCACCCTCTACCTGCAAAACGTCCTCGGCTTCTCCGCCCTGCGCACCGGCTTCGCCTTCCTCCCCTTCGGCGTCATGATCGGCGTGGGCATCGGTGCCGCGACCGCACTCACGCCGAGACTCGGCCTGCGCCCGGTGTTGACGACCGGCACGATCATCACGACCATCGGCGTCCTGCTCTTCACCCGGATCTCGGCCGACGGGTCGTTCCTCACCGAGCTCCTGCCCGCCAGCCTGGCGGTCGCCCTCGGATCGGGCCTGTCCCTGCCCTGCCTCGGCAACGGCGCCGTGACCAACGTGACCGAGGACGACGCCGGCCTGGCCTCGGGTCTGCAGCAGGCCCTGCAGCAGGTGGCCGGGGCCGTTGGCCTGGCCGTGCTGGCCAGCATCGCCCTGCGCAGGGCCGCCGACCTGCAGGCGAGCGGGGTGGCTCCCGGTGCGGCGATCGTCGACGGCTACCGGCTGGCCTTCTTCGTCGGCGCCGGCCTGCTCGTCGCCGCGACCATCGCGGCGCTCACCCTGCTGAGCCCCGGGACCGACGACCGGGAGCAGCCACCGGCAGCCGTGGCCTAGGCCTCCTCGGTCAGCTGCCAGACCCCGGGCCGGGCGCCCACGACGAGCCCCTCGTCGATCATCGCCTTGCGCTCCTTGCGGGCCGCGGTCTGCCACCGGACCTCACCGCCCGGGGCCACCTGACGGTCCCGCTCGAGCAGTACGTCGTGCATCCGCTCCGCGAGCCGCTGCATCACCGAGTCGGTGTCGAGCTGGCCGCCGGCGTCGCGCAGCACGTCGATGATGTAGGGCCGGAACGTGTCCTGCACGGTCACCCGGCTCACCGCCCGGGCGGGGCCCGCCCCGGCGGCCTTCGGCCTCGCGGTGCGCACGGCGGAGGCGCGCGACGGGGCCTTCACCTCGGGCGGACGCGGGGGCTGCCCGTGCACGCACGTGCTCCTGGGCAGGTCACACAGCTCGCAGTAGTCCTCAGCCACGACGACGAAACTACTAGCGTTGCTTCCTGGGCGCTGCCCCGACCTGCGTGTAGACGATTGCGGACAGCTCCTGACCGCTGCGGGAGCTAGCGTCGGTCCATGACCGCACACGCCGACCCGACCCCCTCCGACGAGCGCCAGGACCTGCTCGAGTCGCTGCGCCGACACCGCGGCTTCCTGCGCCACACCGTGCAGGGGCTGAGCGACGACCAGGCCCGCGAACGCACCACCGCCAGCGCCCTGAGCCTGGGTGGGCTGATCAAGCACGTCGCCCTCACCGAGCAGAGCTGGTGCGACTTCGTCGTGCACGGACCGGCCGACACCCCGGACATCGACTGGTCCAGCGTCGACTGGAGCAACCCGCCGGCCGAGGTGCAGGCGTTGCAGGACGGCCACCGGATGAGCGAGCACGAGACCCTCGCGGGCCTGCTCGCGACGTACGACGACGTGGCGGCGCGCACCGACACCCTGGTGGCCCAGGTCGACCTGGACGCCCGCCGGCCGCTGCCGCCGGCACCGTGGTTCGAGGCCGGCACCGCCTGGTCGGCGCGTCGGGTGCTGCTGCACGTGATCGCCGAGACCGCGCAGCACGCCGGCCACGCGGACATCCTCCGGGAGTCGCTCGACGGCCAGAAGACGATGGGCTAGCCGCACCGCTCCAGCAGCACGACCACCTCGTGGTGCCGTGTCTGGGGGAACATGTCGAGCAACCGGCCGCGCGTCGGGCGCAGCGTCGGCATCGCAGCCAGGTCGAGCGCGAGCGACTCGGCGTGGCAGCTCGAGTAGACGACGTGGCGCACCGGCGAGGTCTCCAGCCAGGTGGCCAGCTCGACGCCGATCCCCCGCCGGGGCGGGTTCACCACGACGAGCTCCGGCGCGGGCGTGCCCCGGGCGAAGGCGGTCGCGTCGGCGCACACGAACCGGACGTCGCGTCCCACACGCTCAGCCGCGATCCGTGCGCTGGCCACCGCCTCGGTGAGGACCTCGACACCGATCACCCGCCGCCCGGGGCCCGCGCAGGCCAGCGCGAACCCACCCACGCCGCAGTACAGGTCCCACACCGACGCCGGTGCGACCTGCTCCACCCACTCCTGCACCTGCCGGTAGAGCGCGGCCGCGACCTCGGTGTTGGTCTGGAAGAAGCTCTGCGGTCGCAGCAGCAGCCGGAGGCCGGCGACGTGCATCTCCAGCGCGTCGGTCGGTGTCAGCACGATCTCCCGCTCACCCTCGAGCACCGCCTTGTGCTCGGGCTGCAGGTTGACGCTGACCACCCGCAGGTCGGGCAGGGCGACGAGCAGCGCGGGCAGGTGCTTGCGGATCCGGGCCACGGCCTCCTCCGAGCGCAGCACGAAGCGCAGCATCAGGGCACCGTCGGGCGACTCGGTCACCAGCAGGTGCTTCAGCTCGCCACGGCGCCGCGGCACGTCGTACGGCGTGAGCCCGGCGGTGGTCACGAAACCCGCCAGCACCGGCAGGGCGAGCCCGATCCCGGGCGTGTGCAGACGGCAGCCGCGCAGGTCCACGCCGGCCCCGTCGACGTCGAGGATGCCCACGCTGGGGTGCTCCACGGTGCCGCCGACCACCATCTTGGCCTTGTTGCGGAACCCCGCGTGCCGGGAGCGGACCGGCTCGAGCCAGTCCACGTCGTAGGCCGCCAGCAACCCCGCCACGTGCGCCTGCTTGTCGGCCAGCTGCTCGTCGTAGGGCTGCTCGATGAGGGTGCAGGAGCGGCACACCCCGGCGTCGTAGTAGTCGCACTGCACCAGGAGAGGCTACGGCCGGTCGGCTGCGAGGTGCTCGACGCGGCTACCTCGTGGGTGACGGTACGGGCACCCGGCTCGACGTCGGCGCGGGGGTCGGCGCGGGGGTCGGCACGGTCGTCGTGCTCGGGGTCGGCGTGGGGCTCGGCGTCGGGGTCTCGGTCTGCGTCGGGGCGTCCGTGCTCGGGGTCTCGCTCGGGCTGGCGTCGTCGCGGGGTGAGGCGTCGTCGTTGGGCTTCGGCGTGTCGTCGCGCTCCTCGGCCGGCGCCCGGTCCTGGTTGGTGTTGCTGCTCCCGCCCGGCACGATCGAGCCGCTCTCCCGGTCCGCGCCCCCGGTGTACGACGCCACACTGCGCCCGGCGATCCGCTCGAAGCCACCGATGGCGACCAGGACGACCACGAAGGTGGCCGCGGCCAGCAGCACGATGCGCTTCCAGGGCAGCATCCCGACGCGGTGCCTCCACGTCGGGGTCGCCGACCCGGTCTCACGGAGCTCGGTCCGGGCCTGCACCAGTGACTCGTCCGCGTGGGCCAGGTGGGCCTCGATGGCGTCGTCGTCACCCTGTCGCCGGCCCGCGCGCCTGACCTCGACCTGTGCGATCCCGACCTTGGTCAGCGCCGCCTCCTGCGCCTTGGCCATCGTCTGCCTGCTGCGGGCCAGTCCCTGCGTGTAGAGCTGTGTCGTCACGGTGACGGCGACGCTGCCGACGGCGGCGCCGATGAGGGTGCCGGCCGCGCCGAGGGTGGACAGGAGGACGGCCGTAGAGACCGCGGCGAGAGCGCCGCCGATGGTCTTGAGCCAGTCGATGTCGAGCTGGGGTGTGTCGTCACTCATCGCCTCCACCATGACATCCGTAGGCCACGGAGCACGACTTCGAGGCCCGTGATTCGGCGCACGCCGGGCCTGTGCGTTAGGGCGGGGCCACCCAGGGGCCGTAATCTGGGGGGGACGGACCTGCTGAGGCCGCGCGACCACGCGCGACGCACGTCGGCCCGAGACCGGAACACATGAGCCTGAGACCGCTGACCCACTGGCGCACGACCGACGACACCGACGAGACCGGGGTGGCTGCCGAGCCCGAGGCCGTCGAGCCCGCCGAGGCCGAGGACGCCTGGACCGCGCAGGTCGCGCCCGTGCTGAGCGAGGTCGCGGGCCGCTACCAGCAGCTGATCACGCACACCGACCTCGCCGCACGCCTGCAAGACGCCACCGGCCTCTTCACCCGCACCAGCCCCAACTCGTGGATGGACCGGGTGCTGGCTGCTGCTGCCGCCCTGGATGTGACCGAGGACCGACCCCCGCTGACTGCGCTGGTCGTGCACAAGACGCACGGCACCGTGGGCGAGGCGTACGTCGAGGTGCTCAAGCTCCGCAACCAGGCCCCCATCGCGGACCCGATCAAGCGCGAGAAGCACGCCGCCGAGGCTCGGATGGAGTGCTACCGCTGGGCCGAGGCCAAGATGCCCGACGACGGCGGGCACCCGGCCCTGTCGCCGAAGTTCGACATGATCGTGACCCGCGACCGCAAGAAGGCCCGCGCCGAGGCCATGCCCGACGTGTGCCCGAACTGCTTCATGGCGATCCCGCCGACGGGCATCTGCGACTCCTGCGCCTAAGGCCTGTTGGCCCGACGACAGCGAGACGGCCGAGTCCAGCAGCGCGCGGCCACCGCGACACGACGTCGCCCATCCGTCCAGGTCGGCGAGGTCGCGGTCGCACCCGCCTGTCCCAAGCGCTCAGACCGACTGTCCGAACTCCAAGGTGTCCTCGCCCAGGTCACCGTCGGAGATGAGCGAAGGTTGTTCGCTGCGGGTCCGGGGCGCCAGACGGCGGCCGCGTCTCTCGGGGATCTCGCGGTCCACGACGTAGCGCAGCCCGCGGCGCAGACAGGTCAGCACCCGCTCCTCGTCATGACCCGCACACCCGAACACGCCGGTCCGCACGCCCACGAGGTGGGCGATCAGGGCGCGGCGGTCGTGCTCGAAGAGTTGACCCACGACCGGTGAGGACACCGGCCCGAGGTGCAGCAGCTCGAGCAGGCCGCTCATGCCCGGGTGGCTCGGGTGGCCCGGGGGGATACCGGGCGCGGTCGTCGGCGCCGGCTGGGTCACCGGCGGGTCCTCGGGCTCCTGCTCCTGCAGGAAGCGTCGGCCCCCGATCCGCAGGGCAAGCTGCTCGGCCAGCACATCCACCTCCACCAGCATCCGGCGCAGCACGACCCGCAGCTGACGAGGAGCGAAGGGCCACGCCACGACCACGTAGCTCATCCGGACGGCGCCGGGCGTGCCGTGGAATCGGGCGAAGTCGTGGGTGCGGTTGAGGATGTCGAGCTCGACGGGGATCCGCTCGGGCCGCTCGGGGTCGACCACGATCTCAGCGAAGAGCTCGACCGCAGGCCGGTCCTCCAGGACGCGCACGAACACCACCGACAGCCCGGCGCGCAACGGGATGTCGCCGTCGGAGTCGTGGTCGACCTCGGCCATCTGGGCGACGGCTGCGTCCACGAGGACCCGGAGCTCGTCGTGGGTGCCGACCAGGGTGGCCTCCTCCTCGTCGAGATCCAGCTCGTCCGCGACGGGAGCGCCGATGCCTGGCGCGGGCCGCACCCACCCAGGATCCTGCTCCAGGCCCTCGGCGCGCAGGAACGCCGGGTGCGGCACCGCGTACACCTCGCGCAGCACCACGACACATCGCGTGGCCAACAGATCGGCCGCCCGGGTCTCGCTGAGCTGGACGAAGTGGGGCTCGTCGACGCCGGGCCGCTGCCAGCCCACGCCCAGGAACACCGCCTCGTCGTGCTCGTCGAGGTGGAACCGCTCGTCGAGGAGATCGTTGCCGGCCGCCGCCGCGCGGATCACGCCCTCGCCCCGGCCCGCGAGCTGCAGGAACGGCGCCGCGCCGTCCAGCTCGTCCTCGGCGGGGCCGACCTCGACCTCGACGATGAGGTAATCGTCGTCCTCGAAGCCGGCCATCCGGTCGGCCAGCCGGTCCCGGAAACCCCGCCACGCGGCCTCCGTGACCGCGGTCAGATCCTGCCGCTCGCTCATGTGCACCCCTTGCTCTCGACCTCTGGGAGAGACGCTAGGCATGACCACCGACAATCCGGTTCGACCTGCGGAACCGCAGGTCGGCGGACTAGTACCCGGCCGCGCGCCGCTCCGCGATGATCCGGACCAGGTCGAGCGGATGGCCCTCACGCCACTGCCTCAGCCGCCGGTGGTCCTCGGACTGCGTCCGGCTCGCCACGTCGTGGCGCTCGTGGTGCCAGCGCAGTGCGTCCTCGGCGTAGGCGACGTAGGCCACTGGCCGCGCGTCTCGGATGGCGGCCAGCGCATCGACGGGGTCCCACCCCTGCGCGAGCAGCACGGCGTAGCCCAGCGAGGGCCCGCGGTTGATGCCCATGTGACAGTGCATGAGCACCACGGCCTCGGGGTCCGCGAGGGCCTCGAGCACATGACCGACCGCGTCGTCGAACCACGTGCTGGGCACCCGCTGGCCAGCGTCGTCGATCCCGGCCCAGCGGTAGTGGAGCTCAGGCGCGAGCTCCGCGACCATCGCGGTGTCGTCAGCCTCCAGCCGGCAGTCCACGACGTGGGTCACCCCGGCCTCGAGCAGCTCCAGGAGCTGGTTCGAGGCGACGGCCCGGTCCTGCACGTCCAGGTCACCGCCCACCAGCAACCGGGGCGTGACGTACGACGCGTTGGCGTCGCGCAGCACGGGCAGGTCGCTCGGGGACAGGTCGCTCACGCGGCGACCGAGAGGAGTTCCATGTCTCCATCATGCCGCGCTGTCGAGTTGGCGCCCCAGGTCACGGCGCCCCGAGGACGCCGGCTCCGCGAGCCGGGGCAGGAGCGCGTCCACCCAGACGTCGGCGGGCCTGTTGACAAGCCCTTCCACCCTGTGTCGATGACAGCGAGCCTGGTGCCCATGGCCACCGGGAGGCACCATGGACGTCGTGACGACCCTGCCGCGCTCGCCCGAGCTGACTCGGGCCGACCTTGACGCGCTGCCCGAGGACGGGCGACGCCACGAGCTGCTCGACGGCGTCATCGTGATGAGTGCATCACCCAACAGCCGGCACCAGGGCATCGTCGGCAACCTCTACCTCGCCCTGCGCCAGGCCTGCCCACCCGAGCTTCGGGTCCGCCTCACGCCGTTCGACGTGGCGCTCTCGGAGCGCACCGTGCTGGTGCCGGACCTGATCGTCGCCCCCGCCACGGATCTCCGGGTGCCCGGTCCACCCAGCCCGCAGGGTCTGCGGGGGGCGCCGCTGCTGGCGATCGAGGTGCTCTCGCGCAGCACCCGGCGACACGACCTCCTGATCAAGCACGCCCTGCTCGAGGAGGCCGGCTGCCCGGCGTACTGGGTCATCGACCCCGGCAGCCTCCGCTCGCCGACGTCCTTGACGGCTCACGAGCTTGTGGACGGGTCGTACGTCGAGGTCGCCCACGTCACCGGCTCCGAGACCTGGCACGCCGCGCAGCCGTTCGCCGTCGACCTGACCCCCGACCTGCTGATCGACGACTGAGCGAGTAGTCGGCCGCTGGGTTCAGCGGGTCGGGAGTGGGCGGCGACGGGTCGGCCTCCGGATACCCGGCAGGGTTGTCAGCACGGCAGCCGAGCAGGGCCCGACCACGGCCGCGGACACACCGACAGGGTGGGTGCCCGCGCCGCCTGCAGCACGCTGGATTCACCCCGCTGGAGATCACCCACGACCGGGAGCACCGACCACGTCTGAGAACACCACCCGGCGCGTCTGTCCCGGGACTATGGCTCCCCCGACGGGAGGGCGGTGATGCACGTGGGACGACCAGGGATTGCGAGCCGAGCTGGCCCCTGGGTGGTTCCTGGGTGGTTCGGCTCGCGTGGGCGGGCGGCTGGGTGATGGCCCAGCGGGCCGCCGTCGACAGCGTGATCTTCGAGCCGACTGACGAGGCGTTGCGCGCCTACGCGCAGTCGGTGACGTACGGCCTCGTGGCGGAGCCGTGATGCTGGCCGCCGCGCTGGCGAGGTTCGCCTACCGGGGGTGGCTTGCCGCGCTGTGGTGTGCCCTGATGCCAGCGGTGACGCTGGTGCTGTTCGCCCGCGAGGAGAGGGGTGACCCGTTGCTGTGGCAGGTGCTGTGCCTGCTGGCCGCCGTGGGCCTGCTCGCCTGGGACCTGGCCGCCGGGCGCCGCGCCGCGGCCGCACTGGCCATCTGACGGCGTGGGTCGGCCCGGGCACGGATGACACGCGCTGGCGGTGGTGACCGGTCGTCCTGGACCGGCCCGGCCCCCGATCAGGGCCGGGCCGATTCGCGTGCTCAGCGGGTCAGCTGCAGCCCGACGTGCTGCCGCAGCCCTCGCACACGTAGCACGACCCGGCGGGGCGCATCTTGGTGCCGCAGGTCATGCACAGCGGGCTGTCGACCGCGGTGCCGGTCAGCTTCTCGAACAGCTCGGCCGTCGTCTTAGGGGAGTGCGTCTCGGGCACGATCTCCACGACGGGTCGCGACGTCTCGAGGCTCGTTCCTCGCACCTCGACCACCGGGAGGCCCTCGAGCAGCTCGGAGGCGTTGCCGGTCTCCTCGGTGGGCAGCTCGTAGGAGCCGGTCTCGAGGTGGCGCTGACGCTCCTCGGCCGAGAAGATGCCCAGCCCGGCGCGCTCCTCGAAGGACATGTAGTCCAGGGCCAGGCGGCGCCAGACGTAGTCCATCAGGGACTGCGCCATCCGCACGTCCGGGTCGTCGGTCAGGCCGGCGGGCTCGAAGCGCAGGTTGGTGAACTTCGAGACGTAGGTCTCGAGCGGGACGCCGTACTGCAGGCCGATCGACACCGCGATCGAGAACGCGTCCATCACGCCGGCCAGGGTCGAGCCCTGCTTGCCGAGCTTGAGGAAGACCTCGCCCAGCTCACCGTCGTCGTGGGCCCCCGAGGTCATGTACCCCTCGGCGCCGCCGACGGTGAACGACGTGGTGCGCGAGACGCGGGACTTGGGCAGGCGCTTGCGGACCGGGGCGTAGACGACCTTCTCGATCACCGTCGACTCGACCGGCTCGACCTCGGAGGCCTTGTTGGAGTCGGTGCCCTTGTTGTCACCCTTGCCGCCGGAGAGCGGCTGGCCGACCTTGCAGTTGTCGCGGTAGATCGCGGTGGCCTTGAGGCCGAGCTTCCAGGACTGGAAGTACACGTCCTCGATCTCCTCGACCGTGGCCGACTCGGGCAGGTTGACGGTCTTGGAGATCGCGCCGGACAGGAACGGCTGGCAGGACGCCATCATCCGGACGTGGCCCATCGGCTTCAGCGAGCGCAGGCCCATCGCGGTATCGAAGACCTCGTAGTGCTCGGTGCGCAGACCGGGCGCGTCGACGACGTGGCCGTGCTCGCCGATGTACTCGACGATCGCCTCGACCTGCTCGGGCTGGTAGCGCATCTTGCGCAGCGCACGGGGGATGGTCTGGTTGACGATCTGCATGGAGCCGCCGCCGACGAGCTTCTTGAACTTGACCAGCGAGAAGTCGGGCTCGATGCCGGTGGTGTCGCAGTCCATCATGAAGCCGATGGTGCCGGTGGGCGCGAGCACGGAGGCCTGCGCGTTGCGGAAGCCGTTGACCGCGCCCAGCTCCTGCACCTCCGACCACGCGGCGGTGGCGAGCTGGTGCACCTGGCGGTCCGCGATCGAGAGCGTGCGGACGGTGTCGTTGGCGGCCTGGTGCTTGCGCATCACGCGCTTGTGGGCCTCGGCGTTGCGCTGGTACCCGGCGTACGGGCCGACGACCGCGGCGAGCTGGGCCGAGCGCTTGTAGGACGTGCCGGTCATCAGCGAGGTGATGGTGGCCGCCATCGCGCGGCCACCGTCGGAGTCGTAGCCCAGGCCCATGGCCATCAGCAGGGCGCCGAGGTTGGCGTAGCCGATGCCGAGCTGGCGGTAGTCGCGCGTGGTGTCGCCGATCGCCTCGGTCGGGAAGTCGGCGAAGCAGATGGAGATGTCCATCGCGGTGATGATCACCTCGACGGCCTTCGCGAACCGCTCACCGTCGAAGGTGTCGTCGTCCTTGAGGAACTTCATCAGGTTCAGCGAGGCCAGGTTGCACGAGGAGTTGTCAAGCGACATGTACTCCGAGCACGGGTTGGACGCGGTGATCCGGCCCGTCTCCGGGTTGGTGTGCCAGTCGTTGATCGTGTCGTCGTACTGCATGCCGGGGTCGGCGCACTCCCACGCGGCGGTGGCGATCTTGCGCCACAGGTCACGGGCGTCGACGGTCTCGATGACCTCGTGGGTCTTGCGGCTGCGCAGGCCGAACGTGGTGCCGTCCTCCACGGCGCGCATGAACTCGTCGTTGACGCGCACCGAGTTGTTGGCGTTCTGGTACTGCACCGACGTGATGTCGTCGCCGCCGAGGTCCATGTCGAAGCCGGCGTCGCGCAGGGCGCGGATCTTGTGCTCCTCGCGGGCCTTGGTCGCCACGAACTCCTCGATGTCGGGGTGGTCCACGTCGAGCACGACCATCTTGGCCGCACGACGCGTGGCGCCGCCGGACTTGATGGTGCCGGCGGACGCGTCGGCCCCGCGCATGAAGGAGACCGGGCCGGAGGCGGTGCCGCCTGAGGAGAGCAGCTCCTTGGAGGAGCGGATCCGAGAGAGGTTGAGGCCGGCGCCCGAGCCGCCCTTGAAGATGAAGCCCTCCTCCTTGTACCAGTTGAGGATCGAGTCCATCGAGTCCTCGACCGAGAGGATGAAGCAGGCCGAGACCTGCTGCGGCGACTGGGTGCCGACGTTGAACCAGACCGGGGAGTTGAAGGAGAAGTACTGGTTGACCAGGAGCCAGGTCAGCTCGGCCTCGAAGATCTCGGCGTCGCCGGGGGTCGCGAAGTAACCGTGGTCCTCGCCGCCCTTGCGGTAGGTCGACACGACCCGGTCGATGAGCTGCCGCAGGCTCGACTCGCGGGCCTCGGAGCCGACGGCGCCGCGGAAGTACTTGGTCGTCACGATCGTGGAGGCGTTCACCGACCAGGTCGTGGGGTACTCGACGCCGCGCTGCTCGAAGACCGTGTCGCCGGTCTTCCAGTTGGTCTGGACGACGTCGCGCCGCTCCCAGGTGAGGGCGTCGTAGGGGTGCACGCCCGCGGTGCTGAAGACCCGCGGCATGGTCAGGCCCTGGGTGGTGGCCCGGCCCGCCTTGCTGACCTGGGGGGTGGCGCCGTGTGCCGTCTCGGTCATCTGGACTCCTCGTTGCTCTCGTGCTGCTCAACTCTGGATGGGTCGTTCGGGTGCATCGGGGTGGGGAGGAGATGAAGCGCCCGGCACGCCGCTTCCCCACGACGTGCCGGGCGGTCTGTGGTCAGCCGGTGGCGGCTGAGGGGACCCCGAGCAGCTCACCCTCGACCAGCTCGGTGAGCTGGTCGGCGCGATGAGCGCGCAGCCGGGCGATCTCGGACTCGAAGTCCTCGACGGACTCGAACGACTTGTAGACGCTCGCGAACCGCAGGTAGGCAACCTCGTCGAGCTCGCGCAGCGGGCTCAGGATGGCCAGGCCCACCGCGTGGGCGGCGACCTCGGCCTGGCCGCTGGCGCGCAGCGTGTCCTCGACGGCCTGACCCAGGCAGGCCAGGTCGTCCTCGGAGACGGGGCGGCCGTTGCACGCCTTGCGCACGCCGGCCACGGCCTTGGCCCGGTGGAAGGGCTCGCTGGCCCCCGAGCGCTTGACCACCACCAGCTGCATCAGCTCGACGGTGGTGAACCGCTTGTCACAGGCCAGGCACTGACGGCGACGGCGGATCGAGCTGCCGTCCTCGGCCACCCGGGAGTCGAGGACCTTGGTGTCGGTGGTGCGACAGTAGGGACAGTGCATCCTCGGTCCTCCTCTCGGGGTGGTCGACGCGGGTCCGGGGCGTGCCTCGACGACCACCGTGGTGGTGTCGAAGCTGTGGATATCTCGGCTTCTTCTGTGTACAACCAGACGCTGCCTGTGAGGCTTCCACACCGGTGCTGTGAACTAGATGTGGATAACTACACCGGTGTAAGTACTAGATGTTGTGGTGAGCGTACGCCGGGTGGGTGGGTGGGCGCAAGCAATGACCGACGGTGATTTACCGACGGCCCATCACCGCAGGTCAGCACCGCTGTGACGGCTCCGAGACGTCCGGTTCCGGGCCCCGGCGGAGCCGGTCGCGGCCCCTGCGGACGCCCGCACCCGACAGCGGCGCTGCGCTCGCCCGATGTGGTCCCATGCGTCACCATGAGCACATGGAGCACACGCAGCCGCCACCGCCGAGCACCCGGAAGGGCTCGCGTCGCGCGGCGCGGCAGCACCGCGCGTTCGATGCCCGTGCGCTGGCCATGACCGCCGGCGTGCTGGTCGCGGTGCTCGCGTGGGCGGTCCTGGTGCTGGCCGGCATCCGTTTCGGGCAGAGCGCCCGCGACGGGGAGCGCGCGGGGTGGGTCTTCATGCTGATCGCGGCGCTCGGTGCGGTGGCGTGCCTGTTCGTGGCCCTGATCCTGGGCTCGAAGGTGCTGCGCTCGCTGGGCGTCGCCGCCCGGGCGCCAGGCAGCCTGGGGGCCTCGAGGGGCGCCCGACGCGCCGCCGGCCGGCGCGCAGGGCCCCGCCGCTGAGGGCGACGGGTCAGCTGGTGACGTCCTTGGCCGCGAACCGCGACCAGGCGGCGGCCAGGAAGATCACGACGTACGCCGCGGCGACGAAGAGGCCCCGCTGCACGCCGTCCCAGGCGATCGGGTCGCGGAACAGGTCACCGAAGGCGGCCCAGTGGTGCACGATCAGGAACGGGTGCAGCCAGGAGACCTGGGGGATCGCGTCCAGGATGAAGCTCGCGGTGCTGAACACCACGACGCTGATGGTGGCCCCGATCGGCTGCTCGGTCAGCGTCGAGACAAACAGTCCGACCGCGGCCAGCGAGGCCATCGCGCAGCCGACGTAGAGCGAAGCGAGCACGACCCGGAGCAGCCCGGCACCGAAGCCGACCTGGGTGCCCGAGAGCAGCGTGACGTCACCGCCACCGAAGAGTGCCAGCCCGATCGCGATCCCGGTCAGGCTGACCACGAACGTGGCCACGAAGGCGAAGACGACCAGGGCGGCGTACTTCACCAGGAGCAGCCGCAGCCGTGACACGGGCACGGCCAGCAGGTAGCGCAGGGTGCCGGTGTTGGCCTCGCCGGCGACCGCGTCGCCCGCGACCACGGCCACGGCGAGCGGCAGGAACAGGGTGATCTCGATCGTCAGGGCCGAGAGGGCTACGAACAGCCCGTTCTGCGTGATCGAGCCGAAGAAGTCGGGGCCCTCGTTGCCTCCGGACCCGGTCGAGCGGACCGCGACCGCGATCAGCACCGGCACGGAGGCCAGCACCAGGAGCCCGGCGAGGTTGCGCCGCCGCCGGAACACCAGGCGCAACTCGGAGACGAAGAACCGCGCCGAGATCCGGCGTACGACGGGTGGTGCCGCGGAGCGGGTCGGGTCGGTCGTCGCGTCAGCCGCTGACATCGAAGCCCTCCCCCGTCAGGGAGACGAAGACGTCCTCGAGCGTGGGGGCGTCCACGGTGAACCGGGTCACCGCGAGACCGGCGTGCACGCAGGCGGCGACCACCTTCTCGGGCGCGACCCTGCCGACGCGACCGCTCGCCCCGGTGGCCGTGGTCACAACGTCGGTCAGGCCCAGCTCGTGCAGCACCCGGGCCGCCTCGGCGGGCTGGTCGGTCTCCACGCGGGCCTCGGTTGCGGCCACGTTGCGGACCTCGGCGGAGGTGCCCTGCGCGACCAGGTGACCGGCGTGCATGACGCCGACGTGGCTGCAGACCTGCTCGACCTCGGACAGCAGGTGGCTCGACACCAGGACCGTCGAGCCCTCCTGAGCCAGCGAGGCGATCAGGGACCGGACCTCACGGGTGCCCTGCGGGTCGAGCCCGTTGGTGGGCTCGTCGAGGACCATCAGGTCCTTGGGCGTCAGGAGCGCACCGGCGATGGCCAGGCGTTGGCGCATGCCGAGGGAGTAGGCCCGGAACCGTTTGCCGGCCACGGGCATCAGGCCGACACGCTCGAGCGCGGTGTCGATGCGCCGGCGGGCGGTGGCCGGGTCGGCCGTCCGGTCGGCCGCGTCGAGACGCACCAGGTTCTCGCGACCGGAGAGGTAGGGGTGGAACGCCGGGCCCTCGACCAGTGCCCCCACCCGGGGCAGCGCGTCGGCCGCACCTCCGGGGATGGGTGAGCCGAGCACCTCGATCTCGCCCGCGCTGGGCGAGATCAGGCCGAGCAGCATCCGGATGGTCGTGGTCTTGCCCGACCCGTTGGGCCCGAGGAAGCCGTAGACCGCGCCCCGTGGCACCAGCAGGTCGATGCCGTCGACGGCCCGCTGGCTGCCGAACTGCTTGGTCAGGCCGGTCGTGCGGACGGCCGGCCCGTCGAGCCTCGGCGACTCAGGAGTCACGGGGTGTCCAGGGCCTCGTACAGGGCCTCGGGTGCCACCGCACCCGCCGCCACCCTTCCGTCGTCGGTGACGATCGCGGAGAACAACGCACCGCGCAGCACGCGGCCGGTGCCCCAGGCGCCTGACGCGGCGGGCAGCTGGTCGACGACCGCGGCCAGCGAGCCCAGGGCGCCGGCCGCGGGGCCCTGACCGGGCTCGGTCTCGGTCGTGGTCGGCAGGGTGCCGAGGACGATCGCGCTCCAGCCCTCACCGACGACGGTCGGCTTCGCCGCGTCGGGGGACCCTGTCTCGTCGTCGGAGGGCAGGGCCGGCAGCCCGGCGGCGGGCAGCTCGGCCCGGTCACCGGCGAGGCCCTCGGTCACCGTCGCGCCCGGGGGCGGGTTGAAGGCGAACACCGAGTCGGGGGGTGTGGTCGGGTCGAAGGACGTGAAGCCCACCTCGAACGCCGGCTCCGAGGCGCCCACCGCGAACACCTGCACCCGGGTGGGGATGCGGGTCTCACTGTCGATCGCGATCCGCACCGAGCCGACCAGGGTGTCGGCGTCCTTCGGCTCGAGCACCAGCTGGTACGCCGAGCGGCCGGCCACCACGGCGGCCCGGTCGGTGCGCACCGACGTGGTGGGCCGGATCGCGGCCAGGGCCTTGTCGGCCGCCGCCTGCGGGCTGAGCGCCAACTCCGGCGCACGCTCGCCGGAGCCGGCGTCGGCCGGGACGGTGACGTGGTGCGCGGTGTTGGTCTTGCTCGACCAGGCCCAGACGTCGGACCCGTTGCGGACCAGGTCGGACTCGCCGTACCGGCCGAGGAGGGCGAGACGGCCCTTGTCCGGCCCGTCCGACCAGACCCGCAGCGTGTGCGAGCCCGAGACCAGGGAGCCGAACTCCGCACTGTCGCCCGCGCCGCCGCCCACACCGGGCAGGGCGGGCAGGCCCAGGTCGGCGGTCTGCACGACCGTGCCCGACAGGCCCTCGAGGCGGGCGTCCTGCACGTCGACGAGCAGCTCGGCGGCGCTGCGGCGGGGCAGCGTGTCGCCGGCGCTCGCCGTCGTGGTCGCGGCGATCACGGTGCCGGCCGAGGCTGCGACGACGGTGGCCAGCACGGGCGCCAGCCAGCGCAGTGAGGGGTGACGGGTGACGATGCTCATGGCTCCATGATGCCGATGCTCGCTGTGAGGCCGCTGAGAGCCTGTGGGCGTGCTCGGCGGCACCTGTCACGCTGAGGGCATGCGGGTGCTGGTGGTGGAGGACGAACCGGGTCTGGCCCGCGCCCTGCGCCGCGGCCTGGGCGCCGACGGGTTCACCGTCGACGTCGCCCGGGACGGTGAGTCCGGGCTGGGTCTGGCCCGCGACGGCGACTACGACGCGGTGCTGCTCGACGTGATGCTGCCCCGGATGTCGGGCTACGACGTCGTCCGCCGGCTGCGCCACGACGGCAACTGGGTGCCGGTGATGATGGTCTCGGCCAAGGACGGCCCGCACGACCAGGCCGACGGCCTCGACTGTGGTGCCGACGACTACCTCACCAAGCCGTTCTCCTACGTCGTGCTGCTGGCCCGGCTCAGGGCCCTGCTGCGCCGCCCGCGGCACGCGCACCCGCCCGTGCTGCGCCACGACGACGTGAGCCTGGATCCCGCGACCCACGAGGTCGAGGTGGGCGGGGTACCGGTCGCGCTGACCCCACGGGAGTACGCGCTCCTGGAGTACCTGCTGCGCAACCCCGACCGGGTGATCAGCAAGACCGAGCTGCTGGACCGGGTCTGGGACGTGCACGTGGAGGCCGACCCCAACACCGTCGAGGTGTACGTCGGCTACCTGCGCCGCAAGGTCGGCGCCCACGTGATCCGCACCGTGCGCGGTGCGGGCTACCGCCTCGGCGGCTGAGCCGGTGCGGCGCTGGACGGCCTGGAGCAGCTGGACGCTGCGGGCCCGGTTGCTGGTGCTGGCGCTGGCCGGGGTCGCCTTCGTGCAGGCCGTCGGCAGCGTCGCGCTGTACGTCGGACTGTCCGTGTCCGGCACCCGCTCCCTCGACGCCAGCGCCCGTGCCACCTCGGCGGAGGTGGCCGGGCTGGTGCGCGCGGGCCGGTTGCCCACGACGCTGCCGGTGACGGGGGGCGAGATCGTGCAGGTGCTCGACGCGCAGGGCCGGGTGCTCAGCGGCTCGACCAACGCGGACCGGCTGACGGCGATCCTGCTGCCCGCCGAGATGGCGCGGGCCACGGCGGCGCCGGTCACCATCTCGGGTGCGCGCCTCGGCGTGACCTCCGAGCTGCGCACCTCCGTGCAGCCGGTGTCGGACGCCGCGGGCGCCACGGTGAGCGTGGTGGTGGCGCAACCCGTCGAGGAGCTCGGTCGGAACCGGGACTTCCTGGGCACCCTGCTGCTCCTCAGCTACCCGCTGCTGCTCGCCGTCCTGGGGCTGATCTCCTGGCGGATGATCGGAGCCGCGCTGCGCCCAGTCGAGCGGCTCCGCTCGACGGCGGAGCGGATCTCCGGCTCCCCGGCCGACGAACGACTACCACTGCCGGCCGCCACCGACGAGGTGCACGCCCTGGCGACGACCCTGAACTCGATGCTCGACCGGGTCGCTGCGGCCCGCGAGCGGGAACGCGACCTGGTGGCCGACGTGGCCCACGAGCTGCGCAGCCCACTGGCGTCGATGCGGCTGCAGATCGACGTGGCCCGACGCCTGGGTGAGGGCGGCGAGGTGGTCGAGGACCTCGACTCCGAGGTGGCCCGGATGTCGGCGCTGGTCGACGACCTGCTCGTGCTGGCCCGTCTCGACCACGGCCAGCCGGTGCCGTCGGGGCCCCTTGACGTGGCACCCGTCCTCGAGGCTGCGGCGCAGGCCTGGTCCGGCGCGTCACCGGCGGTGACGCTGGAGCCCCCGGGGCGTCTCGCCGCCCGCGGCCAGGCCGACGAGCTGGCCCGGATCGTGGCCAACCTCGTGACCAACGCCTCCCGGCACGCCCGCAGCCGGGTCCGTCTCTCCGGCCGGGTCGAGCACGGGCGGGTCCTGGTGCGGGTGGACGACGACGGGCCCGGGGTCGCCGAGACCGAGCGGGAACGGGTCTTCGACCGGTTCGTCCGGCTCGACGAGGCCCGGGACCGGGACTCCGGCGGGTCGGGGCTGGGACTGGCCATCGCCCGCGAGCTGGCCCGCGGGCGCGATGGCGACGTACGCCTCTCAACCTCCGACCTGGGAGGGCTGAGGGCCGAGGTCGACCTGCCGGCGGTGGCGCCGGGCCCCGCGACGCTCCCGGACTAACCTCGCCGCTGCGCCGCCGCACGCTGGTGCGAAGGGCGGGACCCCGTCATTGGTCCCGCCCCTCGGCTTTCCCCCGTCTCGCCAGCCGGAGTCGAAGCGGCTGACGATGTCTGTGGTGGTGACGCGGTGCGCACGGTCTGCGCAGCGTCAACGCAGCGTTACCGCAGCGGCACCAGGATCCGCTGACCGGCCTGCAGCCCGGCGCCGTCGAGGGCGTTCAGGCTCTGCAGCGTGCCGACCATGTCGCGGGTGCTGTCGTCGCCCGCCGCGGCGTCCGCGATGTCCCAGAGCGTGTCGCCAGGGGCGACCACGACGGTGCGGGTGGGGTAACCGGTGGCGTCACCGCTCGCCGAGGACGTCGCGCTGAGCAGCACGGCCACGACGGCGATCACCGCCAGGGACACCAGCAGGACCAGCAGGCGGCCCCGACGGGTCAGTCGGATCCCGCCGGTGTGCTGGGCGGACGTGGCGTGGGTGATCGTGGTGCTCATTGTGACCTCCTGGGGACGTGGCGGTCAGCCTCGGGCTGGGGGTGATCTCGCGTCTCGTGATGTCTAGTGCCGACCACCGACAGTCCGGTGGAGGGCCACTCGATCAGACGTTCGATCGAACACAGGTTCGAGACTAGAGCAGGTGTTCGAACAATCGCAAGCCCCGGACGAACCTTTGTTCGAACCGACCGGGCCGGTGCGACGTCAGGTGCGTCGCATCGCCCGCGCTCCCTGAGCCGCGAAGACCGCCAGGCCCCGGTGCACCTGCGAGGGCGCCAGCGCGGCGCCTCGCATCACCGCACCCCGCCACCCGGGCAGCGTCCTGACCACCCGCCGGCTGCCGAGCAGGGCGACCGCCTCGGCGGCCACCTCCTGCACGCCCAACAACCTCCCGCCCGAGCCGATCAGCTGGCGGGCCAGCCCGTCCTGGCGCATCCCGGCCACCAGGTCGGTCGCGACACCGTCGGGGCACAGCGCGTGCACCCGCACGCCGGGCGGCGCCTCCAGGTTGACCGACATGGCCAGCGACACGACCGCGGCCTTCGTGGCGGCGTACACCGAGAGGCCCGGCACCGGCCCGAGACCCGAGAGCGACGCGGTGATCACCACGTCGCCCCCGGCGGGGCCGAACGCGTCGAGCGCAGCCCGGGTGCCCCAGAGCACCCCGAACAGGTTGGTCTCGACCAGGCCGCGGACCCGGTCCTCGTCCAGCTCGACGAGCGTACCGTCCCATCCCACGCCGGCGTTGTTGAACCAAGCCGTCAGCGACCCGTGCCCGGCGGCGAGCAGGGCCAGCTCCCGGTGCGAGCCGGGGTCGCGGACGTCCTGCTCGACGCCGGCCACGGCGCCGATCTCGGCGGCGGTCCGGCGAGCCGCCGCGCCGTCGAGGTCGCTGAGCACGACGCGGTGACCCCGACGCACCATCAGCTCCGCGATCCCTCGCCCGATCCCGCGGGCTCCTCCGGTGACGACGCAGCTGGTGCTCATGGCGGCGAGTCAACCAGGGGGTCGTGGCCGGGTCGAGCAGGACGACACGCCGTTCGAACATGTGTTTGAAATGCGTGCTCGACCAGGACTACCGTGAGGCCATCGCCCCGGGTGCCCCCCGCTCCACACGGGCACCAGCGGCACCACCACCGACGCGAGAGGCACGACATGGCAGGCACCAGTGACGGCCCGGGCAGCACCGGAGGATCTTCGGTCTCCGAGCTGCCCGACGGTCCCCCCGACGCCAGCGGGCTGACGCCGCGCCAGCAGCGCATCCTGGCCCACCTGAGCGAGTTCATCGAGCGGCGCGGTTACCCGCCCAGCATGCGCGAGATCGGCCAGGCGGTCGGGCTCACCAGCTCCTCCAGCGTGGCCCACCAGCTCAAGGTGCTGGAGGAGAAGGGGTTCCTCAAGCGTGACCCCAACCGTCCCCGAGCCCTCGAGGTCTTCCTGCCCGGCATGATGGCGGCCCGCCGCGCGCTCTCCTCGGCCGAGGAGAGCTCGTACGACGAGACCGGCGTGGGCGACGCGATGCCGGCCGCGACGTACGTGCCCGTGGTGGGACGGATCGCGGCCGGTGGCCCGATCCTGGCCGAGGAGCGGGTGGAGGACGTCTTCCCGCTGCCCCGCCAGCTCGTCGGTGACGGACAGCTCTTCCTGCTCGAGGTGGTCGGTGACTCGATGATCGACGCGGCCATCTGCAGCGGCGACTACGTGGTCATCCGCCAGCAGCCGACAGCGGTCAACGGAGAGATCGTGGCCGCCATGATCGACGGCGAGGCCACGGTCAAGACCTACCAGCGCAAGAACGGCCAGACCTGGCTGATGCCGCACAACGACGCCTACCAGCCCATCGACGGCACCCACGCCACGATCCTGGGCAAGGTCACCGCGGTGCTCCGCAGCCTCTGACGCGGTCGGGAGGGGTTGTCGGCGACACGGGGTACATTCGCCGCGCCCCCCATCCCTGCCCGTCCGGAGACCCCGCATGCGCCTCACGGCCGCCTCGCTCATCACCCGTCCGGTCCGGGGTCCGGTCGCGACCGTCCTCGCGGGCTCGTTGCTGACGGCCCTGCTCGTCGCCCTCACCGGCCCCGTCGCCACCGCCGATCCCGAGGCATCCTCGCCCGCTCGGGAGCGGGCCGAGCAGGCCCTGTCGCAGGCGCAGGCGCTGCTCAGCCCGCCCACCGCGAGGCCGGGCCCGGCCCCGCGCGCCAGCACCACGGCCGGCCCACCCCGGGGTGACGCCACCCTGGCCCTGCGGGAGCTCCAGCTGCGCGAGGGCGACCTGTCCCGGGCCGACCAGCGCCGGGCGAGCGACCTGCTGGACCGTCCCAGCACGCCGGTGCTGGCCGAGAACGGGGTCGCCGTCGTGCACGGCAACGTCGACCAGGTCGCAGTCGGGTACGCCGCCCAGGTGCTGGCCACGATCACCCAGGTGCACCAGACCTACGTCGGCGCCGGCTACCGGGCCCCGCTGCCCGACGGGTCCCTGGGAGGCGACCCCCGCATCGACATCTACCTGGCCGACCTGGCGCCCTCCACGGCTTACGGCTACTGCACCTCCGACCAGCCACTGCCCCGGGGCAGCAGTGCGCGCTGGGCCTTCTGCGTGCTGGACAACAGCTACACCGGCTACCCCGGCGGGGCACCGACCCAGCTGCTGCAGGTCACCGCGGCCCATGAGTACTTCCACGCCGTGCAGTACGCCTACGACTCCCTCGAGGACGGGTGGTTCCTGGAGGGCACCGCGGCGTGGGCCGAGGACCAGGTCTACGACGACGTCGACGACAACCTGCAGTACGCCCCCTTCAGCCCGCTGGCCGGGCCCCGCTTCTCGCTCGACATCTTCGACCCCGGCGGGTTCCGGCAGTACGGCGCCTGGTTCTTCTTCCGCTGGCTCAGCGAGCGGTTCCCGACCTCGCAGGGCGGTATGCCGGTGATCGTGCGCCAGTTCCTGGAGGCCGCCGACAGCACCCGCGGCCCGGGCGCCGACAAGTACTCCACGCAGGCCGTCTCGCACGTCCTCAAGCAGTACAGGCTGCCGATCGACGAGGCCTTCGCCCGGTTCGCCGACGCCAATCGTCGACCGCGGGCCTTCTACTCCGAGGCTCGCGCCAACAAGTACCCGACCGCTCCGCTCGCACAGAAGATCACCCTCTCGCCCGGCCGGCGGGCCGCCACCGGCAAGCAGCTCGCGATCG
The DNA here is from genome assembly GCA_026786275.1 of Nocardioides sp. Taxonomy (GTDB): domain Bacteria; phylum Actinomycetota; class Actinomycetes; order Propionibacteriales; family Nocardioidaceae; genus Nocardioides. The sequence continues at coordinate 3,632 of JAJAYJ010000151.1, read as the reverse complement.
ACCACCTGGCCAGCGCCACGACGAGGTTCGTGCCTCAGCGGTTGACGAGCAAGCGCTTCATGCTGCGGGTCCAGGTCGACCTCGCGGACCGGAGGACCAGCCCGGCGGCCGTGGTCTCGACGTACTCACGCAAGGGGCCGGTCAAGACCAAGCTGGTCACGCTCGACCGACGCGGCAACGGCGCCTACCGCACGCCGTTCTCGTCGCGGAAGGTGCGGGCGGTCGAGGTCACCCTGGTCAACGCCAGCACCCGTTTCACCAACTGCTACCAGGTCGCGGTGACCTACTCCTGCTACGGCAAGCCGGTCGACGAGGGCCTGAGGGCCCGGGTACGCGCCACCGTCCTGCGCTGAGAGTGAGGCGATGCCGGTGGCCCGGTGACCCAGGCGCGTCCGTGGGATGAACAGGCGGTGCACACGTCCGCGACCGCGTCACCAGCAGCCGTCGACGTCGTCGAACGGGGCGTGACTACCCTTCTCCCCACTCGACGTTCCGTCCTCGCCTCCGCTGCCGGCGTCGCCGCGACCGGAGCCGCCGGCGCCCGGCTCGGCGCGGCGCAAGCGGCCGGCAAGCCCCGCCAGCGGCCCCAGGGAGCCCGGTTCGTGCACGGGGTCGCCTCCGGTGACCCGCTGCCGACCCAGGTCGTGATCTGGACCCGGGTGACGCCGATCGCGACCGCGACGCCCGGCTCTGGTGTCGGTCCCACGGTGGTCGGTCGCTGGGAGGTGGCCAAGGACAAGCGGTTTACGAAGATCGTGCGTGGCGGGCCGTTCACCACCTCGGCGGGTCGCGACCACACGATCAAGGTCGACGTCACCGGGCTGGACCCGGCGACCTGGTACTTCTACCGGTTCAGCGTCCCCAAGCACCGCAGCCCGGTCGGTCGGACCCGCACCGCCCCTGCCCTCGACGCCACGCCCGAGAACCTGCGCTTCGGCGTGGTGTCGTGCGCCAACCTGCGGGCCGGGTTCTTCAGCGCCTACCGCGCGCTGGCCGCGCGCGACGACCTGGACGCGATCGTGCACCTCGGCGACTACCTCTACGAGTACGGGCCCGGCGAGTACGGCCTGGGTCCCGACGACATCGACGTCCGCCCGCACGTGCCGGCCCACGAGATGATCTCGTTGGGCGACTACCGGCAGCGGCACGCGCAGTACAAGCAGGACCCCGACCTGCAGGCCGCGCACCTGAGGTACCCCTGGATCATCACCTGGGACGACCACGAGGTGACCAACGACGCCTGGGCCGGCGGCGCCGAGAGCCACACGCAGGGCGCCGAGGGCGACTACCTGGCCCGGCGTACCTGGGCGCACCGCGCGTACGACGAGTGGATGCCGGTGCGGATGAGCAGCACCGCCAAGGTGGGTGACGGCACCCGGCTCTACCGTCGCTTCCAGTTCGGTCAGCTGGCCGAGCTCAGCATGCTCGACCTGCGCACCTACCGCAGCGAGCAGGTCAAGACGGCCCTGCCGGCGCCCGCTCCGGCGTCTGAGGCTGCGCTCAGCGACCCCGCCCGCACACTCACCGGCGACGCGCAGATGGCCTGGCTCAAGAGCAGCCTGGACCGCGAGGTGCAGTGGAAGATCGTCGGCAACCCGGTGATGATCGCCCCGGTCGCCTTCGGGTCGCTGCCGCAGGACCTGATCAAGCCGATCAACGACGTCACGGGACTCCTGCCCACCGACGGGTTCCCCTACAACGTGGACCAGTGGGACGGCTACACCGCCGACCGGCGCGAGGTGCTCGACGTCATCCGCGACAAGGGGGTCAAGGACGCGTTGTTCATCACCGGCGACATCCACTCCGGGTGGGCCGCCGAGCTGCCCTACGACGCCGCGACGTACCCGCTGGGCGACTCGGCCGGGGTCGAGTTCGTGTGCACCTCGGTGACCTCGAACAACCTCAAGGACATCCTCGCCGTGCCGCGGCGCACCGGGAGCGTCGCCGTCGAGCAGGCGATCACCGCCAACAACCGCCACATCAAGTACCTCAACTTCGACGACCACGGCTTCTCGGTCCTCGACCTCACGAGCAGGAGAGCGCAGATGGACTGGTACATCATCGGCGACCGTGCCGACCGCGACACCGCGGTGACCTGGACGGCGTCGTACAAGACGGATGCCACCACCGGCCGCGTCCAGGCCGTCGGCGCACCGGTGCAGGAGTCCTGATGGGCTGCCAGGACGAGGCCTACGACCCGCAGCGCCCGGGCGGCTCTCCGTTCGAGGATGGCCAGGAGAGGATCCGGACCGGCCGTCGGACGCTGATCACGGCCGGCGCCGGCCTCGCGTTCAGCGCTGCGGCGGGCTCGGCCGCCGCCGCGCCGACGAAGAAGAAGCCGGCCAGGACGCTGCACGAGGGCGCCACGGTGCAGCGCCGGCGCGGACGACGGGCCTACGTGCTCGTGATCGACGGCTGTCGCCCCGACGAGCTCGACCAGGGCCTCACGCCGAATCTGAAGGCCTTGCGCGACGGTGGTCTGGCCTACCCGCGTGCCGTCTCGATGCCGGTCATGGAGACCATCCCCAACCACGTGATGATGATGACGGGCATGCGTCCAGACCGGACCGGCGTACCGGCCAACAGCGTGCTGGACCTCACCGAGGGCACCATCCGCGACATGGACCGGCCCAGCGACATCAAGGTCGCGACCATCATCGACCGGATGAACGTCCGCGGCCTGCGCACCGCGACGGTGCTCAGCAAGGACTACCTGTACGGCATCTTCGGTGAGCGGGCCGGGCGACGGTGGGAGCCGTTCCCGCTGCTGCCCCTGACCAACCATGCGCCGGACCAGGCCACGATGCGCGCCGTCGACGCGATGCTCGACGACTACGACCCGCACCTGATGTTCGTCAACCTGGGCGACATCGACCGCTTCGGGCACTCCGATGTCACCGGCCCGGCGGGCGTCAAGGCGCTGCGGCGCAGCGCGCTCATCGACACCGACCGCCTGGTCGGGACGTTCATCGACACGCTCAAGTCCACGGGACGCTGGGAGAAGAGCATGGTGGTCGTGCTGGCTGACCACTCGATGGATTGGTCGATCCCGACCAACACCATCACGATGACCCCGCGCCTGGCCGCCGACCCGTTCCTGGCCGGCCAGGTCGTGATCGCGCAGAACGGTGGCGCCGAGCTGGTCTACTGGCGCGGCGCCGAGGACCAGCGGGCCCAGGCGGTCCAGCGGATCCAGACCATCGCGACGGCCACGCCCGGCGTGCTCGAGGCGCCCGCGCGTACCGACCCGCGGCTGCGGCTCGGCCCGGAGGCCGGGGACGTGGTGCTGTACTGCCAGGCGGGCTGGCGCTTCAGCGACCCGCAGCCCCTGTTGTCCAACCCCATCCCCGGCAACCACGGACACCCGGCCACCGAGCCGATCCCGTTCTTCATCGGAGGCGGCCACCGCGACGTGCCGCGCGGCAGGTCGTCCTCCCACGCGGCCAGCACCGTCGATGTCGCGCCCACGGTGGCCGACTTCTTCGGCATCCGGGCCGGGCGCAGCGACTACGACGGCTCCACCCGGCTCACGACGACCAAGCGTGCCAGCGCAGGCATCCGCAAGGGCCGACGCTAGCCCCTCATCCCCTCCCCCCCGGGGGTCGAGTCGGCGCTTGTGCACGCGCCAGACG
>JAJAYJ010000150.1 GCA_026786275.1 Nocardioides sp. | reverse complement strand
CGGGGGCGGCGGCCCCCCCCGCGGCCACCACCGCCCGCTGCTGCGCCGGCGGCACCGCCTGGCGCCGCACCCAGTGCTGCGCCCGCCGAGCGGCCGGCCGGCGGTCCGTCGTCCGAGGGCTGATCGGGTCCTTCGGCCCTGGCGCCGGGTCAGGTCGGGGCGCATCGTCGCTGGCATGGACACCACATCCCCGGCCCTGGCCCTGTCGTCCTCGCAGGCCTGGGCCATGCTCCGCGAGAGCCGGCTGGGCCGGCTCGCCGTCGTCACCGAGGCAGGTCCGGACATCTTCCCCGTCACGTTCGTGGTCGACGGCGGCAGCATCGTGTTCCGCACCGCCGCCGGGACCAAGCTGGACGCCTCCGACGGCAAGCAGGTGGCCCTGGAGGCCGACGGCGTGGACGCCGAGGAGGGCAGCGCGTGGAGCGTGGTGGTGAAGGGCCGGGGGCGCGAGGTGCGCGGCCTGCACGAGTCGCTCGACGCCCTGTTCCTGCCGCTGACCCCGCTCCACCCGGCAGCGAAGCCGCACCTGGTGCGGGTCGAGGTCACCGAGATCTCCGGGCGCTGGTTCCGCACTGTCTGATGCCCCGCGCCGGCTCACCTCCGACGTGCAGAAGACCGAAGGATCCGGGCCCCAGGAGGGCTCGGATCCTTCGGTCTTCGCGATCCTGCGATCAGCGCAGGACGGGGAACCGCCGCACGATCGCCAGCCGCTCCCAGCGACGGCCCAGGCCGAAGGTGTGTCCGGCGCCGGCGGCGGCGAGACCGACCAGGACGATCGCGTAGACGAGGTGGTCGTCGATGACGGGGTTGTTGACCATCGGCAGCAGGGCGGTCCACATCAGCACCAGCAGCAGCGCACCGGCGGCGGCGGCGAAGCGCATCGCCACGCCGACGAGCAGTGCGACACCGATACCGAGCAGGCCGAGCATGAACAGCCAGTCCGCCCACGCCTGACCGGCGATCGCCGTGTAGACGCCCGAGAACGGTCCCTCGACGCCACCGAGGAAGCCCGCGGTGGGGGATCCACCGGAGAGCCAGGAGCGCTCGGACGGGGTCGCGAAACCGAGACCGAAGAGCTTGTCGACGAAGGCCCAGAAGAAGACGAGCCCGAGGGTGATCCGGGTGACGCCCCAGACCCGGTTTGCGATGGTGGGACGGCCGAGGTCCGCGAGGTCGGGGTGCACGGTGCCGGGGTGGGCCAGTCCCTGGTCCCCGGTGTCGATGTCGCGGTGCGTGCTCATGGCGGTCTCCTTCGTCGGTGGCCGCCGGCCCCGGGTATCCCGGGGAGGTCCGTGCGACCGTTTCGTGCCGTGCCCCGATGCTAGGAGCGGGAGGAGCGGACCGGACCGGGCCGAGGTCCCGATCTCCCGGGACCTAGGGCCCGGGTCGGGGCGGCGTGACGAAGAACCGGTGCAGGACGGGGCTTTGGTCCCGGGACGGCTCCGCAGCCCCCGTCCTAGCGTGCGGGTCGAACCCGAGACCCGGAGGACCGAATGGAACAGCTCGACCTGGCCCGCCTGCAGTTCGGCGTGACGACGCTCTACCACTTCGTCTTCGTCCCGCTGACGATCGGGCTCGCACCCCTGGTCGCGCTGATGCAGACGCGCTGGCACCGGACGGGCGACGAGCGCTGGTACCGGCTGACCATGTTCTTCGGCAAGCTGATGCTCATCAACTTCGCCATCGGGGTCGTGACGGGGATCGTGCAGGAGTTCCAGTTCGGCATGAACTGGAGCGAGTACTCGCGCTTCGTGGGTGACGTCTTCGGGGCGCCGCTCGCCATCGAGGGCCTCGCCGCCTTCTTCGTCGAGTCGACCTTCCTGGGGCTGTGGATCTTCGGCTGGGACCGGCTGCCGCGCCGGGTCCACCTGGCGACGATCTGGATCGTGGCGGCCGCGACCTGGGCCAGCGCGTACTTCATCCTGGCCGCCAACTCGTTCATGCAGCACCCGGTCGGCATCCGCCTCGACGCCGAGTCCGGTCGGGCCGAGCTCGTGAGCATCTGGGCGCTGCTGACCAACAGCACGACGCTGGCCGCCTTCCCGCACACCATCACCGGGGCGCTCCTGGTGGCGGGCACGTTCGTGGCCGGCCTCGGTACCTGGTGGATGGTCCGGGCCGCCCGCGGTCGTGACCTCGAGCAGGCGCGGACCTGGCGGTCGGCGACCCGGATCGGGCTGGTGACGATCCTGGCCGCCGGCGTCGGCCTGGCCATCAGCGGTGACCTCCAGGCCAAGCTCATGTTCGAGCAGCAGCCGATGAAGATGGCTGCGGCCGAGGCATTGTGCTCGACCGAGGAGGGCGCCGGATTCAGCCTGCTGGCGGTCGGCGACGTGGCGGAGCAGTGCGACGTCCGCACGCTCGCCGTCCCGGGTCTCACCTCGTGGCTGGCGACCGGCGACCCCGACGCCACCATCGAGGGGGTCAACGACCTCCAGGACCGCTACGTCGAGGCGTACGGACCCGGCGACTACGTCCCACCCCTGGCGGTCACGTACTGGAGCTTCCGGCTGATGATCGGGCTCGGCGCGGTCAGTGCGCTGCTGGCCCTCGCGGGCCTGTGGCTCACCCGCGGCGGTCGGGTGCCGGGGCACCGCTGGCTGGGACGGCTCGGCCTGTGGGCCATCCCGTTCCCGTTCGCGGCCAACCTGTTCGGCTGGGCCTTCACCGAGATGGGCCGTCAACCCTGGGTCGTCGCACCGAACCCCAGCGGCGTGGACGGGGTGTGGATGCTGGTGCAGGACGGTGTCTCGCGCCACCCCGCCTGGATGGTGGCGACGTCGCTGGTCGCGTTCACGCTCGTCTACGGGGTGCTCGCCGTCATCTGGTTCGGGCTGATGCGCCGGTACGCCCAGCACGGCTTGCAGCCGGTGCAGCCGGCGGCCCCGCGCGCCGCGGACGAGGACGCCCCGCTCTCGTTCGCCTACTGACCCGCCGCCGTCCCGAGATCGCTGGAGGAGAACCGATGGACCTCGCCGTCGTGTGGTTCGTGCTGATCGCCGTGCTGTGGGCCGGCTACCTGGTCCTGGAGGGGTTCGACTTCGGCGTCGGCATGCTGCTGCCGTTCCTGGACCGCGACGCCTCCGGGGTCCACGACGACCGTCGTCGGCGGGTGCTCATCAACACCATCGGACCCGTCTGGGACGGCAACGAGGTCTGGCTGCTGGTCGCCGGCGGGGCCACCTTCGCGGCCTTCCCGGAGTGGTACGCCACGCTCTTCAGCGGGTTCTACCTGCCGCTGCTGCTCATCCTGGTCGCGCTCATCGTCCGCGGGGTCGCCTTCGAGTGGCGGGGCAAGGTCGACGACCACCGCTGGCGCGGGCGGGCAGACGTCGCGATCGTGGTCGGCTCCTGGGTCCCGGCGCTGCTGTGGGGCGTGGCGCTGGCGAACATCGTGCGCGGCGTGCCGATCGACGCCGACAAGCAGTTCACCGGGACGCTCCTGACCCTGCTCAATCCCTACGCCCTGCTCGGCGGCCTCACCACGCTGCTCCTGTTCGCCCTTCATGGTGCGCTCTTCCTCGCCCTGAAGACCAGTGGCGAGGTCCGCGCGGACGCCGGGCGCCTCGCTGCCCGGCGGTCCGCCCCGCCCCACCCCCTGGCCCGCGCCGTCGGGGTCTGGG
>JAJAYJ010000149.1 GCA_026786275.1 Nocardioides sp. | reverse complement strand
GCCCCGCCCCGGTGGCGCTGCGGGGCTCGGCGGGCGCGGGCGTGCTGCACGCCGCGCTGCCGGCCGGCACCTGCCTCGACGACGTGGCCACCACCGTGACCTCGCTGCGAGAGGTCTGCCGGCGCCACGGCGGCAGCCTCGTCGTGGTGGACGCCGCGCCGGGCGTGAAGGCCGCGGTCGACGTGTGGGGCCCGGTCGCCGCGATCGACCTGATGCGCCGGGTCAAGGACCAGTTCGACCCCGACCACCGGCTCGCGCCGGGTCGCTTCATCGGAGGTATCTGAGATGACCAGCACACCCGACCAGTCCGCCCGCGAGGCGGCCGCCGGTGCCGCCGTGGGCGAGACCGGCAGCATCATCGACCTCGGCCTGCCGGTGCCCGGTGGCGCCTTCGACGAGCACCACCCGCCGGACGCCGCCCTGATCGGTGACTGCGTGCACTGCGGCTTCTGCCTGCCGACGTGCCCGACGTACGTGCTGTGGGGCGAGGAGATGGACTCCCCCCGCGGGCGGATCTATCTCATGAAGGAGGGGCTGGAGGGCCAGCCCATGGACGACGCGATGGTCTCGCACTGGGACGCCTGCCTGGGGTGCATGGCCTGCGTGACCTCGTGCCCGTCGGGCGTGCAGTACGACACGCTGATCGAGCAGACCCGGGCCCAGGTGGAGCGTCACCACGAGCGCTCAAGCAAGGACAAGGCGCTGCGCGGCCTGATCTTCTCGCTCTTCCCGCACCCGAAGAGGCTCCGGCTGCTGCGCGGTCCGCTGCGGCTCGTGCAGGCCACGGGTCTCGACCGCGCGATGCGTCGTACGGGCCTGCTGGAGCGGATGGCGCCGCAGCTGGCCGCGATGGAGGGTCTCGCGCCCCGGCTGGGCCGGCCCGAGCCGCTGCCGTCGTACATCACGGCCCACGGCGAGCGCCGGGCGGTGGTCGGCCTGCTGACCGGCTGCGTGCAGGGAGCCTTCTTCCCGGGCGTGAACTCCGCGACCGCGCGGGTGCTGCGGGCCGAGGGCTGCGACGTGGTGGTGCCCGCAGGGCAGGGCTGCTGTGGGGCGCTGTCGGCGCACAACGGCCGGCAGGAGGAGGCCCAGGACTTCGCGCGCCGGCTGGTGGACTCCTTCGAGGGCTCCGGGGTCGAGCACGTCGTCGTGAACGCCGCCGGCTGCGGCTCGACGATGAAAGAGTACGCCGCGCTGCTCGCCGACGACCCGGCGTACGCCGCCAAGGCCGCGGCCTTCGCCGACCGGGTCCGCGACGTCTCCGAGATCCTCGACGAGCTGGGTCCGGTGGCCACCCGGCACCCGCTCGACCTGACCGTGGCCTACCACGACGCCTGCCACCTCGCGCACGCCCAGGGTGTCCGGGCCCAGCCCCGGCGCCTGCTGCGCGGCATCCCCGGGCTCGAGGTCCGTGAGATCGCCGACGCCGACCTCTGCTGCGGCTCGGCCGGGATCTACAACATCCTCAACCCCGAGCCCGCCCGCGAGCTCGGGGACCGCAAGGCCGCCACCATCGTGGCCACCGGGGCCCAGGTGCTGGTCACCGCGAACCCGGGGTGCCTGATGCAGGTCACCTCCGCCATCGAGCGCTCCGGGCACCAGATGGGGATGGCGCACACCATCGAGGTCCTCGACGCCTCCCTCAGCGGTCGCCCCGCCAGCAGCCTGCGCCCGGCGCCCTAGCACGTCTCGTCCCATCCCACCACCCGGAGGCACTCGCTCATGTTCCAGCAATCCCTCGATCCCGTCGCAGGGTCCCTCGCCCTCAGCGCGTTGTGCGCCGCGATCCCGCTGCTGACCCTCTTCATCCTGCTCGGCGGACTCCGCCTCAAGGCCTGGGTGGCGGGGCTGATCTCTCTCGGCGTGGCTCTGGTCATCGCGGTCGTGCTGTTCTCGATGCCGGTGGGCCAGGCGCTCTGGGCGGCCGCCGACGGCGCCCTGTTCGGGTTCTTCCCGATCCTCTGGATCGTGATCAACGCGATCTGGGTCTACAACCTGACCGTGGCCTCCGGACACTTCGACGTGCTGCGTCGCTCGTTCGAGAAGGTCAGCCCCGACCAGCGGATCCAGGCGATCATCATCGCCTTCTGCTTCGGTGCGCTGCTCGAGGCGCTCGCCGGCTTCGGCACCCCGGTCGCGATCACCGTCGTGATGTTGATG
>JAJAYJ010000148.1 GCA_026786275.1 Nocardioides sp. | reverse complement strand
TGCTGCTGGACCGGGCCGACTTCCCGCGCGACAAGGCCTGCGGCGACGGTGTCGCGCCCCACGTGCTCGACCTGCTGGCCAGGGTGGGCGTCACCGGTCTGCTCGACGACCGGGTCCCGGTGCCCCGGCTTCGGCTCACCCTCGGCGACCAGCAGGTCGAGCGCCGGATGTCGCGGCCCGCGTACGTGGTGCCCCGCCTGGTCCTGGACGCCCGCCTGGTCGACGCCGCCTGCGCGGCCGGAGCCCAGCTGGTGCGGCACCGGGTGCGGGAGGTGCGGGTCGGGGCCGACGGCGTCGTGCTGGACGGCGAGATCGACGCCGCGGTCGTGGTGGGGGCGGACGGGGCGCACTCGGGCGTGCGCCGAGGACTCGGCGTCGCGACCGGGCGCACGGCGTTCGCCCTGCGCGGCTACGCGCCGGTCCCGACCGGTCGCGCCGGCGCCCAGGTGATCACCTTCGGGACGACGCGGCAGCCGTCGTACGCGTGGTCCTTCGACTGCGGTGACGGCCAGGCCAACGTCGGGTACGGCGAGGTGCTGGGCCACTCGGCGGCACCACCCTCACGCCGCCTGCTCCTGGACCGGCTCGAGCAGCTGCTCCCCGGCTCCACCCGGGGCGGCACGGACTGGGTGGGCCACCACCTGCCGCTGTCCGGCCCGCGCTGGCGACCGCCGAGCGGGCGCGTGCTCCTGGTGGGTGACGCCGCCGGGCTCGTCAACCCGCTGACCGGTGAGGGTATCTACTACGCGGTCGCGACCGGTCTCGAGGCCGGCCGGGCGGCCGCGCGGGCGGTGGGCGCCGGGGAACCCGCGTCGGCCGGGCACCGTTACGTCAGGGCGGCTCGCGCCCACCTGTTCCCGCACCTGCGGCACACGGCCGCGGCCGCCCGGCTCAGCCTGCACGGCCCGGTGCTGGCCGCCGGGATCGAGGCCTCGGCCCGCGACCAGCGCGTCTTCGACGACCTCGTCGACCTGGGTCTCGCCCGCGGTCGGATCACCCCCACCATGGCCCGGGGGTTGGTGGGTGCCCTGGCCCGGAGACGATCCGGGGCCGAGGACCCGCCAGGCACGAGGGAGATGAGCTGAGATGAGCACCCGCATCCTGAGTGTCCGAGGCGTGCTGCCGGAGCACCGCTACCGGCAGGAGGAGATCACCGAGTCGTTTGCGAGCTCGATGACGAGCCAGGTCAGCCGGGCCGTGATCGAGCGGTTCCACCGCAACGCCTGCGTGGAGACCCGGCACACCGTCCTGCCGCTGGAGCAGTATGCCGAGCTGCGCGACTTCGGGCAGGCCAACGACGCCTTCATCTCAGCGGGGGTCCAGCTCGGCGCCCGCGCCGTCGTCGACGCGCTCAAGGCCGTCGACCTGACGCCCGCCGACGTGGACCTGATCATCTCCGCCACCGTCACCGGGCTCGCGGTGCCGTCGCTGGACGCCCGGGTGGCGGCCCGGATCGGGCTGCGCGACGACGTGGTGCGGGTGCCCGTCGTGGGCCTGGGGTGCGTCGCCGGGGCCGCTGGGGTGGCCCGGTTGGACGACTACCTGGTCGGCCACCCCGACGCCGTGGCCGTGCTGATGAGCGTCGAGCTGTGCTCGCTGACCCTGCAGCGCGACGACGCCTCGGTGCCCAACCTGGTGGCCAGCGGCCTGTTCGGCGACGGCGCGGCGGCTGTGGTCGCCGCTGGGACGCGACGGGCCGAGCGGCTGGTGCAGACGGGCCGCGTGCAGCCGGAGGTGCTGGCCAGCCGCAGTCGCCTCTACCCCGACTCCGAGCGGACCATGGGCTGGGACGTCGGGGCCGGCGGCCTCAAGATCGTGCTGGACAGCGCCGTCCCCGACGTGGTGCGCACCTACCTGGGAGACGACGTCCGACGATTCCTGGCCCAGCACGACCTGGGCCCCGACGACGTCGGCTGGTACGTCGCGCACCCCGGGGGACCCAAGGTGCTCGAGGCCCTGCAACAGGCCCTCGGGGTCGAGCGCGAGGCCCTGCAGGTCACCTGGGACTCGCTGTCCCGGGTCGGCAACCTGTCCTCGGCCTCGGTCCTGCACGTGCTGGCCGACACCCTGGAGACCCGCCCACCTGCTCCCGGGTCGTACGGGCTGATGCTGGCCATGGGCCCGGGGTTCTGCTCCGAGCTGGTCCTGCTGAGGTCCCCGCGATGAGCGCGATCCTCTACACCGTGCTGGTCGTGCTCGTCGGCCTGGAACGGCTGGCCGAGCTGCTGGTCTCACGGCGCAACGCCGCGTGGGCGATGGCCCGCGGTGGCGTGGAGACCGGCCAGGGCCACTACCCGGTGATGGTCGTCCTGCACACCGGGCTCCTGGTCGGCTGCGTGGTCGAGGTCTGGCTCGCGGACCGCATGTTCGTGCCCGCTCTGGGCTGGAGCATGCTCGCGCTGGTCGTGGGTTGCCAGGTCCTGCGCTGGTGGTGCATCGGTACGCTCGGGCGGCGGTGGAACACCCGGGTCATCGTCGTGCCCGGCATGGCTCTGGTGGCCTCCGGGCCCTACCGCTTCCTGCGGCACCCCAACTACGTGGCCGTGGTGGTCGAGGGGGCGGCGCTGCCGCTCGTGCACGGCGCCTGGATCACCGCCGCGGTGTTCACGATGGCCAACGCGGCGCTGCTGACCGTGCGGCTGCGCGAGGAGCAGCGCGCCCTGAGCGCCGCCTCGACGGTGAGCGCGTGAACAGCCGCAGCGTCGACCTGCTCGTCGCCGGGGGCGGCCCCGCCGGGCTGGTCACCGCCCTGCACGCGGCCAGGGCCGGGCTCGAGGTCGAGGTGTGGGAGCCACGGCCCGGCGTGGTCGACAAGGCCTGTGGTGAGGGGCTGATGCCGGGGGCGCTGCAGTCGTTGCAGGACCTCGGCGTCGACCCGCCGGGCCACGCGTTCCGTGGCGTCCGCTACGTCGGGGGGCGGCGGTCCACCCAGTCCGACTTCGCCCACGGCCCGGGCCGCGGCATCCGGCGCACGACGCTGCACGCGGCGCTGCTCGACGCGGCCCTGGCGGCGGGGGCGCGGGTGGAGTACCGCCCGGTGCGTGAGCTGCGACAAGACGACCAGCACGTCGTCGCCGACGGTGTCCGGGCCCGTCACCTGGTGGCCGCCGACGGCCTGCACTCGCCGCTGCGACGCTCGCTCGGCCTGGACGTCCCGCTCACCCGGCACCCCCGCTTCGGCCTGCGCCGGCACTTCCGCACCGCGCCCTGGTCGGCGTACGTCGAGGTGCACTGGGGCCGCGAGGTGGAGGCCTACGTGACCCCGGTCGCCGACGACGTCGTCGGGGTGGCCGTGCTGGCCTCGAGCAAGGGGTCCTTCGACGAGCGGCTGCGAGCCCTTCCGGAACTGCATGCCCTGCTCGCGGACGGCGAGCCGGCCAGCGACGTGCGGGGCGCCGGACCGCTGCGCCAGCGGGCCCGGCAGCGGGTGGCCGGCCGGGTCCTGCTGGTGGGGGATGCCGCGGGCTACGTGGACGCGCTGACCGGCGAGGGCCTGGCCCTGGCCTTCGCCCAGGCCGGGGCCGCGGTCACCGCGATCACCGACGGGGTGCCCGGTCGCTACGAGCGGGACTGGCGGGTGCTCACCCGGCGCTACCGCTGGCTGACGACCGCGCTCCTGGTCGGGACCCGCCCGGTCGCCACCCGGCGGGCCATTGTGCCGGCCGCAGCCCTGCTGTCCCCGGTCTTCGGTGCCGCGGTCGACGCACTGGCCCGTCCCGTGGGTCGCCCGTGAGGCCGCCGACCACCACCGAGCCTCCGGACCCGACGACCGGTCGGCGACCTGACCGAGGACGACAGCACCCGTGAGGACGGCGTGGACCTGACCGTGCCGAGTGCGGGTGCCTGGCTCGCGTCGGTCCGGGCTGGGCGGGTCGAGGTCGAGTGACTCAGGTGTGACGAAAGCCTGAACACCTCGGCCACCCCCGGGCGGGCGGTTGGGAAAGTGCGCGGCATGAGGCATGGTGGACGACGAACGACGAGGACGGGTCCCCACGACCGCCCCCGCACCGACCCGCGGTCGAGCAGTCGACCGGTCCGGACCAGGAGGGGGCGGCATGACCGCTCAGACAGTGCAGAGCCTCGCGAGCGACGACGTCTTCGCGGGCCGTGACCCGGTGGCTGCGGCCGCGTCCTACGTCACCGCCGCCGCGCTCACCCCGACCACCACCCGACGGGTCGGGCTGGAGCTCGAGTTCCACCTCGTCGACCTGGCCCGGCCCGGGGTGCGGCCGTCCTGGCCGGAGGTGACGGCGTTGGTGGCGTCCCTGCCCCCGATGCCCTCCGGCAGCACCGTGACCATCGAGCCTGGGGGCCAGGTCGAGCTGTCCACCCCGCCGTACGACGACGCCGTCACCTCGGTTGCTGCGCTCGGCCTGGACCGCGACGCGCTCCGCACCGCGCTGGCCGAGCGGGGCTACGGCGCGGCCCCCCTGGGTGCCGACCCGGCCCGCACGCCGGTGCGGACCAACCCGCACCACCGCTACGAGGCCATGGAGCAGCACTTCGAGGCCCGCGGGTGCGGGGGGCCCGGTCGTTCGATGATGACCGCGACCGCTGCCCTGCAGGTCAACCTGGACGCCGGGCCCCGCGAGGGCTGGTCGGCCCGCCTGCACCTGCTGCGCTCGATGGTGCCGATGCTGGTCGCGGCCTCGTCAGCCTCGCCGTACCTCGGGGGGCGGGCATCGGGCTGGCACTCGATGCGGCAAGAGACCTGGAACGGCATCGACCACGGGCGCAGTGACCCGATCACGGACGGGGAGCCGAGCGTGGCCTGGGCGCTCTACGCCCTCGACGCACCCGTGATGCTGATCCGCGAGCAGGGTGGGGGAGCTGAGGGCGAGTCCGTGCTGCGTCCGATCACCGACCGCCTCACCTTCGGGGACTGGCTGCACGATCCCGCACTGCTGGGCCGGCCCGCCGACCTCGACGACCTCGACTACCACCTGACCACGCTGTTCCCGCCGGTACGACCCCGCGGCTACCTCGAGATCCGTTGCCTCGACGCGCTGCCCGACCGGTGGTGGCCCGCGCTGGCGGCCATGGTGGTCACCCTGGCCGACGACCCGGTCGCGGCCGACCAGGCCGCCGACCTGTGTGCCCCGATCGCGCACGCTTGGGAGACCGCGGCCCGCCGGGGCCTCGACGACCCCGAGATCCGGCGGGCCGTGGTGGGCTGCGCCCAGGTTGCGGCCGACCGGGTGCCCGAGCCGTTGAAGGCCCCCCTCGAGGCGTACGCCGAGCTGGTGACCTCGGGTCGCACCCCCTGCGACGAGCTGCGCGAGAGCGCGGCGACCCACGGGCCGCTGCACGTCCTCGAGGAGGAGGCCCGTGCCTGACCTGCGCGAGCGTGCCGCCCGCGGTCTGGAGGCCGCCCGCGCCCGCACGCTGCACCTGACCGACCTGGATGACGTCGAGCTGACTACGCAGCACAACGAGCTGATGAGCCCGCTGGTCTGGGACCTCGCGCACGTCGGGCAGCAGGAGGACCTCTGGCTGCTCCGCGGCGGCGACCCCGCGGCCCAGGGGCTGCTCACCGCCCGGATCGAGAAGCTCTACGACGCCTTCGAGCACCCCCGCGCCAGCCGGGTCCGTCTTCCGCTGCTCTCCGCGGTCGAGGCTCGGACCTACCTCAGCGACGTCCGCGGCCGGGTGCTCGACGGCCTCGAGCGGCTCGACGAGGAGCTCCTGTTCCCCTTCGGCATGGTCGAGCAGCACGAGCAGCAGCACACCGAGACGATGCTGGCCACCCACCAGCTGCGTGACGGAGCCAACCTGCTGGGTCCCGGCGGCCCGCTGCCGGCCGGTCGAGCCGTGCCGAGGGACGGGGTCCTGGTGCCGGCCGGACCCTTCACCCTCGGGGTCGACGCCCACGCCGAGCCGTTCTCGCTCGACAACGAGCGGCCCGCCCACACCGTCGAGGTGGCGGCCTTCCGGATCGCCCGCACGCCGGTGACCAACGCCGAGTGGCAGGGCTTCATCGACGCGGGCGGCTACGACCAGCCGCACTGGTGGTCCCCGCGCGGCTGGCGGCACCGTCTCTCGGCCGGCTGGGAGCGCCCGCTCTTCTGGTCCGCCGACGGCCGCCGCCGTCGCTTCGGCCTCGTCGAGGAGGTGCCGCCCGACGAGCCGGTCCAGCACGTGTGCTTCTTCGAGGCCGAGGCGTACGCCGCCTGGGCCGGCGCGCGCCTGCCCACCGAGCAGGAGTGGGAGAAGGCGTGCGCCTGGGACCCGGTCGCCCAGCGGCGCCGACGCTGGCCCTGGGGGGATACGGGGTGGACCCCCGCCCTGGCCAACCTGGGCGGCGCGGCGCTGCGGCCCGCACCCGTGGGCGCCTACCCCGCCGGCGCCTCGGCGTACGGCGTGGAGCAGACCATGGGCGAGGTGTGGGAGTGGACCTCCTCGGGCCTCGAGGTGTGGCCCGGGTTCAGCCCGATGCTGTACGCCGACTACACCGAGCCGTTCGTCGGCGGCGACTACCGTGTCCTGCGCGGCGGCTCCTGGGCCGTCGGCGGCGCGGCAATCCGGCCGTCGTTCCGCAACTGGGACCACCCGGTGCGGCGCCAGATCTTCAGCGGTCTGCGGCTGGCCTGGGACGCCGAGGTCAGGACGGTCGGGCTCGATGTGTAGGCACCTGGCCTGGCTGGGCGCGCCGCGCAGCATCGCGTCGCTCGTCCTCGAGCCCGAGCACGGCCTGCTCGCGCAGTCCTACGCCCCCCGACGGCAGCGCCGTGGCGTGGTCAACGCCGACGGCTGGGGCGTGGGGTTCCTGGTGGAGGGCAGCGCCGAGCCGGTGCGCTGGCGCTCCTCGCATCCCCTGTGGAGCGACCCGTCCTTCGCCTCGGTCGCGCCGGTGCTCCGCTCCGGCGCGGTGGTCGCGGCGGTCCGCTCGGCCAGCGTCGGAATGCCGGCCGACGAGACCGCGGCGGCGCCGTTCACCGACGGCCGCTGGCTGCTGTCCCACAACGGCCTGGTCGACCGGGCCGTGCTGCCGGCCCGCCGCGACGCCGAGTCCGTCTGCGACTCCGCCCTGCTGGCCGCCCACGTGTTCGCCGAGGGCCCCGGACAGGTGGCCCGGACGGTCCTCGAGGTCGCCGCCGCCGACCCGGCCGCCTTCCTCAACCTCCTGCTGACCGACGGCGTCCGCCTGCTCGCCACCACCTGGGGCGACCCGCTGAGCTATCTCGTTGATCCCGACGGGGTCGTCGTGGCCAGCGAACCCTGGGACGATGATCCGCGCTGGGTCAACGTGCCCGACCGCCACCTTCTCGAGGTGACCCCCGACGGGGTCGCCGTGACCGCACTGGAGCTGTGATGACCCTGCTCGCCCTCGACCACCACCTCGACCCCGGCAGCCTGGCCGAGCAGATGGCCCGTGACGTGGCCGCCGGTCTGGTGTGGACGCCGCGCACCCTGCCGCCCAAGTACTTCTACGACGCCGCGGGCAGCGTCCTGTTCGACCAGATCACCCGGGTACCGGAGTACTACCCGACACGCACCGAGAAGGCCCTGCTCGAGGCCCACGTGGCGGAGATCTCGGAGATCTCCGGCGCGGTGACCCTGATGGAGCTCGGCAGCGGCACCTCGGAGAAGACCCGCCTGCTGCTGCGCACCCTGCACGACGCCGGCACCCTGAAGCGGTTCGTGCCTTTCGACGTCGACCCCGCCATCCTCACCGAGGCCAGCACGGCCGTGGCCTCGGAGTACCCCGGGCTCGAGGTGGCTCCCGTCGTGGGGGACTTCGAGAAGCACCTGATGCAGCTGCCTCGTGGCGAACGCCGGCTGCTGGCCTTCCTGGGCTCCACGATCGGCAACCTCGACCCCGACCAGCGGGCCGCCTTCCTCAACGGCGTGCGCGGCACCCTGGAGCAGGGCGACTTCTTCCTGCTCGGCACCGACCTGGTGAAGTCGCCCGAGCGCCTCGTCGCGGCGTACGACGACGCCCAGGGCGTCACCGCGGCGTTCAACAAGAACGTGCTCCGGGTCCTGAACCGCGACCTCGACGCCGACTTCGACGTGGACGCCTTCGAGCACGTGGCCGTCTGGGACGCGGAGAACGAGTGGATCGAGATGCGGTTGCGCTCGACCCGGGCCCAGTCGGTGCGGGTCGGGCGGATCGGGCTCGACGTCGAGCTGGAGCAGGGCGAAGAGATCCGCACCGAGATCTCCTCGAAGTTCCGGCGGGCCGCGGTCACCCAGGAGCTGGCCCGGGCAGGCCTGGAGATCACCCACTGGTGGACCGATCCGGCAAACGACTTCGCGCTCTCCCTGTCCCGTCCGGTATGACTGACGCCGTGAACGACACGACGCCGACCGACCACACCTCCGCGACACCGGCCGACGACCGCATCGAGGACGAGATCTACATCGCCGCCGACCTCGACACGGTCTGGCAGCTCGTCGCCCGACCGGGCTGGTGGATCAACGACGGCGACGTCGACCCCGAGCCGGTGCTGCGCGAGCAGGACGACCACGTGGTGCTGACGCACCCGGAGTGGGGCGACTTCGCCCTCCAGGTCGTCGAGCTCGACGAACCCAGGTACGCCGCCTTCCGCTGGCGCAGCGCGCCGGCGAGCGAGCTCGGTGACGCCGCGACCCTGGTCGAGCTGTGGGTCGAGCAGACCATCGGCGGGGTCACGCTGAAGGTCGCCGAGAGTGGCTTCACCACGCTCAGCGAGGACCCGCAGGCCGCCGCGCAGCAACGCAGCGACAACGCCGAGGGCTGGGCCAACGAGCTGAAGGCCGCCCGCACCTTCGCCACCCGTTCGCGGGGCTGAGCCGCCCCGGGCGTCCACGCCGGGGCCGCTTCAGACCAGGACGACGCCGACCACCCAGGTGCCGGCGGCGAGCAGGGCGGCGACCAGCTCGATCACGATGCTCAGGCCCACGGCGCGCAGCGCGGCCCTGGTCGACGGCCAGGCCAGCGCCGAGCCGAGGCGGCGCCGCGCGGCGGCGTACACGCCCAGCACGACGCCGGCTAACAGTCCGATCACCGCCACCACGAAGACGCCCACGACCCCCACTCCGGCCCCGACCCACTGGGGCGAGGCCGGGATGCCCGCGTCGTTGAGCCGCCGACCGGGCACGACGTACTTCACGACACCACCGACGACCAGCAGGACGCCCACCGCGGCGAGGACGACCCAGCCGACCTCGGTCCGGACCTGCACGGCCCACACCAGCACCGCGCCCAGGACCAGGACCGACCCGGGCAGCACCGGCACCAGGGTCCCGACCACACCGAGGGCGATGACCAGGGCCACGACGACGTCCAGACCGGTCACGGACCCCACCCTCGCACGACGACGACGGCCCCGGACCATCTGGTCCGGGGCCGTCCGTCGTGGTTCGTCAGTGCGATGCTCAGGCTTCGTTCGCTCCGGCCGGCGTCGGGGACAGCTTGTGGGTCTCGTCGACGACGGTGGCGGCGATCTCCTTGAGCTTGTCTCCGTGCTCGCGGGCGTGGTGGGCGCAAAAGAGCAACTCACCACCCGACTGGAGCTCGACACGAAGGTAGGCCTGGGCGCCGCAACGGTCGCAGCGGTCCTGGGCGGTGAGCGCAGAACTAGGGGCAACGGCAGTGGTCACAACGGCCTCATTTCTTGATCATCATGAGATCAACTCGGTGTCCAGGGTCAACGTAGCCGTGGGCTCCAAGATTCCCACCAGTACGACGATCTCGGAAGGTCGATCCAACCACGGACTCTTCTTCCTGGGGCCGATGTTCCACTCCCGGTACCGCGCCGTACCGGAACTGTGACCATCTCCACAGGCCGTGCGGCCTGACAGGTGCTCTGCGCCAACGGTAGCCCCCGGTGAGCGCAGGCGTGCCTCCCGAGGGTGGCGGCGTGTCGCGGGTAGATTCGGAGACGTCCACGACAAGTCGCAGGAGTCCTGAGATCGACAACACCTACAACGCCGCGCACCTGCTGGTCCTCGAGGGTCTGGAGGCGGTCCGCAAGCGCCCCGGCATGTACATCGGCTCGACCGACACCCGCGGCCTGATGCACTGCCTGTGGGAGATCATCGACAACGGCGTGGACGAGGCGCTGGCCGGTGCGGCCACCCACATCGAGGTCACCCTGCACCCCGACGGCTCCGCCGAGGTGCACGACGACGGCCGTGGCATCCCCGTCGACAAGGAGCCCAAGACCGGGTTGCCCGGCGTGGAGGTGATCTTCACCAAGCTGCACGCCGGCGGGAAGTTCGGCGGCGGCTCCTACGTCGCGACCGGTGGCCTGCACGGCGTCGGCGCCTCGGTGGTCAATGCCCTCTCGTCGCGACTCGACGTCGACGTCGATCGCCCGCCGGCCCGGCAGGGCATGTCGTTCCGGCGCGGTGCTCCGGGTGTCTTCGACGGCGACGCGACGGCGGCGACCTTCGAGCCCCGTTCGGGGCTGACCCGCAAGGGCGCCCGGGTGGCCAAGGGACGCAGCGGGACCCGGATCCGTTTCTGGCCCGACCGGCAGATTTTCACCGCCGACGCGACCTTCGTCTACGACGACCTGATCGCGCGGGCCCGGCAGACCTCCTTCATCGTGCCCGGGCTCGAGCTGGTGATCCGTGACCTGCGCGGGGCGGCCGACGGCGGCGACCCGGTGGAGGAGAAGTTCCGCCACGACGGCGGCATCGCCGAGTTCGCCGAGTTCCTGGCTCCCGACGCCCCGGTCACCGACGTGCTGCGCCTGCAGGGCATGGACACCTTCACCGAGACCGTGCCGATGCTCGACGCGGCCGGGCACATGACGCCGCAGGAGGTGGAGCGAGAGCTGCACGTCGACGTCGCGCTGCGCTGGGGCACCGGCTACGACACCCTGCTGCGCTCCTTCGTCAACGTGATCGCCACACCCAAGGGTGGCACCCACGTGAGCGGCTTCGAGGCGGCCGTGACCAGGGCGTTCAACGACACCATGACCGCGACCAAGGTGCTCAAGGTCAACGACGCGCCGGTGCTCAAGGAGGACGTGCTGGAGGGCATGACCGGGGTGGTGACCGTCCGGCTGGCCGAGCCGCAGTTCGAGGGCCAGACCAAGGAGATCCTGGGCACACCGGCGGCCCGCAAGGTCGTCAACAAGGTGGTGCAGTCCGAGCTCAAGCGGTTCCTCACCTCCTCCAAGCGTCTCGAGAAGGCCCAGGCCAGGCTGGTGATGGAGAAGGTCGCCGGCGCGGCCAAGACCCGGATCGCGGCGCGCCAGCACAAGGACACCCAGCGCCGCAAGAACGCCCTGGAGACCTCGGCCCTGCCCTCCAAGCTCGCGGATTGCCGCTCCTCCGACAACGACCGCACCGAGCTGTTCATCGTCGAGGGGGACTCCGCGCTCGGCACGGCCAAGCTGGCCCGCAACTCGGAGTACCAGGCGCTGCTGCCGATCCGCGGCAAGATCCTCAACGTGCAGAAGGCCTCGGTGGGCGACATGTTGAAGAACACGGAGTGCGCCTCGATCATCCAGGTGGTCGGGGCCGGGACCGGTCGGACCTTCGACCTCGACGCGACCCGCTATGGCCGGATCATCTTCATGGCCGACGCGGACTCCGACGGCGCCCACATCCGGTGCCTGCTGGCGACCCTGTTCTTCACGTACATGCCTGAGCTGCTCCATGCGGGCAAGGTCTTCTCGGCCGTGCCGCCGCTGCACCGCATCGAGCTGTCCAATCCCCGCAAGGGCATGGACAAGTACGTCTACACCTACTCCGACGACGAGCTGCGTCGCCGGCTCGCGGACCTGAAGAAGCGCAACGTGAGCTGGAAGGACCCGGTGCAGCGCTACAAGGGGCTGGGCGAGATGGATGCCTCCCAGCTGGCCGAGACCACGATGGACCCGCGGCACCGGACGCTGCGTCGGATCACCATCGACGACGCCGACGCCGCGACCCGGGTCTTCGAGCTGCTGATGGGCTCGGAGGTCGCGCCCCGCAAGGAGTTCATCGTCGGTGCCGGGGGCCAGCTGACCGAGGACGACCTCGACTTCTAGGCCGTGGACGGACCGACACGGCCTGGAGCCTCAGAAGTGCTGGCCGACCAGCCCGGTGTCGACGTCGTACAGGAACCCGCCCACGGGCACGGACCCGGGCACCAGGGGGTGGCTGCGCACGGCCCGGACGTCCTCCTCCAGCGAGGCCAGCTGGTCGGTCACGACGTGGAACGGCTGCCAGGACGCGTCCCGCCCGGCGGAGGCCGACACCTTCTCGCGCAGCTCGCCCTCCGAGGACGAGGCCATGGCGCACCGGGTGTGCGGCACCACGAGGATCCGCGTCACGTTGAGCAGGTGCACGCCGAGCACGAGTGCCTCGAGGGCCTGCGGGGTGACCCGCCCGCCGGGGTTACGGAAGATCTTGGCGTCTCCCGGCTCGAGGCCGAACATGTGCAGCGGGTCGATCCGCGAGTCCATGCAGGTCACGATGGCGACGCCGGCCCGGGCGATGCCGTCGAACCCGGCCAGGTCGAAGGTGGCGGCGTACGTCCGGTTCGCCGCGATCAGGTCCTCGAAGTCACCCACGCCGAGGACGTTAGCGGAGACCCGGAGCGGCGGGGAGCGTGTCCGGGCGTGAGATCGTTCACCCGACCGACAGCCGGGTGTCGGCGGACCGGGTCGGTGCGCCGCGGAACAGCACCAGCGCGAGCACGGCGGCCGCGAGGGCGCACACCACGGCGCCGAGGAAGACGGTCTGCTCCAGGGTGATGCCGGCCGCCAGCTGCAGGTCGCGGTAGCGCTCGCACATCTCGGGCTGGCCGCACTCCTGCAGCACGGTGCCGAGCTCGGCCTGCTCGGCGTAGAACCGGCGCAGCCCGATCGTGGTGAGCGCCGAGATGCCGACCAGCATGCCGACCATCCGGGCCACCACGACCAGAGCGCTCGCGAGCCCGTGCACGGAGGCGTCGGTGGTCGCCAGCACGGCCGCGTTGACCGGCGCCAGGGCGAGGCCGAAGCCGAACCCGCAGACCACCAGGGTGAGGGTCGAGCCCGGGCCGGAGAGGCTGTCGGCGTCCCAACGCGACATCATCAGGAACCCGTAGGCCGCCAGCAGCATCCCGGCGGCCGTGATCACGCCGGCGCCGACGGTGCGGGTCAGCAGCCCGCCCAGCACCGCCCCGACCGGCAGGGCGACCAGGAACCGCACCAGCACCAGCGCGGCCATCAGCTGGGAGTCGCGGTAGGTGGTGGTCCGGGCGAACAGCGGGATGTCGATGAGTGCGGCGATCAGCGCGGAGCCGATGAAGAAGCTGATCAGGACCGAGCCCCACGCCGGCGTCCGACGCAGCGCACCACGGGGCACCAGGGGCGCGGGGGAGCGGCGCAGGTGCACCACGAAGGCCACGGCGGCCACGCCCGCGCCGACGAGGTACCAGACGCCCTGCTCGGAGAAGACCTGGATCTGGGGGTCGGCGGTCGCGAAGGCCAGGATCACGCCGCCCAGGGCGACGGCCAGCAGCAGGGCCCCGGTCAGGTCGGCGTCACGCAGACTGCGCGACCACGCCCGCAGGTCCACCAGCGGGCGCACGGCGCTCGCGCACCGCACCACCAGCAGCACGCCGGCCAGGATCGCGACCAGACCGGACGGGGCCAGCCAGCGGCTGTCGGTGAGCACCGGAAGGAATAGCTCGCCCCAGGTGACGTCGAGGACCAGCGAGGCCGGCTGCACCATCACGAGGACCACCGAGCAGGACGTGAGCAGGACGAGCAGCACCCCGACCGGGTCCGGCCACCGGCCCGGCGCGCGGGCCCCGTCTGCGGCGTCGGGAGGCGAACGACCCCACCACCACAGCCCCGCCGCCAGCAGCAGTCCCACCACCAGGTTGATCCCGAAGATGCCGCGCCAGGTGGCCACCGCGAGCACGACCGCACCGAACAGCGGACCGATCACGCTGCCCAGCTCCTGCACGGCCGAGACGACGCCGAGCGGCACGCCGCGCCGGTCCGCGGGGTAGAGGTCGGCCACCAGGGCCAGCGTGGCGGGCACGAGGCCGCCACCCCCGACGCCCTGCAGGAACCGGCCGGTCACCATCGAGGGCAGGTCGTAGGCCAGGGCGGTCACAGCCGACCCGATCGCGAACACCACCAGGGCTGCGCTCAGCACCGGTACCCGACCGCGCAGGTCCGCGATCCGCCCGATCAGCGGCAGCATCGCGACGTACCCGAGCAGGAAGCCCGAAATGATCGGCGCGGCCCGTTGCAGCTGGTCGATGGGGATGCCGGCGCTGCCCATCATCTCGGGCAGCGCCAGCACGACTACATAGGTGTCGGCCGCGGCGAACGCGACCGCGACCGTCGCGATCACCAGCAGCACCCGCTCGCGGCGTGACACCACGGTCCGGGCCAGGCTCAAGGAACGGTCCTCACGGAGCCGTGATGTTCGGCGACGAGCCGTAGTCGTCGAAGCCGATCGTGTAGGTCAGCGCGTCGGCGCCGTCGTAGAACACCCCGGTCGCGTCGACCTGACGCAGCTCGCCGCCCTCGGTGATCAGCAGCCGTACGTCGAAGTCCCCCGTGGCCGTCGGCAGGATGCCCTGCACCGCCTGGGCGGGCACCGAGCCCGTGTAGGAGGTCAGGATCTCCTCGTTGTCGGGCCCGCCGCGCTGCGAGTCACCCTCGGCCAGCGCGGTGGTGGAGGAGACCAGCAGCGAGAAGCCGTCACCGGGCGTCATCAGCCGGGTCGGGTCCGGGGCTCCGTAGTCGGCCGGGTCGATCGGGGTCCAGTCGGGCAGCAGCAGGGAGTTCCGGGCGTACGTCGTGCCGTTGACCGCGACCACCTCGGCCTGGGCCGGGAAGCCGCTGACCTGCAGGTCGAAGGTGCCCTCGAAGGCCGGCGGGTGGGTGGCGACCCCCTCGGCGGCGCTCACCCCGGTGACCCCGCTGGGCAGGTTCTGGGTGGCCAGGGTGATCGAGAGGCCGCTGGTCTCGTCGAGCGTGGCCAGTGCCGCGTCCACGACCTGCTTCGGTGTCTGGTCGGCGCCGCCCGCGCCGCCTGCCTCGTCGTTCCCGCTGCACCCGGTTGCGGCCAGGACCAGGCCCACCGCGAGAGAGACCAGGGCCGGTCGGGTGATCCGCGTCATGCGGTCAGCCTTGCACATCGTCCGTCGTCACGATCCGCGCCGAGACCGGCCCGGCACAGGCCGCGATCGGTTGGCTGGCGGGCAGCCCGGACCCGTCACGACGCCCGACCGGCTCGGGCAGCTCGACCGGCGCTCCGCTGGCCGCGGCCGCGCGTGCGGGAGCGGTCCCGACCCAGGCGAAGACGATCGTGTCCTCCCCCTTGAGGAAGCGGTGGCAGCGCACGCCGCCGGTGCCGCGGCCCTTGGCGGGGTACTCCTCGAACGGGGTCACCTTGACCGCGCCCGTGTCGGTGCCCGGCAGCGCGGTCGACGACCCGGACGCGGTAACGACCACCGAGGTCTCGGGGTTGGGAGCACCGAACCACGCGACCCGCTCGCCCGCGCTCAGCCTGACTCCGGCGATGCCGCCGCCGGAGCGGCCCTGCGGGCGCACGCCGTCGGCCCCGAAGTGCAGCAGCTGGGCGTCGCTGGTCACGAAGCACAGGGTCTCGGTGCCGGTGGTCAGCTCGAGCGCCCCGACGACCTCGTCGCCGTCGGCGAGCCGGATCACCTCCCACTCGTCCTTGCCGAGCACCTCGGGGTTGACCCGCTTCACGATGCCCTGGCGGGTGCCGATCGCGAGCCCGGGACCGTCGGTGCGGAGCCGGAACAGGGCGAGCACCCGCTCGCCGGTCTCGAGCGGTAGCGCCTCGGAGACCGGCACCCCGCCCTGCAGGTGGGGGTCCCCGGCCGTGGGCGGCAGGGCGGGCAGGTCGAGCACGCCGAGCCGCAGCACCCGGCCCCTCGAGGTCAGGGCCCCGACCTCGCCCCGCGTCGTCGCGGCCACGACCGAGACGACGACGTCGTGGTTGGTCCGTGCGCCGCCGCTGCCGATCGCCTCGGCCTGGTGCCCCGACCGGGCCAGCAGACCGGTGGAGGACAGCAGGACGAAGCAGGGGTCGTCGGCCACCTCGAGCGGCACGGCGGACGCCGCCACCGCGGTGCCCGCGGACTGCAGCAGCACCGTGCGGCGCGGCGTGCCGAACGTCCTGGCCACCTCGGCCAGCTCGTCGGACACGACCCGGCGCAGCAGGTGGTCGTCGCCCAGGATCGCGTCGAGACCGCTGATCACCTCGAGCAGCTCGGCCTTCTCCTGGTCGAGCTCGAGGGTGGAGAACTTCGTGAGCCGGCGCAGCGGCATCTCGAGGATGTGGTCGGTCTGGGCCTGGGTCAGGTCGAAGACCCCCATCAGCCGCTCCCGAGCCATCGCGGTGTTGTCGGAGCCGCGGATCACCGCGATCACCTCGTCGATGTCGAGGATCGCCACCAGCAGGCCCTCGACCAGGTGCAACCGGTCAGCGGCCTTGGTGCGGCGGAACTGCGAACGGCGGCGCACGACCTCGAGGCGGTGCTGCAGGAAGACGTCGAGGAGCTCACGCAGCCCCAGGGTGCGGGGCTGGCCCTCGACCAGGCAGACGTTGTTGATCCCGAAGGTCTCCTCCAGCGGCGTCATCCGGTAGAGCTGCTCGAGCAGTGCCTCCGGGTGGAACCCGTTCTTGACCTCGACCACCAGGCGGGTGCCCTTGTCCATGTCGGTGAGGTCCTTGATGTCCGAGATGCCCTGCAGCTTCTTGCCCTGCACCAGGGTCTTGATCCGCTCCACGACCTTCTCGATGCCCACGGCGTACGGCATCTCGGTCACCACGATGGCCTTGCGTCGACCGATGGTCTCGACGCGGGCGGTGGCCCGCATCCGGAAGGTGCCACGCCCGGTCTCGTAGGCGTCCCGGATGCCGTCCAGGCCGACGATCTTGCCGCCGGTGGGCAGGTCGGGGCCCGGGATGAAACGCATCAGGTCCTCGAGGGTGGCCTCGGGGTGCGTGATCACGTGCCGCAGCGCCTGCACCACCTCGACCAGGTTGTGCGGGGCCATGTTCGTGGCCATCCCGACCGCGATCCCGGTGGCGCCGTTGACGACCAGGTTCGGGATCGCGGCGGGCAGCACCCCCGGCTCGAGCTCGCGACCGTCGTAGTTGGGTCGGAAGTCGACGGTGTCCTCATCGATCGAGGTGGTCATTGCCACCGCGGGGGCCGCCATCCGGCACTCGGTGTAGCGCATCGCGGCGGGGGAGTCGTCGGGGGAGCCAAAGTTGCCGTGGCCGTCGACCATGGTCAGCCGCATCGACCAGGGCTGGGCCAGGCGCACCAGGGCGTCGTAGATGGCGCTGTCGCCGTGCGGGTGCAGCCGACCCATCACCTCACCGACCACCCGGGCGCTCTTGACGTGGCCCCGGTCGGGGCGCAGCCCCATCTGGTTCATCGTGTACAGGATCCGACGCTGCACGGGCTTCAGGCCGTCGCGCGCGTCGGGCAGCGCGCGGGAGTAGATGACGGAGTAGGCGTACTCGAGGAACGAGCCGCGCATCTCGTCGCCGACGTCGATGTCGAGGATGTGCTCCTCGAAGTCCTCGGGGGGTGGAGCCTGGGTACGACGAGCCATGGGGCCCATTCAACCCGGTGGCTCTCCGGGCCCGTGCGGGGCACGCCGACCCGGTAGCGTTTCACCTGTGACCAGCCAGCCGGACCTGCCCCTCGATCCGGTCGCCGTCTCGGTCCACCTCGGCGAGGTGCCCGAGGCCCCCCGGCACTGGGAGTCCGACGTCATCCTGCGCGACGGCAGCACCGCCCACATCCGTCCGATCACCGCCGATGACGCCGAGCTGCTCGTCGACTTCTACGCCCGGGTCTCGGACGAGTCGAAGTACTACCGGTTCTTCTCACCCATGCCCCGGCTCTCGGAGCGTGACGTGGCCCGCTTCACCCAGGTCGACCACGTCCAGCGGGTCGCGCTGGTGCTGATCCTGCAGGGCCGGATGATCGCGGTGGGCCGCTTCGACGTGGTGCGCGACGGCGAGGCCGAGGTGGCCTTCCTGGTCGAGGACGCCCACCAGGGACGCGGGATCGCCCAGCTGCTGCTCGAGCACCTCGCCCAGGCGGCGCGCGAGCGCGAGATCGACAAGTTCGTGGCCGAGGTGCTGCCCGACAACACCCGGATGATCCAGATCTTCCGGGAAGCGGGCTACCGCGTGGCCAGCGGCTACGAGGACGGCGTCCTCGCCCTCGAGTTCCCCATCGACCCCACCGACACCGCGATTGGGATCATGCAGGGCCGCGAGCACCGGGCCGAGTCAGCCTCCATCCACCGGTTCTTCAACCCGACCTCGGTCGCGATCATCGGCGCCAGCCGCCGCCAGGACACCATCGGGCAGGCCCTGGTCCGCAACCTGGTCAACGGCGACTTCACCGGACGCGTCTACGTCGTCAACCCCAGCGCCGCCGCCGTGTCCGGGATGCCGGCGTACAAGACGGTGAGCGAGATCCCCGGCGACGTCGACGTGGCGATCGTCGCCGTGCCGGCCGAGGCCGTGCAGGACGTCGTGCTGGAGTGCGCGGCCAAGGGCGTGCACGGCCTGGTCGTCATCTCCTCCGGCTTCGCCGAGACCGGGGAGGAGGGCCGGCACCGTCAGCGACGCCTGGTCGGCCTGTCGCGCAGCTACGGCCTGCGGCTGATCGGCCCCAACGCGCTGGGCATCATCAACACCGACCCGTCCATCTCGATCAACGCCTCCCTGTCGGGGCTGATGCCGCCGCGCGGGCGGGCCGGGTTCTTCTGCCAGTCCGGTGCCCTGGGCTCGGCCATCCTGGAGAAGGTCAACAACCGGGGCCTGGGCCTGTCGACCTTCGTCAGCGCCGGCAACCGCGCGGACGTGTCGGGCAACGACCTGCTGCAGTACTGGGAGGAGGACGAGGCCACCGAGGTCGTGATGATGTACCTCGAGTCGATCGGCAACCCCCGCAAGTTCTCCCGGATCGCGCGTCGGGTGTCGTTGCGCAAGCCGATCATCGCGGTCCGCTCCGGGCGCACCACCCAGGGCGTGCCCATGGGCCACGCGGTCCGCAAGATCCAGGCGCCGCCCCAGGCCGTGGACGCGATGTTCCGCCAGGCGGGCGTGATCCAGGTCGACACCCTGGAGGACATGTTCGACGTCGCGCAGCTGGTGGCCCACCAACCGCTGCCACGCGGTCGCCGGGTGGCGATCGTCGGCAACTCCG
Source organism: Nocardioides sp. (assembly GCA_026786275.1). GTDB lineage: Bacteria > Actinomycetota > Actinomycetes > Propionibacteriales > Nocardioidaceae > Nocardioides. The sequence goes on along the minus strand of JAJAYJ010000148.1, from coordinate 9,596 downwards.
ACGCCCTGGGCCTGCTGGCCGCCGACGCCGCAGCCGCCGTGGGCCTGGTCGTGAACAAGGCGGTCGCGCTGGACGCCGAGCCCACCCCCGAGGACTTCGAGGACGCCCTGGACGACGCGATCGACGACCCCGAGATCGACGCCGTGGTCGCGGTCTACATCCCGCCGCTCAACGTCTCGGGCGAGGACATCGCCAACGTCCTGGCCGCCGTCGGTGAGCAGTCCGACAAGCCGCTCGTGTCCACGTTCCTCGGGGCCGAGGGCGTGCCCGAGCTGCTGCGGGTGCCCGACGTGGCCGGATCCACCGCCGGGCGTGGCTCCGTGCCGTCGTACCCCGCGGTCGAGTCGGCGGTGCGGGCCCTGGCCCGCGTCGTCGACTACGCGGTCTGGCTGCGGACCCCGGGCGGCGCGCCGGTCGAGCCGAGCGAGGCCGCCGCCGACGAGGCCGGGCCCGACCGCGCCAAGCACCTGGTGAACCGGCTCCTTCTCGAGCACCCCGACGGCGTCGAGCTCGAGCAGGGCGAGCTGAGCGAGCTGCTGGCCTGCTACGGCATCGAGCTGTGGTCCACCCACCCGGTCAGCACGCTGCGCGAGGCGCAGGCGGCCGGCAAGCGGCTGGGGTGGGACGTCGTCCTCAAGGCCACGGCCGAGCACCTGCGCGAGCGCCCGGACCTGGCCCACGTGTGGCGCAACGTCGACACCACCGCCGAGATGAGGGACGCCTGGAACACCCTGCGCGACGTCGTCGGCAGTCCCGAACAGGCCGGCTTCGTGGTGCAGAAGAACGCCCGCCCCGGGGTGCCGATCGCGATCCGCAGCATGGAGGACCCGCTCTTCGGGCCGGTCGTGTCGTTCGGGATCTCCGGGCCGATCATCGAGCTGCTGGCCGACCGGTCCTACCGGATCCCGCCGCTGGGCGAGCGCGACGCCGCCTCCATGGTGCGCGAGGTCAAGTCGTCGCCGATGCTCTTCGGCTACCGCGGCAGCGAGGTCGTCGACGTGAGCGAGGTGGAGCGGTTGATCCGCCAGGTCGCCCGGTTGCAGAACGACCTGCCCCACGTCAGCTCCCTCGACCTCTCACTGGTGCTGGCCGGCGCGCACGGCTCGGCCGTGCTGGGGGCCGGCGCCCGCCTCGACCCGGTCAGCGACGCCCGCTCCGACTGGTTCGTGCGCCGGATGCCGTCGGCACCCGGCGACACCATCCCCGACTGAGCCGGTCCGGCCCCCGGGCGGCACGTACGCCGGGCCGCAGGACCCGAACCGTGGGCGGCGGCGCCGGGAGTGACACACTGACCCGCATGGCACTCCGCACCACCGGCGAACAGGATCGCGCACGCGAGCTGCGGTCCGCGATCGACCGCACCGGCTACTACCCGGAGGTGGTCGGCGAGGGTGTCGCCGCCGCGGTGGCCGGTGAGCAGGTCGTCTCCTTCTACGTGCACCACGAGCCGACCTTCGACCGTGACGAGGTACGCCGCCACCTCAGCGTCGTGGTGCTCACCCCGACCCGGCTGGTGCTGGCCCACACCGACGAGCACGCGGGCGACGACCTGCTGCCGGAGCCCTACACCTCGACCTCGACCGAGGCGGTCCGGCTCAGCGCGGTCACGTCGGTCGTGGTGACCCGGATGATCGCCAACCCCACCAAGGGCCCCACCCCGCCCGCCGAGGCCGTGATGACTATCGGCTGGGGCGGCGTCAGCCGGCTCGACCTCGAGCCCGCCGGCTGCGAGGACCCCGAGTGCGAGGCCGACCACGGCTACACCGGTGTCCTGGCCTCCGACGACTTCACCCTGCGGGTCTCGGCGGCCGCCGACGGCAAGGACGCCGTAGCGGGGCTGCTGTCCTTCGCCGAGTCGCTCTCGGCCGGCACCCACCCGGGGTGAGCGGCCCCGGAGTGCACGAGGAGTTCGTCGAGCCGGCCTACGAGCGCCGCTCCCTCGGCGACGTGGTGCCCGCCGTGGGCCGGGCCCTGGGCTTCGTCCTGCCCGAGCTGGCTCCGGCGGGGCCCTCCGGGCTGGTCCTGCCCGACGCGGCGTCGTACGTCGTGCTCCTCGTCGACGGCCTCGGAGCCCGGCTGCTGCAGCGCTACGCCTACGCCGCGCCGTACCTCGCGGAGCTGTTCGAGGACCAGGAGCCCGGCACCGCGGGGGTGCCGTCGACCACCGCGACCAGCCTGACCTCGCTGGGCACCGGGTTGCCGCCCGGCAGCCACGGCATGGTGGGGTTCACCAGCCGGGTGCCGGAGACCGGCAAGCTGCTGAACGCGCTCCTCTGGGACCAGGACGTCGACCCGGCGGCCTGGCAGCCGCACCCGACCGCCTTCGCCCGGCTGCAGGCGGCGGGACTGCCGGTCACCGTGGTCAACAAGGCGGAGTTCGCCGGCAGCGGGCTGACCCGGGCGGCGCACCGCGGCGCGGCGTACGTCGGCGGGGAGACCGTGGGGGAGCGGCTCGCGGCGGCGGTCCTCGCCTCCTCCCACGGCCCGTCGCTGGTCTACCTCTACGACGGCGACCTCGACAAGATCGGGCACCGCTACGGCGTCGCGTCCCAGCAGTGGCTGGCCCAGCTCTCGACGATCGACGACCAGGCCGAGCAGCTGCGGGAGTCCCTGCCCTCCTCGATCCGGCTGGTGGTGGTCGCCGACCACGGCATGGTCGACGCGCCGCCCGAGCACCGCATCGACGTCGACGAGCACCTCGAGCTGCGCGACGGCCTGGCCCTGCTCGGCGGGGAGGCCCGCTTCCGGCACCTCTACAGCCAACGCGGTGCCGTCGACGACCTGGTCGCGACGTGGCGCGATCACCTCGGCGACCGCGCCGACGTGCTGACCCGCGACGAGGCCATCGACCGCGGCTGGTTCGGCCCGGTCACCGGACCGGTGCGGCCCCGGCTCGGTGACGTGGTGGTGGCCAGCCGTGGTGACCACGCCGTGTTCTCCAGCGTCGACTTCGGCTACGAGACGACGCTGGTGGGCCTGCACGGCTCGCTGAGCGCGGACGAGATGCTGATCCCGATCCTGGTGGACTAGGGACTAGATCATCGACGGGTCGTGGCTCGCCGCGACGGCCAGCCGGTCGACCAGCTCGTTCATCGGGTCGCCAGAGTGGCCCTTGACCCAGCGGAACGCCACGTCGTCACGGTCCTGGAACAGCTCGACGAAGGGCTCCCACAGGTCCCGGTTGGCCACCGGCTTCTTGCTGGAGCCGGTCCAGCCGCGGCGCAGCCATCCCTTCCACCACTCGTCGCGGAAGCAGTTCACGACGTACGTCGAGTCGCTCACCACCACCAGCGGGCCAGGGTAGGCCCGGACCGCCTCGAACGCGGCCCGGATCTCCATCCGCTGGTTGGTGCTGCTGGGCTCGTGCCCGCTCGCGTTCGTCGTCTCGTCGCGGGCCCACGCCCAGCCGCCGGGACCGGGGTTGCCGCGACACGCACCGTCGGTGAACACCTCCACCGCGCCCGGGGGCGGGGTCATCGCGTCACGCTGCGGTCGACCCTTCCGGGCCGGTGCGCGGGGCACGACGCCGTCGAGCAGCAGCTCACCGGCGGCCTCGTGGCAGGCCTCGTGCACCCAGGGGCCCTGGGCGCCCAGGACCAGGATCGGGTCGCCGGGCTTGATGGTCTGCAGGCACTGCTGACAGTGGCCGGGGAACTTCGCGAGCATCGCAGCAGTATCCCCTCAGCCGAAGGGCAGGGGCTCGGCGGCCAGGGTCACGGCGTGCGCCCGGGCCGCGGTCATCCGGCGCCGGTGGTGCTGACGGCACAGGACCTCGTAGGCCACCTCGGCTGTCCGGGAGTGCTGGTCGGACTCAGCCTGCTCGACGTCGCCGACCACGATCACCTCGCCCTGGACCACCATGATCCCGTTCTCGGTGCGGGCGTTGTGGGTCGCCCGCTTGCCGCACCAGCACAGGGCCTCGACCTGCAGCACGTTCATCCGGTCGGCCAGCTCGACGAGGCGCGCGCTGCCGGGGAAGAGCTCGGTCCGGAAATCGGTGAGGATGCCGAACGCGAACACGTCGATCTGCAGCTCGTCGACGACCCGGGCCAGCTCGTCGACCTGTTCGCGGGTGTAGAACTGGGCTTCGTCGCAGACCAGGTAGTCGATGCGGGCGCCCTGGGTCAGGGACCGCACGACGTACTGCCAGAAGCCGAAGTGGGCGTCCACCTCGATGGCGTCGGCCTGCAGGCCCAGCCGGCTCGAGAGCAGGCCGGTGCCGGCCCGGTCACGGGTGGTGAAGATGCGTCCCGCCCGGCCGCGCGCCGAGTGGTTGTGGTTGGTCTGGAGAGCCAGCGTGCTCTTGCCCGAGTCCATGGTCCCGGTGAAGAAGTGCAGTTCCGCCACGCCGCGCATCCTGTCACGCCGCTCGGCGGCACGCCCCCAGGGCCGGACCCGGGTCGGACGGGCAGGGGCCGGATCAGGGGCGGATGACGCCCGAGACAATCCGGCCGACACCCAGCCAGACCACGGCCGCGATGCCCCAGTTGACGACCGCGTCGAGGGTGACGCCGTACGTGCCGTCGAAGTCGAAGATGCCGTCCTTGCGGCTGAAGGGCCCGTCGAAGGTCTCCGCGATGTCGAGGAGCAGCCGGACCAGGTCGTTGTCGGCGTTGATCGATCCGCGCACCGCGACCAGCACGGCACCCAGCACGATCAGGGCGGCGACCAGCGTGCAGGCGCCCAGCACGACCCGCGCCAGCCTGGTCCGCAGCTCGTCGGTCTTCTTGCCCTCGGTCTTGGTCTCGGTGGCCACCCGTCGTCCCCTTCGTCGCATCGCCCTGGTCGGCGTGGGGCGACCATAGCCCGTAGCCCGGCCGATCGACACCCGGCGCCGCGCCCCCACGGCGCCTCCGACCCCTCCCGCCGTGGCCCGGACCACCTCGTCGCGGGCAGGATGTCGCCATGCGCGGCCCCCTGGTGTCGACCGCCGAGCTGCGCACGCTGCTCGGCACCGTGAGCATGCTCGACGTCCGCTACCGGATGGGCGGCCCCCCGGGGTTCGACGAGCACGCCGCCGGGCACGTCCCGGGTGCGGTCCTCGTCGACCTAGACACGGACCTGGCCGGTCCGCCCGGCCCCGCTGGGCGCCACCCCCTGCCCTCGCGGACGGCGTTCGAGTCGTCGATGCGGCGGGCCGGGGTCGACGCGACCCGCTCCGTCGTGGTGTACGACGACTGGTCGGGTCGCGCGGCCGCCCGGGCCTGGTGGCTGCTGCGCCACCACGGTCACGACGACGTCCGTGTGCTCGACGGCGGCTGGTCGGCCTGGGTGCGCGAGGGCGGCCCCGTCGAGACCGGCCCGGTGACGGCGGCCCCGGGCGACTTCACCGCGACCGTCGGGCGGCTGCGGGTCGTCGGGCCCGACCAGGTGCCGGGCGTCGGGGTGCTGGTCGACGCCCGCGAGCCCGAGCGGTACCGCGGCGACGTCGAGCCGGTCGACCCCGTCGCGGGCCACATCCCCGGCGCGGTCAACGTGCCGACCTCGGTCAACCTGCGTGCCGACGGTCGGTTCGAGGACGCCGACGTGCTGCGCCGGCGCTACGCCGAGGCCGGTGCGAGCCCCGGTGCGGACGTCGCGGCGTACTGCGGCTCCGGGGTGAGCGCCACCCACGACCTGCTGGCCCTGGCCGTCGTCGGGGTCGACGCCGCCCTGTACCCCGGCAGCTGGAGCGGCTGGCTGGGCGACCCCGAGCGCCCGGTCGAGCGGGGCTGAGCCGGGAGCCGCAGGACCCGGCCGGCAGCCCACCTCACCAGTGGATGCCCTTGAACACCCGGGCCAGCATGATCTGCTCGGACTCCCGGGTGCCGCTGTCTCCCTGGGCCGCGGCCGAGTCGGGGAACACGTGGTAGGCCATGTTGAGCAGCCGGAACGCCAGCTTGGGAGCCACCGTGTGGGCTACCGCACCCACGTTGCCGAGAGCGGTGTTGATCTCGTGCGGCCGGTCCACCATCGCCCGGATCACCAGGTCGGCGGCCTGGGCGGGCGAGATGGTGGGGAACTTGTCGTAGAGCTTGGTTGGCGCGATCATCGGGGTGCGCACCAGCGGCATGTGGATGCCGGTGAAGGTGACGCCGTCACCGACCAGCTCCGAGGACACCACGTTGCTCCAGGAGTCGAGGGCCGCCTTGGAGGCGACGTACGCCGAGAACCGTGGTGGGTTGGTCTGCACCCCGATTGAGGAGATGTTGACGACGTGTCCGCGTCGCTGGTCGCGCATGGTGGGCAGCACGCCCATCACCAGCCGGATCGCCCCGAAGTAGTTGAGCTGCATGGTGCGCTCGAAGTCGTGGAACCGGTCCTGGGAGAGCTTCAGCGAGCGTCGGATGGAGCGGCCGGCGTTGTTGACGACGAAGTCCACCGACGGCAGGTCGGTCAGCACCTGCGCACACATCCGGTCGATGGCGGCCAGGTCGGACAGGTCGCAGGGGTAGACGTGGGCGGTGCCGCCGCGCAGCTCGATGGTGGTGCGCAGGTCCTCGAGCTTGTCCTTGCCCCGGGCGACCAACACGGGGATGCCCCCGGCCTGGGCCACCTTGAGCGCGACGACCTGGCCGATCCCGGAGGAGGCGCCGGTGATGAGGACGTGCTTGCCCGCGAGCGCGGCCACGGCCCGGGAGTCGCGGGCGGTCGAGGTGTCGAGGTTCTCCTCCCAGTAGCCCCACAGGACGTCGGCGTAGGACTCCAGGTCGGGCACCGCGATGCCGGAGCCGGCCAGCGCCCGCTCGGTGCGGCGGGAGTCGAACTCGGCGGTGAAGGAGGTGTGCGCGAGCACCTCGGCCGGGATGCCGAACCGGCCCACGGTCTGCTCCAGCAGCAGCTGGACCGGTGCCGAGCCGATCAGGCCGGCGACGTACGACGACGGCCGCAGGCCGCGGGGCAGCAGCGCCAACGGGCCACCCGAGGTGATCCGCCGGTCCAGCGGGGTCGCGAACTGCGGCGCACCGGCCGCGCGGCAGAACGCGTTGAACATGTCGACCACGGCCTGCGGCTCGGGGTTGACCAGGTGGAAGGTCTCACCGTCGTGCCCGGGCAGGTGCGCCAGGTGGTCCATCGCCTTGGCGACGTAGTCGACCGGCACCACGTTGGTGTCCCCGAGGTCGACCCCGACCAGGGGCAGCCAGGAGGGCAGCGCGTCGCGCAGCGCCTTGATCGTCGCGAAGAAGTAGTAGGGCCCGTCGACCTTGTCCGTCGCCCCTCTCACCGAGTCGCCGACCACGATCGAGGGCCGGTAGACCCGCCACGGGACGACCGACTCCTCGCGGACGATCTTCTCGGACTCGAACTTCGTGCGGTGGTACGGCGACGGCAGGTGCTGGCCCTCGTCGAACATCGTCTCCTCGAAGCGGCCCCGGAACTCCCCGGCGGCCGCGACCGACGACGTCTGGTGGAAGCACCCCGCGTCGAGCGCACCGGCCAGCGCCACCGCGTTGCGGGTGCCGCCGACGTTCATGGCCTCGTTGGTGGCGTCGTCCGCCGTCATGTCGTAGACGGCGGCGAGGTGGAAGACGTGCTCGATCGTGCCGCGCTGCTCCTCGATCCAGGCCGGGTCGAGCCCGAGCAGGTCCTCGGACAGGTCGCCGACCACGGGCACGACCCGGTCCGAGCCCCATCGCCCGATGAGCGAACGCAGCCGCGGCAGGGAGCCCGCACGCACCAGGACGAAGATCGTGCCCTCGCGGTGGTCGACCAGCTCCTGCACCAGATGACAACCGATGAAGCCTGTGGCCCCGGTCACGAAATACGACATGGCGGGAGGTTACTCGTTCGCCAACGCGCGCCTACTCCTGCTTGCCGCCGCCGAACATGATCTCGTCCCACGTGGGCACCGACGCCCGGCCACGGTTCTTGCGGATCGAGCGGCGACCGGGCGGCTCGTCCGCGGCCGGCCCCGGGTCCTCGACCTGCTGCTCGTCCGTGGCGTCGTCGGGCGCGGCGGCGGCGGTGGCCTCGGGGGCCTGCTCACGCAGCGCCACGTCGTCGCGGTCGGGGCCCTCGTCGAGGAAGGCCTCGACCGGCTGGTCGTAGGCCAGGCCGCGGACCGCCTCGGCCGCCTGGGTCAGGTCGATGGTCGGTTCCCGGTCTGGGGACCCCTGGGAGGGCACGGCGGAGAGCCGGGTCGGGCCCACCTCGGTAACCGGCTCGGGCACGGGCACCGGGGCGTCACCGACGAGCCAGGTGGCGTGATCGTCCTCGAGGGTGACGAAGTTGCCGGGTGCGTCGAAGGTGAAGGTGCCGGTGCCCTTGCGGCCGGGCACCGAGAACTTCGCGGTCAGGGTCCAGCGGCCGTCCTCGCGGCGCCAGGCGTCCCAGGTCACCACGGCCGGGTCGACGTTGAGACCCCGCAGGTGCGCGCCGACCGCGTCACCGAGGGTGCGGGCGGTGGTGCCCGGCCGGCGCAGCGACGAGCGCTGGGCCCGCTGCGCGATGTGCTCGCGCTCGGCGAGGACCGGCGAGGCGTACGGCATGATCTTGTCGATCGTCGTCTGGGCGGCCTTGGCCACGGCGTCGGGGGTCTCACCGGCCCGGATCCGCGCCTGGATGTCCCGGGGGCGCATGGTGCTGTCCATCTCAATCTCCAACTGGCCGAGCCGTGCAGAGTCTCCGCGCAGGGCGGCGGTCAGGCGGGAGTCGACGGCCACGGTGTACTCCGAGCCCGACGAGCTCACCAGCAGCAACCGCTTGCCGTCTCGGCTCACCCCGGCGAGGGTCAGCAACGGGTCGTGCGGTGGGTCGTGCGGTAGGTCGTGCGGTGCGAGCGGCTGGTGCGGCACGCCCGGAAGCTGTTCGGCTGTCATCCCCGCCTTCATCCCCTCGTCTGCGTGGCCCCGACCCTACGCCAGCACGGGGACCACGCAGCGCACCTGCTCGGCGCGCCACGCCCCCGTGTCCCTACCCTGCTCCCGTGCCCCCCGACCAGAGCGCCGCCCTCGTCGTGCTCGACCTCGCCGGGATCTTCGTCTTCGCCATCTCCGGGGCCCTGGTCGCGGTCCGCAAGGACCTGGACGCCTTCGGGGTGCTGGTGCTGGCGGGCACGACCGGCCTGGGCGGCGGCTTCCTGCGCGACGTGCTGATCGGCGCGACGCCACCGGCGGCGCTGGCCGACTGGCGCTACCTGCTGGTGCCGGTCGCAGCCGGCCTGGTCGGATTCGTCTACCACCCGGTGCTGGGGCGGATAGAGCAGTCGATCACGGTGCTGGACGCCTTCGGGCTGGCGCTGTTCTGCGTCGCGGGGTCGCTCAAGGCCGTGGACTACGGCCTGGGCCCGTTGCCGGCGGCCCTGCTCGGCGTGGTCACCGGCATCGGTGGCGGGATGATCCGCGACGTGCTCACCGGACGGATCCCGGTGGTGCTGCACGGCGAGCTCTACGCCACACCGGCGCTGGCCGGTGGACTCGTGGTGGTGCTGGGCTACGAGGCCGGCCTGCCGCACGTGCCGGTCGCCGCGCTGGGTTTCGCTGTCTGCCTGGTGTGGCGGCTGCTGGCCATCTGGCGCCACTGGTCCGCGCCGCTGCCCTCGGGCCCGGCCAGCGTCTGAGCGGTGTCGCGCTCGGGAGCCGTCGGCGACCCCGCGGGTGGTGCCGGCGACGCCGGCC
>JAJAYJ010000147.1 GCA_026786275.1 Nocardioides sp. | reverse complement strand
TTCCACGCCGGGGGGGGCCACCCCGCCGCCCCGGGGCCGCGAGGCCGGGGCTCTCGTTGTTCGTCCTGCTCGAGCGCAGGGACGGGGTCAGCCGGCGCCGCCGGCACGGAACGCGACCCAGGCGTCGCTCATCCGCTCGACCTGGCCCGGCGTGAACATGTTCATGCAGGAGTCCTGCGTGTAGTCCATGAAGTTGTGAATCGGGTCCTTGCCCGGCGCTGCACAGGTGTCCGCACCGACGGGGCAGTCGAACTGGGGCACCGCCTCGCGCGGGGTGTCGGCCACCCCGTCGCCGCTGGCCGAGCACGCGCCCCGGAAGGTGTGTTCCAGCATCATCCAGTGGCCCATCTCGTGGGTGAGGGTGTCGCCTTGGCTGTACTTCCCGGCTGTGCCGCCGGGCATCGACTCGTCGAGGATGACCACGCCGTCGACGAAGTCACGGCCGTTGTTGTATCCCTTCGGGAAGTAGGCGTAGCCGAGCAGGCCGCCCCCGAGGTCGCCGGTGTACACGTTGAGGGTCGTGGAGTCACCTACGTGCAGTGCCTGCTTCATCTCGCGCTCGGTCTTGCCCGGCGCGAGCGTGGACCAGGCCGCGTTGTTCGTGTACGTGGTGTCGGCGAGGGTGAACCGGAACGGCGAGTTCGACGCGTCTGGTGCCGTCGTGCCCGAGAACGCGGCGTTGAGCACCTTCATCTGGGCGTCGATCATGGTGGTGGTCCGGGTCTTCTCGGCGCCCACGACGTCGTGATCGCTGACCACGTGGAAGACCGTCTTGATGGTGACGGAGGCGTCGCGCAGGCGGGCACTGTCCTTGATCAGGCCGTACTTGTTGGCGTCCGATGGAGGGTAGAGGGCAGGCTCCTGCGCGGTGGCGCCCTTGGCGAGCCGGGCGGCCGACGAGTCCGGGGGCGAGCAGTCGGCCGGCGTCGCTCCGGTGGCGGTCACGGTGGTCGTGCCACTGGCGGTGAACAGCGCCGCGAGGACCAGCGCCCCGCTGGCCGCGAGGCCGCGACGTACGCCGGCACGGTGGAGGTGGGGGAGGGTTCGAGCAGTCATGGGCGTCCGTTCGTGGAGGTGGTGGTGCCTGACCCTGACACCCCCTCGGGCGTCCGTAAAGGGGTGACACGGGTGCTCCCCTCGGTTCCCCGCTCGGCCGCCCGCTCGCGGCCCGCCCGGTCAGGGGCTCAGCAGCGCGGCCAGTGTGCCGCCGAGCTCGTACGCCGCGTCGGTCTCGGCGGTGCCCACGTCGCCGAGGACCGCCAGCACGGGCGCGGCCTGCTTCCAGGGCAGGGCGCCGGTGATCGAGAGCACCGAGCGGACCGCGCCGTCGGTGTCGTAGCGGCCGTGCACCCACAGACCGAACGGCTTGCGCCCACCCGGCCCTGTACCCGCCGAGCCGTCGTCCGACAGGGCGCCCCCGACCTGCAGGAACACGGAGTCGAAGAAGTGCTTCAGCGCGCCCGACATGTAACCGAAGTTGGCCGTCGAGCCGAGCAGGTAGCCGTCGGCGGCGAGCACGTCCTCGGCGGTGGCGGCGAGGGCCTCGCGGACCACGACCTCGACCCCCTCGATCGCCTCATCCCCGGCTCCGGCCACCGCGGCGGCGGTCAGAGACCGGACGGACGCGGTGGGCGAGTGGTGCACGACCAGCAGCTGAGCCATGCATCTCAACCTAGCGACGACTGCGCTATCGTCGAGGCCATCGTGATGCGCCAGCTGCTTCTTCGCTGCCGCAGCGAGGTCGCTCCCCTGATCTGACGGGCAGAGCCGGCCCCCTCGCTGCGGAGTGAGTGGTGCGCGCCGGCCGCCCGTGGGCGAGAGCCAGCACAGCAACCCAGCGAGGAAAGTCATGACACAGCACCGTTCGGAGTGGGCCCACCAGCAGACCAGCGGGATGCCCCACCAGCGCTACCCCGCCTTCCCGCCCGTCGACCTGCCCGACCGGTCGTGGCCGTCGAGGACGATCGAGAAGGCGCCGCAGTGGTGTGCGGTCGACCTGCGCGACGGCAACCAGGCGCTGATCGACCCGATGACGCCGGCGCGCAAGCTGGCGATGTTCCAGGTCCTGGTCCGGATGGGCTACAAGGAGATCGAGGTCGGGTTCCCGAGCGCCAGCCAGACCGACTACGACTTCGTGCGCCAGCTGATCGAGGGTGGCCACATCCCCGACGACGTCGTCATCCAGGTCCTGACCCAGTGTCGCGAGACCCTGATCGACCGGACGTTCGAGTCCCTGGTCGGGGCGAAGAGCGCCATCGTGCACTTCTACAACTCCACCTCGGCCCTGCAGCGTCGGGTCGTCTTCGGTCTCGACCGGGACGGCATCACCGACATCGCCACGCAGGGCGCGCGGCTGTGCATGAAGTACGCCGACATCCACACGCCCGACACGGCCATCTCCTACGAGTACTCCCCGGAGTCCTACACCGGCACCGAGCTCGACTACGCCCTCGAGATCTGCTCCGCGGTCATCGAGGTCATCGACCCCACGCCGGCCTGGCCGCTGATCATCAACCTGCCGGCCACGGTCGAGATGGCCACCCCCAACGTGTACGCCGACTCCATCGAGTGGATGCACCGCCACCTGCCGCGGCGTGACTCCCTCGTGCTCTCGCTGCACCCGCACAACGACCGCGGCACGGCGGTCGCGGCGGCCGAGCTCGGCTACCTCGCCGGTGCCGACCGAATCGAGGGCTGCCTGTTCGGCAACGGTGAGCGCACCGGCAACGTCTGCCTGGTCACGCTGGGGCTCAACCTCTTCAGCCAGGGCGTCGACCCGATGATCGACTTCTCCGACATCGACGACATCCGTCGGGCGGTCGAGTACGCCAACCAGCTGCCGGTCCACCCCCGTCATCCCTACGCCGGTGACCTCGTCTACACGGCGTTCTCCGGATCGCACCAGGACGCGATCAAGAAGGGCCTCGAGGACCTCGACCGGCAGGCCGCCGAGCAGGGCCTCCCCGTGGGACAGGTCGCCTGGGAGGCGCCGTACCTGCCGATCGACCCGAAGGACGTCGGTCGCAGCTACGAGGCCGTGATCCGGGTCAACAGCCAGTCCGGCAAGGGAGGCGTGGCCTACATCCTCAAGGCCGAGCACAAGCTCGACCTGCCCCGCCGGGCCCAGATCGAGTTCAGCCGGGTCATCCAGCAGCACACCGACGCCGAGGGCGGCGAGATGTCGCCCGACGCCATCTGGCAGGTCTTCCGCGCCGAGTACCTCGACCGGGAGGCACCCCTGCGGCTCGACTCGGTGCACACCTCCTCCGCCGCCGGGGAGAAGGACGCGCTCGACGTCAACGTCTACGTCGACGGCACCCTGCAGTCCTTGCACGGCGTGGGCAACGGCCCGCTCTCGGCCTTCTGCGCCGCGATCAACGAGCTGCCCCAGGACTGGGACGTCCGGATCCTCGACTACGCCGAGCACGCCCTCACCGCGGGCGGCGACGCCCTCGCCGCGGCGTACGTCGAGTGCTCGGTCCAGGGCCAGCTTTACTGGGGGATCGGCGTGGACGCCAACATCGTCACCGCCTCCCTCAAGGCCGTGATCAGCGCCGTGAACCGCTGCCGCTGACCGACGCCAGCGCGTGCGCAGGGGGTTTCGAGGCTCGTCGCTGGGGCTCCTCGCCCCTCAACCACCGCACTCGCTGCTTGAGGTGCGAGCGCAGCGAGCCTCGAAACCACGCCGCTGATGCCCTAGGTTCCTGCCCATGCTGGTCTCCGAACGCATCGGTCAGTTCTTCCTCGACAGCGAGTCGGGCCGCGACCGGCTCGAGTACACCGAGTACGGCGGGGGCGAGGCCTGGGTCGTCCTGGTGCACGGCCAGCTGATGCCGCGCCGGATGCACCAGCCCCTGGCGCGGGCGCTGGCCGCTGAAGGTCTGCACGTGGTGACCCTCGACCTGCTCGGCCACGGCCGCTCCGACCGGCCGGCCGACCCGCTGGTCTACTCGATGACGGCCTTCGGTGAGCAGGTCGTGGCGCTGCTGGACCACCTGGGTGCCGAGCAGGCCATCGTCGGCGGCACGTCGCTGGGCGCCAACGTCTCGCTGGAGGTGGCGGTGCTGGCCCCTGACCGGGTCCGGGGACTGATCCTGGAGATGCCGGTCCTCGACAACGCGGTCGAGGCCGGCATCCTGGCCTTCGCCCCGCTGCTGTTCGCGGCCCGTTTCCTGCCGGTCAGCATCACGGTGACCAGGTTGCTGACCCGGCCGGTGCCCCGCGGGCTGGTGCCGTTCTGGGCCGGCATCGTGCTGGACACCCTGGACCAGCGCGCCGACGCGATGGCCGCCGTGGTGCACGGCCTCTTCTTCGGCCGGATGGCGCCCTCGTCGCGGCAGCGGCGCCGGATCAGCGCGCCGGCCCTGGTCGTGGGTCACCCCGCCGACCCGATCCACCCGGCCGCGGACGCGGCGATGCTGGCCGGCGAGATGTCCCACGCCACCTTCGTGCGGGCCCGCAGCATCCTGGAGTGGCGCCTGACGCCCGACCGGCTGAACCGCGAGGCGGCCCAGTTCGCGCTCGGCTGCTGGCAGGTGCCGCGCCGGCGCCGGCGTAACAGCTGAGGCTGGGTGGGCACGACACAATGGTGGACGTGCCCCTCTACCGCGACGAGGCGATCGTGCTGCGCACCCACAAGCTGGGGGAGGCCGACCGCATCGTCACCCTGCTGACCCGCCACCACGGCCGGGTCCGTGCGGTGGCGCGCGGCGTACGGCGGACCACGTCGAAGTTCGGCTCCCGCCTGGAGCCGTTCACCCACGTCGACCTGCAGTTCTCGGAGGGCCGCAACCTCGACAACATCACCCAGGCCGAGACCATCACGCCGTTCTCGGCCGGTCTGGGCGCGCATTACGACCGCTACACCTCGGGCACCGTGATGCTCGAGACCGCCGACCGGCTGGTGCCGGAGGAGAAGGAGCCCGCGATCCAGCACTTCCTGCTGCTCGTCGGCGGGCTGCGGGCGATGGTCTCGGGGGAGCGGGCCGCCGGGCAGGTCCTGGACTCCTACCTGCTGCGCTCGCTGGCGGTGGCCGGCTACGCACCCTCGTTCGGCACCTGCGCCCGCTGCGGCATCGAGGGCCCGCACCGCTGGTTCAACCCCTCGATGGGCGGGATGCTCTGCACCACCTGCCGGGTGCCCGGCTCGGCCAGCCCGGCCCGGGAGTCCATCCTGGTCCTGGGGGCGCTGCTGGCCGGGGACTGGCCGGTCGTGGAGGCGGCCGACCCCCGCCACCTGCGCGAGGCCAGCACCCTGGTCTCGGCGTACCTCGCCTGGCACCTCGAGCGCGGTCTGCGCTCGATGGCCCACATCGAGCGCTGACCCCCCACCCCTCCTTGATCGACTCGGCGGGTCGTCTCCTGGGCCTAGGCCTAGGCTGACCTGTTGTGAAGAGGACAGTGCGCAGACCCACCCCGCACCCCTCGGGGGCCACGCCGCCCGCGATCCCGAAGGACCTGGTGCCGCGGCACGTGGCGGTGGTGATGGACGGCAACGGCCGCTGGGCCAAGGAACGCAGCCTGCCGCGGACCCGGGGCCACGAGGAGGGCGAGAGCTCGCTCTTCGACGTGGTGGAGGGTGCCATCGAGATCGGGGTGAAAGCGGTCTCGGCGTACGCCTTCTCGACCGAGAACTGGTCCCGGTCGCCGGACGAGGTGAAGTTCCTGATGGGCTTCAACCGCGACGTGATCCGGCGTCGGCGCGACGAGATGCACGACCTCGGCGTCCGGGTCCGATGGGCCGGCCGGGCACCGCGGCTGTGGAAGTCGGTCATCAGGGAGCTGCAGGTCGCAGAGGAGCTGACGAAGGACAACGACGTCTTCACGCTGACCATGTGCGTCAACTACGGCGGCCGGGCGGAGCTGGCCGACACGGCCCGCTCGATCGCGCGTGAGGTCGCGGCCGGCCGGCTGGACCCCGACAAGATCGACGAGAAGACCTTCGCGAAGCACCTCTACGTGCCCGAGCTCTCCGACGCCGACCTGGTCTGGCGCACGTCGGGGGAGCAGCGGCTGTCCAACTTCATGCTGTGGCAGGCCGCCTACAGCGAGTTCGTGTACAGCGACGTGCTGTGGCCCGACGTCGACCGGCGTGACCTGTGGGCCGCGGTCGACACCTACGCCCGGCGGGACCGCAGGTACGGCGGCGCCGTGCCCAACAAGCCCGCCGGCTAGGCCTCGCGACAGCTCCGGCACACGCCGAAGAGCTCCAGGCTGTGGCTGACGTCGGCGAAGCCGTGCGTCTCGGCGACCGAGGCGGTCCACCGCTCCACGGTGGGACCCTCGACCTCGACGGTGTGCCCGCAGGTCCGGCAGACCAGGTGGTGGTGGTGGCTGCGCGAGCACCGACGGTAGATCGCCTCGCCGTCCTCGGTGCGCAGCACGTCGACCTCGCCGGCCTCGACCATCCGGGTCAGGGCGCGGTAGACGGTGGCCAGCCCGACCGTCTCGCTGCGCTCGGCTAGCAGCTCGTGCACCTCCTGGGCGGAGCGGAAGTCGTCGACCGAGGCCAGCGCGTCGGCGACCGCGATCCGCTGCCGGGTGGGCCGCACGGTGCTGCCGGGGGCGCCGGGGTCAGTGCTCGTCATAGTGCTCCCCGTGCACCGCGTGCCGGTGACCGTCATGCACGTAGTCCACGTGGTCGTCGTGCGGCACCGCCACGTGTCCGCACGTGGGTCCGTGATCGTGCTCGTGGGCCTCGCCGTGCGCCACCGGCTCCAGGGGCCCGGCGGGGAACGGCGCGGTCAGCCGCTGTCGGTGGCGCAGCCAGATGCCGATCGGCCAGGTGACGGCGAACCCGGCCAGCGAGAGCAGCACGATCGTGGGGCCGGGGGACACCGTGACCCCCGCCGGCACCAGCGCCGAGATGACCAGGCCTCCCAGCGAGGCGACCGTGCCCAGCGCCATCGCGGCCACCAGGGTGGTGCGGAACGACCGGGTGAGCTGCTGCGACGTCGCCACCGGCACCACCATCAGGGCCGAGACCAGCAGCAGCCCGACGGTGCGCATCGCGACGGTGACGCTGACCGCGGCGAGCACGGCGACCAGCAGGTTGTAGGCGCGGACGTCGAGGCCCGCGACCTTGGCGAACTCCTGGTCCTGGGCGACCGCGAAGAGCTGGGGGGCCAGGCCGACCCCCAGACCGATCACGAGGGCGGCCAGCGCGATCGTGACCAGCACGTCGGTGAGCGAGATCGTGGTGATCGAGCCGAAGAGGAACGTCTGCAGACGCGCGGCGCTCTGCCCACCCAGGCCGGTCAGCAGCACCCCGCCGGCCAGGCCGCCGTAGAACAGCAGCGCCAGCGCCACGTCGCCGTTGGTGTGCCCGCGCTCGCGGATCACCTCGATGAGCACCGCACCCAGCACCGCGACCACGACCGCCGTCCAGGTGGGCGAGGTGCCGGTGAGCAGACCGAGCGCGACACCGGTGACGGCGACGTGGCCGAGCCCGTCGCCCATCAGCGCCAGGCGACGCTGCACGAGGTAGGTGCCGACCACGGGGGCGGCGAGGCCGACGAAGACGGCGGCGATCATGGCCCGCTGCATGAAGGGCAGCGAGAAGAGGTCGACAGTGCTCACCGCTCGTCTCCGTCCGGTCGGGTCCCCAGGGGCACGGCCACGTGGGGTACGTGGTCGTGACGGGTCAGGTCGAGGTGGGAGGCGTGGTGGTGGGAGTGGGTCTCGTCGAGCCACGGCTGATGCACCTCATGGTCGGCCAGCGGAGCGCCGTCCCAGGCCTTGCGGCCGTCGCGCATCACCACGGCACGATCGACCAGCGGGGCCAGCGGACCGAGCTCGTGGGCGACCAGGACCACGGTCGCGCCACGCTGCTTGAGCTGGCCGAGCGCGTCGGCGAGGGCGTGCTGGTTGGGCAGGTCGACGCCCGCGGTGGGCTCGTCGAGGAAGAAGAGCTCGGGCTGCCCGGCCAGCGCGCGGGCGATCAGCACCCGCTGCTGCTGGCCACCGGAGAGCTGCGAGACGCCGTCGCGAGCGCGCTCGGCGAGGCCGACGACCTCGAGGGCCTCGGTGATCGCGGCGCGGTCGGCCCGGCCCAGGGGTCGCAGCAACCGGCGGTGGGTCAGCCGGCCCGCGGCCACGACCTCCCACACCGAGGCCGGCACCCCGGAGGTGGCACCGGTGCGCTGGGGTACGAAGCCCACCCGGCGCCAGTCGGAGAAGTCGGCGAAGGGTGTGCCGAAGAGCTCCAACCGACCCGCCGCCAGCGGGCGCAGCCCGGTCAGCGCCCGCACCAGGGTCGACTTGCCGGAGCCGTTGGCCCCCATCAGGGCGATGAAGTCACCGTCGTCGACGACCAGGTCGATGCCGCGCAGGACGGGCCGGCCGCCGATCGCGACCGCACCGCCCTGGAGCTCGATCACGCGCACCCGTTGGCCTCCTCCAGCGCGGCGAGGTTCGCGCGCATCAGGGAAAGGTAGTCCTGGTCCGCCGTCTCGTCACTCAGGCCCTCGATGGGATCGAGGATCGCGGTGGTGATGCCCTTGTCCTGTGCCAGGGACTCGCTGAGCGCGGGGGAGACCAGGCGCTCGGAGAACACGGTGGTGATGCCGTCGTCGTCGATGACCTGCTGCAGGCGCCCGAGGTCGGCCGGGGTCGGCTCCGCGTCGGGGGAGAGACCCGCGATCGGCTCGATCTCGAGGCCGTAGCGGCCGAGGTAGCCGAACGCGTCGTGCGAGACCACGATGGTGGTGCGTGCGCAGGTGGCCAGGGTGTCGGTGAACTCCGTGTCGAGGGCCTCCAGGTCGCCGCGCAGGGTGGCGGCGTTGGCAGCGTAGGTCTCGGCGTGGTCGGGGTCGAGGTCGCTGAGCCGGTCGGCGACCGCGTCGCCCAGGGCCGCCATCCGAGACGGGTCCTGCCAGAAGTGTGGGTCGAGCCCACCCTCCTCGGTGTCCTGTGCCTCGGCGTCCTCGCTCACGGGCATCAGGTCGACGGCGCCGGAGACGTCCAGCACGTCGCCGCCGGCGTTCTGCTCGACGGCCGCGTCGACTGCCGGCTGGAAGTCGGCCTCATAGACCACCAGGTCGGAGCCCGCGAGCTCGGCGGTCTCGGCGACCGAGAGCGTCAGGTCGTGCGGCTCGCCGCCGGGCTGGGTCAGGTTGGCGACCTCGGCGAGGTCGCCGGTGACGCGTTGGGCGACGTACTGCAGCGGATAGAACGCCGCGGTCACCGACAGCTCGTCATCGCCGGCGGGGTCGCTCGCGGTGTCGTCGGAGAACGCGGCACAGCCGCTGCCGAAGAGCAGCAGGGCGACCAGGACCGGCAGTCGGCGGGTTAGTCGGCGGGTCAGTCGCTTCATGAGAATGATTCTCAGGCGGTTGAGAACGATTGTCAACTCAAGCCTGTCGAGGGCCACGGGCCCGCGGGGACCTCCTCTAGGGTCGGGGCGTGATCGTCGTCAGCAGGTTCCGTGTAGGCGCGGAGGAGTCCGAGCAGTTCCGGGCCGACGTACAAGGCGCGCTGGAGGCACTCGCGCAGCGACCGGGCCACCTGAGCGGCACCATCGGGCGCAACCTCGACGACCCGACCCTGTGGGTGCTGACCACCACCTGGGAGCACGTGGGGGCGTATCGCCGGGCGCTGTCGTCCTACGACGTCAAGCTGCACGCCGTGCCGCTGCTGGGCCGCGCCCTCGACGAGCCCAGCGCCTACGAGGTCGTGGAGCCGGGGACCGTGCTCAATGTGGAGTCGAGCCGCTCGCTAGGGTGACCGCTCACGACCGGCGGCTATGAGCCGGCCGACCAGCTCAGGAGCCCCCTCGTGGCCAAGCCGCCCCCCACCACCGTCGACCATGTCGTGTCCCTCGCCAAGCGCCGGGGTTTCGTCTACCCGTGCGGGGAGATCTACGGCGGCACCCGCTCGGCGTGGGACTACGGCCCGCTCGGTGTGGAGCTCAAGGACAACATCAAGCGCCAGTGGTGGAAGTCCATGGTGCAGATGCGTGACGACATGGTCGGCCTCGACTCCAGCGTCATCCTGCCCCGCCAGACCTGGGAGGCGAGCGGTCACGTCGACACGTTCTCCGACCCACTCACCGAGTGCCAGTCGTGCCACAAGCGCTACCGGGCCGACCACCTGCAGGAGGAGCACGCCGAGAAGCAGGCCAAGAAGAGCGGGCAGAGCGAGGACCCCGACGCGGTCGACCTCGCCACGCTGGCCTGCCCCAACTGCGGCACCCGCGGGGCCTGGACCGAGCCCCGCCAGTTCTCCGGCCTGCTCAAGACCTACCTCGGCGTGATCGAGGACGAGTCCGGCCTGCACTACCTGCGCCCCGAGACCGCGCAGGGCATCTTCCTCAACTTCGCCAACGTCGTGACCAGCTCGCGGATGAAGCCGCCCTTCGGCATCGCCCAGATCGGCAAGAGCTTCCGCAACGAGATCACGCCCGGCAACTTCATCTTCCGGACCCGCGAGTTCGAGCAGATGGAGATGGAGTTCTTCGTCAAGCCCGGTGAGGACGAGGAGTGGCACCAGTACTGGATCGACGAGCGCACGACGTGGTACGTCGACCTCGGCATCGACCCCGACAACCTGCGTCACTTCGAGCACGCGCCGGAGAAACTCAGCCACTACGCCAAGCGCACCGTCGACATCGAGTACCGCTTCCGGTTCGCCGGCTCCGAGTGGGGCGAGCTCGAGGGCATCGCCAACCGCACCGACTTCGACCTGAACACCCACTCGAAGCACTCGGGCACCGACCTCAGCTACCTCGACCAGGCGGCCGGTGAGCGCTACACGCCGTACGTCATCGAGCCGGCGGCCGGCCTCTCGCGCAGCCTGATGACCTTCCTGGTCGACGCCTACTCCGAGGACGAGGCCCCCAACACCAAGGGCGGCGTCGACAAGCGCACCGTGCTGCGTCTCGACCCGCGCCTGGCGCCGGTCAAGGTCGCGGTGCTGCCGCTGAGCCGCAACTCCGACCTGACACCCAAGGCCAAGGACCTCGCCACCGAGTTGCGCCGCGCCTGGAACGTCGACTTCGACGACTCCGGCGCGATCGGGCGCCGCTACCGCCGCCAGGACGAGATCGGGACGCCGTACTGCGTGACGGTCGACTTCGAGACCCTCGACGACCTCGCGGTCACGGTGCGCTCGCGCGACACCATGCAGCAGGAGCGGGTCTCGCTGGACCGGATCACGGCCTACTTCGCCGAGCGTCTCGTGGGTTGCTGAGGCTCGTGGGCACCACACTGACCGGTCTGCGCACCCGTGGCTCCGCTGCCGTCCTCACGGTCGTCCTGGGTCTCGCGATCACCGGTTGCGGCGGTGGCGACAACGAGCCGGCGGCCGAGAGCGCGGCGAGTCCGGCGGACCCGACGAGCCGCGGTACGAGCCCTCCGGTCGACGCCTCGGTCAGCGAGGAGTCCAGCCCGTCGGTCGCGCCGAGCCCGTCGAGCTACCTGCCGGTGCCCGCCGGGGTGACGTTGACCGATCAGGGTGCCGAGCTGGCGGTGGGTCAGCCCGCCACGGTGGCCTGGCAGCCGCGTCAGGACGTCACGGGGGTGCTCGACGTGAGCGTGGACCGGCTCGAGAAGACGTCGCTGGCCGAGTCGTTCGTGGGGTGGAAGATCCCACCGGAGACCGAGACCGCGACGCCGTTCTTCGTGCGCGCCACGATCACCAACCGGGGCGAGAGCGACCTGGGTGCCCGGCCGATCCCGTTGTACGCCGTCGACGCCACCGCGACCCTGATCGAGGCGACCTCGTTCGCGAGCGAGTTCAAGCCGTGCCGCAACGGGCAGTTCCCGAAGGCGTTCCCGACCGGCGCGAGGGTGCAGGCGTGCCTGGTCTTCTTCGTGCCCGACCCCGGCCAGCTCGCCGCGGTCAGCTTCCGGCCCACCCAGGAGTTCGACGCGATCACCTGGACCGGGGAGGTGCTCGCCCCGAAGACCGCGCGCGGTGGCGGCGCCCGGGAGCCCACGGACCCGGCGGCCAGCCCGTCCGCCTGACCGGCGACGGTTTGGGACCGGCCCGGCCCGGGCCTCACACTGGGTCGGTGACCGCGTCCGTGCTGCCCCGGGGCCTCGACCTCGGACCGCTGCACGTCGACACCCCGGTGGTGCTGGCCCCGATGGCCGGCATCACCAACGCGGCGTACCGCAGGCTCTGCGCCGAGCAGGGTGCCGGCCTATACGTCAGCGAGATGATCACCTCGCGCGGTATCGTCGAGCGGGACCGGGTCACCATGACTCTGCTGGTCTTCGACGAGCTCGAGACGACCCGGTCGGTCCAGCTCTACGGCACCGACCCAACCTACGTCGCGCGGGCCGTCGAGATCCTCTGCGCCGAGTACGGCGTCGCCCACGTCGACCTCAACTTCGGCTGCCCCGTGCCCAAGGTGACCCGTAAGGGTGGCGGCGGGGCGCTGCCCTGGAAGCGGAACCTGCTGGGCGCGATCCTGCAGGCCGCGGTGGCCGCTGCGGCGCCGTACGGCGTGCCGGTGACGATGAAGACCCGCAAGGGCATCGACGACGACCACCTGACCTACCTGGACGCCGGTCGGATCGCGCAGGAGAGCGGTTGTGCCGCGATCGCGCTGCACGGCCGCACCGTCGCGCAGGCGTACGCCGGGCGGGCCGACTGGGACGCGATCGGCGCCCTGGTGCAGCACGTCACGATCCCGGTGCTAGGCAACGGCGACATCTGGGAGGCCTCCGACGCCCTGGCGATGGTGGCGCAGACCGGCGCCGCCGGGGTCGTCGTGGGCCGGGGCTGCCTGGGTCGCCCGTGGCTCTTCCGCGACCTGGCCGCCGCCTTCGCCGGTGAGCAGGTCGCGACCCTGCCGCGGCTGGGGGAGGTCACCGCGATGATGCGCCGACACGCTGAGCTGTTGTGCCAGCACATGGGCCAGGAGCGCGGCTGCAGGGAGTTCCGCAAGCATGTGTCGTGGTACCTCAAGGGGTTCGCGGCCGGGGGTGACCGACGCCGCTCGCTGGGCCTGGTCAGCACGCTGTCCGACCTCGACGCGTTGCTCGCCGAGCTGGACCCGAGCGAGGAGTTCCCGGCCTCGGCGCTGGGCTCGCCCCGGGGTCGCCAGGGCTCGCCGCGGTCGCGGGTGGCGTTGCCCGAGGGCTGGCTCGAGGACACCGACGGCAGCAGCTGGGCGGCCACCGAGGACGTGTCGGAGACCACCGGCGGGTGATCGACGGCACAGCGAGATCCTGAGGGGGGATTCGTTGAGCCTTTGACGACTGTGCTTGGATGGGCCGCGCGAGTTGCTTCGGGGTGGCTCGTCGTCCTGTCAGCAACTGCAAAGGATCAGCGCGGTGGCAGACCTTCGCCACACGCGGGACCCCCATGCCCGCCGTACTATCCGGCCCGCCCTCGTGGCCGCGCCGATCGCCCTCCTCGTGACCGCCGGCGCGCTCGCCCTCGGCGTGACGCTCCAGGCCCCGGACGACGCGGAGCCGACCGCCCGGCCAGCCGCCGCGATCAGCGCCCCCGAGACCCCGGCTCCGGTTCCAGCACCGGCGCCCGAACGCCCCGAGGTCGTCTCCCGCTCCACGGCCCGTGACCTGGCTCCGTTGATGCTGCCGGCCAAGGAGCCCAACCTGATGTCCGAGGTGGAGACCCGCAGGGCGATCCGTCGGGCCGACACCGAGCTGTGGACCACCGAGGTGCTGAACCTATGGAACCGCCCGGGTGAGAACGCCGAGGAGGACGGCGAGGTCGAGTCGTCCCAGCAGGTCCTCGTCACCGGCCGTGAGCTCTGGGGTCGCACCGAGATCGTGGTGGGTGGCAAGCCGCGCTGGGTGACCATGGGCTACCTCTCGAGCGAGAAGCCGGTCGAGACGGGGGCTGGCGCCGGGCTGTCGATGGCGCCCTGCCCCGACGGTGGGGTCGAGAGCGGTCTGACCGACGCCGCGGTCTACGTCTACCGCTCGGTCTGCAACGCGTTCCCGCAGATCACCACCTACGGCGGGTACGCCAACCGTGGCGAGCACGCCTCGGGCAAGGCCGTCGACATCATGACCAGCGACGCCGCCCTCGGCACCGCGATCGCCAACTTCCTGCGCGCCAACGCCGCTGAGCTCGACCTCTACAACGTCATCTGGCGCCAGCAGATCTTCACCCAGGAGCGGGCCGGCGAGGGATGGCGCTACATGCCCAGCCGCGGCTCCGTCACGGCCAACCACTTCGACCACGTGCACGTCGCGGCCTACTGACAACGCCGGAGGTTGCATCGAGCGCACGGTTCGTACGTGAGCTGATGCGAGCGTGACCGGGCGCGGCCCGCCGGGCTCGGCGGTCCCGCTTCGCCCGGGCGACGTGTCGGTGCTGCGCCCGACCGAGCAGCCCGTCGATGGCAAGCTCGCTGGCGTCATCGCCGCCTCGTCGGTCGGGGAACGGGCGAGCGACGGCCTCATCGGCCTCCACGCCGCCACCGAGTGGCCCCCGTACGCCGGCAGCAACGGCACCACCGACGCCCCGAGGCGCAGCAAGAGCGGGCCCACGGGCGGGCATACTCGGAGGACGACCCAGGGGGTCACGTGAAGCGTCAGCTTCTGGTGCTGGGCAGCCTCATCACGCTCCTCGCCAGCTGCTCCTCAGCCGACGAGTCGGAGGGCCTGGCTTCTTCTCAACAGACGCAGGACTCGCGACCAGCCACTCCGAGCGAGTCCACGATGGGTTCGCCCACGCCGGCACGGCTGATGCCTGCCTTCGGGGCATGCCGTCGGCGACAGCAGGGCAGCGTCTCGGCGAATGGGGCCTGCGGTCCACCTGGGGCCGACCCGTCGTGGTGCGCTGCGGGGCACGGCCGCAGACCGTCGTCAGGCAGCGACCCGCGGCGGGGACGGCGCTGAGGCCCGACCGTGCACCTCCGCACCGCCGCCTTGGACCTCGATCGGTTCCGCGGCCCCTGCGAACCGCTGCACCAGCACGTCGGCCCTGTGGCCGAGGCGGATGCCGCCGTGGCCCGCGAGTTCTACCGCCTCGCGGCCAACCCGTCGCTGGGTGCCCCCTTCACCAGCGGAGACGTCTGGGTCGGAATCGAGGACGGACTGACGTCGACCAGCCTGGGCGACGACGAGTGGGGCGACCTCGTGGCGTGGGAGCTGGACACCGGCTACGCCGAGCGGTCGGGCCCGTTCTCGGCGCTCGACACGCTGGCCGCCAGCGGCGGCTCCTACGAGCTCCGCGACGGCGTCTCCGGAACATGTCCCGGCGCCAACGGCAAGGCTCCACCCGAACTGGACGGACTGCGAGCGCTCAGCCTCACCGCACCTGATGACGTCACCTCAGCGTGCCTCGAGTGGTGGGGTGTGACGCTCTTCCTGGACTCTCAGGATGGGATCAGGGGCGTGGCATTGCGTCTCGGCTCTCCGTAGGCCACCGCCATCGTCATTCAGGCCGGCGGTGCAGGCCCAGCCTGGTTACCGCCAGCGGAGGGCGACGCGGACGATCGCTGCGAGCAGCACCAGCTCCACGCCACTCCCGATCAGGTAGTACGCCCAGGTCTCGCCGATCATTGCTCCCACGATGGTGAGGGCGTAGATCCCGGCCAGCGCGAGGTTCGCGAGTCGGTTGAACCGGTACGGAAGCAACAGGGACCCGGCAACCATCAGGCTCGGGACCAGGATGTACACCGTCGTCAGGGCCAAGAAGGTCTGGCCGATCTCGAAGCCCGCGCCGGGCACCGAGCCCGTCAGGGCGCCATTGACCACGTCGGCGCGCCAGAAGCCGAAGATGTCGACGTAGGCGAACACGAACAGCATCGAGACCCACAGCCCGCTCAGGACGATCCGGCGGTCCAGCGGCGCGTGGGCCTGGGCGGTGGCAGGGGTGGGGGCGAACGACGTGCCCATGAGGCTCCTCCATAGAGTACTAAGTACGCTGAGAGTACCCTAGGAACATGATTGGCTGCAGCCTTCCTGGCCGTGCTCCTCGCAACTTCCTGTCGCGCGCTCGCGTGGTGGAGGCTGCGTTCGAGCTCGCCGACGCCGACGGGCTCGACGCGCTCACCATCCGCGCGGTCGCGGCGCGCCTGGGCGTCAAGCCGATGTCGTTGTATCGCCACGTCGCCCACAAGGACGCGTTGCTCGATGCTTTGGTGGAGCGGATGTACGCCGAGGTCGAGACGCCCGATCCGCAGCGGCCGGACTGGCGTGCTGAGCTGCGCCGCCGCGCACACTCGGTGCGTGAGGTCCTGGTGCGCCACCCGTGGTCGATCGCGTTGATCGAGACCCGGACCGGACCGGACCGGCCTTTCACGTTCGTCCATGCCGAGGCCGTCCTCGCGACGCTGATCTCGGCCGGGTGCTCGCCACGACTGGCGTCACGCGCGTTCGTGGTGCTCGACAGCTATGCCTACGGCTTCGCGGTGCAGCAGGTGACCATGCCCAGCACCGAGCCCGGCGAGGTGGTCACCGACGAGTTCGTCGCCGCGATGCAGCAGTATCCCAGCCTGGTGGCCGTCATGGGTGCCGTGATGGCGGACGCCAGCTACGACTTCGTCGCCGAGTTCGACGCCGGTCTCGACCTGGTCCTCGACGGCATCGACCGCTGGCGAGAGGCGCAGCTGCCCGCCGTCACCGTCGGTCGGAAGCAGGAGCCGCGGGACCTGGGCTGACCTCGTGATGCCCCGTCGACGCGGTGCCGGCTCGAGGGTTTCTCCCCGCTCACTGCCTGGGCGCGGCCGATCATGGCCATCACCACGTCGGCGGCACCCGGCCCTCGTCCCCGGGGCCGCATAGGCTTCGGGTCGATGCACGCCAGCCACGACAGCGCCGAGCTGTACGACGACGTCGACCGCGCCCGGATCGTCGCCGAGCCACCCAAGCGGGTCGACGCCCCCGAGCGCACCGCCTTCGAGCGGGACCGGGCCCGGCTCGTGCACGCCGCGGCGTTCCGACGCCTGGCCGCCAAGACGCAGGTGCACGGGCCGCAGAGCGACGACTTCGTGCGCAACCGGCTCACCCACAGCCTCGAGGTCGCCCAGGTGGCTCGTGACCTGTCGCGCGCGCTGCGCAGCCTGCCCGACATCGCGGAGACCGCGGCCCTGGCCCACGACCTCGGGCACCCGCCGTTCGGCCACAACGGCGAGCGGGCCCTGGCCGACGTCAGCGCCGCCTGCGGCGGCTTCGAGGGCAACGCCCAGACCCTGCGCCTGCTGACCCGGCTGGAGGCCAAGACCTTCGACGACCGGGACCGCTCGGTGGGTCTCAACCTGACCCGGGCCACGCTCGACGCCTGCACGAAGTACCCCTGGCCCCCCGCGGTCGCGCGGGCCCCCCCCGGGCGGCACGCCGCCGGGCCGGTCCAGGTGGGGGTGAAGTTCGGGGTCTACGACGACGACCGCCGCGTCTTCGACTGGCTGCGCGAGCCCTCACCCGGTGCCCACCGCTGCGTCGAGGCCCAGATCATGGATCTGGCCGACGACGTGGCCTACTCCGTGCACGACGTCGAGGACGGGGTGGTCGGCGCTCGGATCGAGCTGACCCGGCTCGACCGGCAGGCGGTCTGGTCGACGGTGCGGAGCTGGTACCTGCCCGAGTCAGGGGACGACCTGCTCGACGCCACCCTCGACGAGCTGGCCCGCCAGGGCAGCTGGCCGCGGACGCCGTACGACGCCAGCCGACGCGGCTCGGCGGCGCTGAAGAACCTCACCAGCGACCTGATCGGTCGCTTCTGCGGCGCGGTGCAGGCGGCCACCTTCGCGGCGTCCTCGGGCCCGTTCGTGCGCTACCGAGCCGACCTGGTGATCCCCGAGCAGACCCGCGTCGAGATGGCCGTGCTCAAGGGGATCGCCGCTCACTACGTCATGCAGGCCGTCGACCGGGTCTCCCTGCTGGAGCGCCAGCGCGAGCTGGTCACCGACCTGGTCACCCACCTCGTCGAGCGGCCCGACCTGCTGGAGGGCCCGTTCGCCGACGACCACGCCGCTGCGCTCGACGACGCCGCCCGGCTGCGGGTCGTGGTCGACCAGGTCGCCTCGCTCACCGACGCCAGCGCCCTGGCCTGGCACGCGCGCCTGGTGGGTGGGCCGCGCCGCTCGCCCGCCTAGAGTCGTGCGCGTGAGCGACCCCCTCGTCTGGCTGCCCTTCGACCCCGCTGACCTGGGCGAGCCCCCTACCGGCCTGCGCTACGAACGGGTCGACCCGACCCGGCACGTGCCCGACACGGTGGGCGAGGTCGCCTTCTACGTGCCGCCGTACGCGCTGGGCACCGTGGGCGGTGAGGTGATCGCGCAGATGCACGGCCTGCGGGTGGTGCAGACCCTGACCGCCGGGGTGGACGCGATCCGGGACCGGGTGCCCGAGGGCGTCACGCTCTGCAACGGCCGCGGGGTGCACGACACCTCGACCGCCGAGCTGGCGCTGACCCTGACCCTGGCCTGCCTGCGCGGCATCCCCGGGTTCACCCGCGACCAGGACCAGCGACGCTGGCGCTCGGCGTGGCGGCCGTCGCTGGCCGACCGCACCGTGCTGCTCGTCGGGTACGGCGCCATCGGTGAGGCCGTCGAGGCCCGGCTGCTGCCCTTCGAGTGCCACGTGGTGCGGGTGGCCCGTTCGGCCCGCGACGGGGTGCACGCCATCGGGGACCTGCCCGACCTGCTTCCCGAGGCCGACGTCGTGATCCTGGTCGTGCCGCTCACCGACGCCACCCACGGTCTGGTCGACGCGGCGTTCCTGGACCGGATGAAGCACGGCGCCCTGCTGGTCAACGTCGCTCGCGGGGCGGTCATCGTGACCGACGACCTGCTTGCCGCCCTGCACTCGGGACGGGTCACCGCCGCGATCGACGTGGCCGACGTGGAGCCGTTGCCCGACGACAGCCCCCTGTACGACGCCCCCGGGCTGCTGGTGACCCCGCACGTGGGTGGCGCGAGCAGCGCGATGTGGCCCCGGGCCCACCGCCTGGTCCGCGAGCAGCTGCAGCGCTTCGCCGCCGGCGAGGACCTGTGCAACGTCATGGTCGGCGACTACTGAGTCAGACATAGACTCCGGACGTGGCCGGGCGGATCAAGGAGCAGAGCATCGCGGAGGTGCGCGAGAAGGCGCGCATCGACGAGGTCGTCTCCTCCTACGTCACGCTGCGCAACGCCGGCGGCGGCTCGCAGAAGGGCCTGTGCCCCTTCCACGACGAGAAGTCACCGTCCTTCAACGTCAACCCGAGCCGTGGTTTCTACCACTGCTTCGGCTGCCAGCAGGGCGGTGACGTCATCAACTTCGTGATGGAGGTGGACGGCCTCACCTTCGCCGAGACGGTCGAGCGGCTGGCCGACACGTTCGGCGTCCAGCTGCAGTACGACGACAGCGACGTCCGCGAGGATCGGCCGCGGGGGCCGCAGCGCGGCAAGCTGATCGAGGCGCACAAGGTGGCGCAGGAGTTCTACGCCGAGCAGCTGCTGACCCCCGACGCCCAGGTGGCGCGGCAGTTCCTGATCGACCGGGGCTTCGACCAGACCGCGGCGGAGACCTTCGGTCTCGGCTTCGCCCCGCGTGACGGGGAGGCGCTCTTCCGGCACCTGCGGGCCCGGGGGTTCAGCCAGGACGAGGTGGTCGTCGGCGGGCTCGTCGCGGTCGGCCGCTCGCCCTACGACCGCTTCCGGGGCCGGTTGCTCTGGCCGATCCGAGAGGCCAACGGCGACACCATCGGCTTCGGGGCCCGGCGGATCTTCGACGACGACCGCAGTGACGCCAAGTACCTCAACACCTCCGAGACGCCGATCTACAAGAAGAGCCAGGTGCTCTACGGTATCGACCTGGCCCGCAGGGAGATGTCGCGGAGCTCCCAGGCCGTGGTCGTCGAGGGCTACACCGACGTGATGGCCTGTCACCTGGCCGGCGTCGGCACCGCGGTCGCCACCTGCGGCACCGCCTTCGGCGACGACCACGGACGGGTGCTGCGCCGGTTCATGGCCGACCACGACGAGTTCCGCGGCGAGGTCATCTTCGCCTTCGACGGCGACGCCCCCGGCCAGGCGGCCGCGCTCAAGACCTTCAAGGGCGACCAGAACTTCGTCTCCCAGACCTATGTCGCCGTCGAGCCCCACGGCCTCGACCCCTGCGACCTGCGGATCAAGGAGGGCGACGCCGCCGTGCGTGAGCTGGTGGCCCGCCGGGTGCCGCTGTACCGCTTCGTGCTCACCAACGTCGTCTCCAAGTACGACCTGGACCGGGCCGACGGCCGGGTCGGGGCCGTCCGCGAGGCGGCCGCCCTGGTCACCAGCAGCCGGGACGCCTCGGTGGTCGAGAGCTCGTACGCCCGCGAGCTCGCCTCCCTGACCGGCATGGACCCGGTCGACGTGCAGACCGAGGTCCGCCGCGCCTCCTCCCGCCGTACGCCGGGGCGCGGCCAGGCGGCGCCGGCCCCTGAGCGGCCCGCGGGC
>JAJAYJ010000146.1 GCA_026786275.1 Nocardioides sp. | reverse complement strand
CCGCCCAGCCGGCCCCCGCCGAGGACGCGCGGGCGGCGGGGCCCGCCGCGGGGGGCCGGCGCGCGCCGGCCTCCACGAACCTGCGGTCCGAGGTCGACATCGTCTGCCGGATCGCCGAGGCGACGCTCGGCGACCGGTACGGCATCGAGTGGGCGGCCTTTCGCACCGACTACAGCGCGGTCCGACGCCGGATCGCGACCGTGGTGAACGGGTGCGAGGCCTACGACGAGAAGATCCAGCGGCCAGGGGGTTTCGTCCTCCCGCACCCGCCGCGCGACACCCGGACCTTCCCCACGGCGGTCGACAAGGCGGTGTTCTCGGTGACCCCCGTCGAGGTGCTGCAGATCCCCGAGGGACGGCTGCTGCTGCAGACCCTGCGCAGCCACGACCAGTTCAACACCACGATCTACGGCCTGGACGACCGCTACCGCGGCATCCACCAGGGCCGACGGGTCGTGTTCGTCCACCCGGAGGACGTGCGCGACCTCGGGCTGCAGGACGGCTCGATGGTCGACATCGTCAGCGAGTGGGAGGACGGTTCGGAGCGCACCGTCCGCGACTTCCGCGTGGTGCCGTACTCGACGCCTCGCGGCTGTGCGGCGGCGTACTACCCGGAGACCAACCCGCTGATCCCGCTGGACTCCACCGCCGACCACAGCAACACGCCGACCTCGAAGTCGGTGATCGTCCGGCTGATCGCTCCGGCTGCGGCCGGCGAGCACTCGCACCCGGGTCAGGGCGACGCCACCGGTTCGGACGAGGTCCACAAGAGCCACCCGCAGCCGACGCACATGAGCTGAGGTCCGGCACCCGTCACGACGACGGCGCACGAGAGCCCGGAGGCCGATGGCCTCCGGGCTCGGTCGTCGGTGCAGTCGTGCCGGTCGGGCTCAGCCGCCGAACAGGGACGAGGCCTTCACCAGCGTCTGGTAGACGCCGTACGCCAGCGGGACCCCCACCAGGGCCCACGCCACGGCAAGACGTGCGCTGACGACTCGTCCCTCACCGCTGCGCGACCCGCTCTGCTGGTTGGTTCGCTCGCTCCGCTCGCTCATCGGGACACCTCCTTCGTCGTCGGACCACCGGCCGCGGCGCTCGCGCCCTCCGGCTCGTGGAACCGCGAGGCCACCGGACGCACGAGCAGGTTCGCCACGAAGCCGACGGCCAGCAGGCCGACCATGGTCAGCAGCGCGGGCTGGTAGGCCGAGGCGGTGAGCTCGCCCGGGGTGCCCTGGGCGTCCAGGAACGAGTTGACGATCAGCGGTCCGGCGATACCGGCCGCCGACCACGCGGTCAGCAGGCGGCCGTGGATCGCGCCGACCTGGAAGGTGCCGAACAGGTCGCGCAGGTAGGCCGGGATGGTGGCGAACCCGCCGCCGTAGAACGACAGGATCACCACGGCGAGCAGCACGAACAGGGCCGTGGCGGTGGAGCCGATCAGGGCCAGGGCCAGGTAGGCGACCATGCCGACCCCGAGGTAGACCATGTAGATCGGCTTGCGGCCGATGACGTCCGAGGTGGAGGACCAGACGAACCGGCCCGCCATGTTCGCCATCGAGAGGATGCCGACGAAACCACCTGCGACAGCGGCGGAGACGGCCGAGGTGGAGCCCTCGCGGAAGAAGTCCTGGATCATCGGCGACGCCTGCTCGAGGATGCCGATGCCGGCGGTCACGTTGCAGAACAGCACGACCCACAGCAGCCAGAACTGCGGCGTCTTGATCGCGTTCCCTGCCGAGACGTTCGCGGTGGTGACGAGCTTCTTCTGCGCGATGGTCGAGGGGTCGAAGCCGTCCGGCTTCCAGCCCTCGGCCGGCACCCGCACCGTGAACGCGCCGAACATCATGTACGCCAGGTAGACCACGCCCAGGGTGACGAACAGCATCGCCACCGCGGGCCCGGACGCCACGGAACCGGTCTCGGACGGGTCGAACCCGGTGTCGTAGCGCTGCAGCAGGGCGGTGGAGACGGGGCTCGCGATCAGCGCGCCGCCGCCGAAACCCATGATCGCCATGCCGGTGGCCAGACCCGGACGGTCCGGGAACCACTTGATCAGCGTGGAGACCGGAGAGATGTAGCCGATGCCCAGGCCGATGCCACCGATGAAGCCGTACCCGAGGTACACCAGCCACAGCTGGCTGGTCCAGATGCCCACCGCGCCGACCATGAAGCCGGTGGCCCAGAAGCAGGCAGCCGTGAACATGGCCGCCCGGGGGCCGTTGCGGTCGACCCAGGTGCCCATCACCGCGGCCGACAGGCCCAGCATCACGATCGCGATCGAGAAGATGATCCCGATCTCGGTGAGGCTCGCACCGAAGTGCTCGACCAGAGCGGTCTTGTACACGCTGGTGGCGTAGGCCTGGCCGATGCAGAGGTGCACGGCCAGCGCCGCCGGGGGGATCACCCAGCGGTTGAACCCCGGCTTCGCCACGGAGCGCTCGCGGGACAGCAGCCCCGACGTCGTCGTCGTCGTCATGGCGCACAGCCTCGTCCCGCACCCGGGCCCACGCTCTCCGAGGCCGTCCGGGTTCGTCGGCGTGCGCCGAAAGGTCGTCCTGGCGCGACGAACGGTCATCCGGGTCGCGGGGAGGGGAGGGCGGCCGATCGGGCGACCCCGACCGGGCGACCCCCCGACGGTGACGAACATCCCCGGCGCGGTCCGGTTGGTAACGTGCGGCCCAGCACGGCAGGCCAATGAGTTTCCACGCCCCCCCGCTGGTACACGAACCGAACCGTGT
>JAJAYJ010000145.1 GCA_026786275.1 Nocardioides sp. | reverse complement strand
CGCCCACGAGGTCGTGGTGCCCGACGAGTGGGGGTGCTGCGGGTTCGCCGGGGACCGCGGCATGCTGCACCCCGAGCTGACCGCATCCGCCACCCGGGTGCAGGCGGCACAGATCACCTCCCGCACGTTCGACGCCTACGCCTCGGTCAACCGGACCTGCGAGATCGGCATGTCGCGAGCCACCGGAAGGCCGTACGTGCCGCTGCTGGAGCTGCTGGAACGGGTCACGCGCGGCTGAGGACCAAGCCCCAGGTGGTGCGGTGCAAGAGCACGGGCCCTCTAGCTCTCGGACCGGCTACGGCCGTGGCGCCTCCAGCCGGTCGTAGGCGGGCAGGGTGAGGAAGTCGACCAGTTCCTCGGACAGGCAGACCTCCTCGAAGAGCGACATCGCGTCCTCGGCCCGGCTGCTCGCCCAGGCCTGCTCCCCGAGGGCCTCACGGATGGCGGCGAGCTCCTCGCTCGCCACCTCCCGGACCAGGTCGGCGGTCACGGTGCGCCCGTCGGTCAGCTGGACACCGTGGTGCACCCACTGCCACACCTGCGCCCGGGAGATCTCGGCGGTGGCCACGTCCTCCATGAGGTTGTTGATCCCGACAGCGCCGGAGCCGCGCAGCCAGGAGGACAGGTACTGCAGGCTCACGCTGACGGAGTTGCGGAGCCCGGCCTCGGTGTAGTCGCTGCCGGCAGAGGCGATGTCGAGCAGCTGCTCCGCGGTGACGGACACCTCCGGGCGCTGCCGGTCGATCTGGTTGGGCCGGCCCTGGAGCACGGCGTCGAACTCCGCGATCGCGGTCGGGACGAGGTCGGGGTGGGCGACCCAGGTCCCGTCGAACCCCGCGGTGGCCTCGCGGCGCTTGTCCTCGGCCACCTTGGCCAGGGCCTTCTCGTTGAGGTCAGGGTCCCTGCGGGAGGGGATGAAGGCCGCCATCCCGCCCATCGCGTGCGCGCCCCGCTCGTGGCAGGTCTTCACCAGCAGCTCGGTGTAGGCCCGCATGAACGGCACCGTCATGGTCACGCTGTTGCGGTCGGGCAGGATCCGGTCGGCTCGGGTCCGGTTGGACTTGATGGCGCTGAACAGGTAGTCCCACCGACCCGCGTTGAGGCTGCACGAGTGGTCACGCAGCACGTACAGGATCTCGGTCATCTCGAACGCGGCGGGGAACGTCTCGAGCAGGATCGTCGCCTTGGTCGTACCGTGCTCCAGCCCGAGCTCGGCCTCGATCATGTCGAGCACGTCGTTCCACAGCCGCGCCTCGAGGTGGCTCTCCACCTTGGGTAGGTAGAAGTACGGGCCCTTGCCCCTGTCCGCGAGGGTCCGCGCGTTGTGGGCGCAGAACACCCCGATGTCGAACAGCGAGCCGGACGCCGACTGCCCGTCGACCAGCAGGTGCTTCTCCTCCAGGTGCCACCCGCGGGGTCGGACCAGCAGCGTGGCGAGGTCCTTCCCGAGCCGGTACTCCTTGCCCTCGGGCGAGGTGAACGACAGCGTGCGGGAGACGGCGGCGGTCAGGTTGGCCTGCCCCTGCACCAGGTTCTCCCACGTCGGGGTGTTCGAGTCCTCGAAGTCGGCCATGAACCCGGTGGCGCCGGAGTTCAGCGCGTTGATGACCATCTTGGCGTCCGTCGGGCCGGTGATCTCCACCCGCCGGTCGGTGAGGCCGGGAGACGGCGGTGCGACCGTCCAGCTGCCCTCTCGGATGTGCCGGGTCTCCTCGAGGAAGCCCAGCTCCTCCCCGGCGTCGAGCCTGGCCTGGCGCTCCTGGCGGGCCTGCAGCAGCTCACGCCGGCGGGCACCGAAACGCCGTTCCAGCGCAGCGACCAGGCCGAGGGCCTCCGGGGTGAGGACCTCGGGGTCGTTCTCGCCCCGGACCTCGACGTTCTCGGTGGTAGTGCCGCTCATGCTGGCTCCTCGATCGGGTGGTGGGTGTGGGTGCGGTGGCTGTCTCCGAGATCATGCCCGGCCCGGCGGCGGGTACACCACGTCGAGGACCGCCTGACAGGTCAGCCGCGTGAGCAGGCCCGCAGCATCCCGCACGGCGGCGTCGACGTCGGGCTGCAGCTCTAGCAGGGCGCGCACCTGGACGAACCCGGCACCGCGGACTTGGTCGGGGTGCAGGTCCAGGCGGCCGACGAGCGCGACGACCGGGACGCGGGCCCTTCCGGCGGCGGCGGCGACGCCTACCGGGGCCTTGCCGAACAGGCTCTGGGCGTCCAACGAGCCCTCCCCGGTGAGCACGAGGTCGGCGCCGAGGAGGGCCTGCCGGAAGCCGACGATGTCGAGGACGGCGGCGATGCCGGACACCTGTCGTGCCCCGAGGAACGCCATCGCGCCCGCACCGAGACCGCCGGCGGCCCCGGCACCCGGGACCTCGGCGAGGTCGGCGCCGAGGTCCCGGTTGAGCACGAGTGCCCAGCGGCGCAACCCGGCCTCCAACCGGACCACGTCCTCGGGGTCGGCCCCCTTCTGCGGGCCGTAGACCGCCGCCGCCCCGCTCGACCCGACGAGCGGGTTGTCCACGTCGGTCGCCACGACGACCTCCAGGCCGGCCAGCCGGGGGTCCATGCTCGAGGCATCGACCCGGTCGAGGTCCACCAGCGCTGCTCCCCCGGGCGGCAGGTCCTTCCCGTCGGCGTCCAGCAGCCTGGCCCCCAACGCCTGCGCCAACCCGGCCCCGCCGTCGGTGGTCGCGCTCCCGCCGACCCCGAGAACCAGCCGGCGCGCGCCGCCGTCGAGGGCAGCCAGCACCAGCTCGCCCGTGCCCCGGGTCGAGGCCGTCAGCGGCGCGCTCACGCCGCCGGGCAGCAGCCGAAGACCTGACGCCTCGGCCATCTCGAGCACCGCGGCCCCGTCGCGCACGGCGTACCCAGCCCGCACGGGGTCACCGCACGGCCCCTGCACCACCGCGGACTGCGGGGTCCAGCCGGCCGTCACCGCGGCGGCGATGAAGCCCTCGCCCCCGTCGGACACGGGCAGCAGCCTGACCTCGGCGTCCGGGACGGCCTCCCGGACACCATCGGCCATGGCGAGCGCCGCCTCGGCAGCGGTGAGGCTGCCCTTGAACTTGTCCGGCGCGACGACGACCCGCACGGTGCCCCGCCTCAGCCGGCGGGCGGGCGCGGGGTCCCGCCGCGGGGACCGGTCGACCCGGGGGTCTCACGCTCGGCGGCGGTGAGCGCGTTGCTCGTGGCGTGCGCCGGGGCCCCGGGCCCCCGGGGGGCGGGGGCGCCCCGGCCGGGCCCCCCGCCCCCCCCCGGGCCCGGGGGCGGGGCGGGGGGGGGGGGGGGGGGGGGG
>JAJAYJ010000144.1 GCA_026786275.1 Nocardioides sp. | reverse complement strand
TCCGGTCTATCGTGGGGTGCAGCGGGTTTCGGCTCTGGGGCGGGGGGTCCAGCCAACGCTCCCGGAACACGGTCTCGACGTGGTGCACGGCCGGGCCGCTTATCGCGGCCTGGATGTCGTGCCACGGCGGGGTGGCGCCGTACTCCGGGGCGAAGTCGAGCGCCTGCGGGTCTCCGTGGTGCGCGGCGTCGTCGCGACGCGAGTGGCACAGGTCGATGCCGCCGACGTAGGCGATGTCGCGGGTCGGGTCGTCGCGGTGCCGGATGACCACCATCTTCTGGTGGTGGGAACCGCCGAGGCGGACCCGCATGTCGAGCAACGCCTCGGCGCCCCGGTCCTGCAGCTGCTTGCCGAGGCGTCGGTTGGCCTCGTGGGTGAAGCCCATCGCGGCCGAGTGCGAGCGCCAGACCAGTCCGCGCACGT
The DNA here is from genome assembly GCA_026786275.1 of Nocardioides sp. GTDB lineage: Bacteria > Actinomycetota > Actinomycetes > Propionibacteriales > Nocardioidaceae > Nocardioides. The sequence goes on along the minus strand of JAJAYJ010000144.1, from coordinate 3,251 downwards.
CGACGCCGCGCTCGTCGGCGCGGGCCAGGACGTCGACGACCTCGCTGCCCGGCTCGCCGGTCAGCTGCTCGTCGGCGTCGCCCTGCCAGTCGGTGAAGTAGACGAGGTCACCCTCGCGGGTCGCCTCGAGCCGCTCGTGCAGCTCGGCGAAGTAGGTGGCGCCGTGCACCAGCGGGCGGACCACGTTGCCGGTCGACCAGGCCTGGAAACCGGGATGCCGGTCGTCGAGGACGGTGGCGGGGTTGCCCCGCTCGTCCTGCGTGATCAGCCAGTCGATGGCGTTGTCGGTCACGTGGGGCACACCCCTACCTTGCACCCTGCGACGCGTCGCTGCGTGCGGCAGGCAGGATGGCGCCCATGACGGACCTTCCGGTGGCACCCTCAGGACCCCCGCAGCAACCGGCGGCCACGGTGGACCGCAACCCCACCCGCGAGGCCCTGATCGGCTCCGGGGTGGCCTGGTTGTCACGGTGGAGCCTGCGCTGGATCATCATCGCGGCCGGCCTGGTGCTCGTCGGCCTGGTCGTGCGGCAGCTGTGGAGCATCCTGCTCCCGATCGTGTTCGCGCTGGTGCTCTCCACGGTGCTGCAGCCTCCGGCCCGCTGGCTGGAGAAGCGGTTCGGCGCCCCACCCGCGGTGGCCGCCGGCGCCGCCGTCGTCGGCGTGCTCGCGCTGGTCGCCCTCGTCGTCATCTTCATCGCCCCGACCGTCGGCTCCCAGGTCGGCGACATCGCCGACAGCGCCTCCGAGGGCCTGACCACACTGCAGGACGCCGTACAGGACAGCAGCTTGGCGGTGACCCAGAACCAGCTCGACTCGGTCGTCAGCGCCGCGCAGGACCGGCTCAGCTCCAGCTCCTCCAGCATCGCCGCGGGTGTCGTCGTCGGGGTCGGGGCGGTCACCAACGCCCTGATCAACGTGCTGCTGACGCTGGTGCTGTCGTTCTTCTTCGTCAAGGACGGCCGTCGCTTCCTGCCGTGGCTGAGCCGGCTGAGCGGTCCCCGGGTCGGCGTGCACCTTACGCAGGTCGGGACGCGGGCCTGGTCCACCCTCGGCGGATTCGTCCGGACCCAGGCGCTGGTCGGGCTGATCGACGCCGTGCTGATCGGGACCGGCCTGCTCGTGGTCGGCGTACCCCTCGCGCTGCCCCTGGCCGTGCTCACCTTCGTGGCCGCGTTCGCGCCGATCATCGGCGCGGTCACCATCGGCCTGCTCGCCGTGCTGGTGGCACTGGTGGCTAACGGCTGGGTCAGCGCCCTGATCGTGCTGGTGATCGTGCTGGTGGTCCAGCAGCTGGAGGGCAACGTCTTCCTGCCGTGGCTGCAGGGCCGCAGCCTGCAGCTGCACGCCGGTGTCGTGCTGCTGACCATCGTGCTGGGCTCCACCCTCTACGGGGTGGCCGGTGCGTTCCTCGGCGTGCCCGCGGTCGCGGTGCTCGCGGTGGTGCTGCGCTACCTCGACGAGGTGGCCACAGCCCGGCTCGTCGCCGCAACACCGAGGCCGTCCGGACCCGAGCCCGAACCTCAGGACACCCGGGCCACCAACGGCCGGTAGGTCTGGTGCGCGGTGTCGGCGACCCGTTCAGGGGGCAGCGGGCGGGTCACGACCGGTGAGGCGGGACCCCGAACGGGTGAGGCGTCTCACGGTGCGAGGGGGAGGTACGGGCGTGGATGCGGGAGGACAGTGCAGGATATGACTTCTTTCGTATCGGCCCACTCGTGCACCGGACGGACGGCATGAGCCGCCGCACCGAGGCGACCCGGGCGTACGCCGTTGCCGCGGTCGTCATCGGCTTCTTCGTCCTTGGCCTGCTCGCCATGCTGATCACCGGGGTGCTCAGCGGGGGCCAGCCGGAGACCTCAGCCCCCACAGGCAGCAGCACCTCGCTCACGCTCGTCCAGCAGTAGCGAGCCTCACCTCGGGCACGGCCCTGGGCGCCTGCGCCGACGCAGCCACCACCCCACCAGGAGCAGCGTCACCAGCGCCGCGCCCAGGCCCAGGGACCAGGGCCCCGGTGAGCGGCCCAGGGACCCCAGCCCGACGTAGACCAGGGTGCCCGGCACTATCCCGATCGCGGTGCCGAGACCGAAGTCGCGGGCTCGTAGGCCGCTCAGCCCGGCGGCGTAGTTGAACGCCGTGAACGGCACCACCGGAGAGAACCGGGCTCCCACAACCGTGAGCAGCCCGTGCTCCCGCACCGCCGCGTCCCAGCGCCGGGGTGCACCGGCCACCGGTCCCGCGGCCAGCGCCGCCGCGACGGCGGGCCGGCCGAGCAGTCGGCTGAGACCGAACGCGACGACAGCGCTCACGAACCCACCGAGCAGCACCACCACGACCCCCGGACCGAAGCCGAGCAGCACCCCGGTCCCCGTCGCCAGCACGTTCTTGGGCACTGGAGCCAGCAGGACCAGGCCGAGCGCGAGGGTGAAACCGGCCAGCGCGAGCGGCCCCGCCCCGTCGGCGTACGCCCGCAACGGCTCGACCGGGGGCACCCCGTGCACCAGGGCCAGGACAGTCACCGTGACGACGAACGCCACCAGCAGGCCGGGCCCCAGCCACCCAGACCCCAGCCACCCGCACCTCGGCACGGAATCAGCCGTGCGTTCCCGCGCCACGCAGGCTCAGGCCGGCAGGGCGGTCTGCCGACGGCGCAGCAGCCACTGCACCGCGGGGTAGCCGGTCGCCAGCCCCAGCACGATCCCGACCTGCATCAGGAACCAGAAGCTGGCCTCCGTCGCGGGCGGCATGTACTCGTTGAAGTGCAGCAGCAGCATCCAGCCGCCCATCCCGATGTCGAAGGCCAGCACGGTGACGACGGCCGCCATCAGGGCCGTCCCGGCACTGAGGCCACCACCGCGCCGGTGCGCGGTGCGCTCGTAGGCGAACAGCATCACCATCGCGAGCACACCGATGACCAGGATCATCACCCACAGGTTGATGCCGGCGATGGTCAGGCCCGAGGCGATCACGAGCGGGACGCCGATCAGGTGCGCGACGGCGGAGGCGCCCCCACCGGGCAGACCCGCGACCACGGTGGGCTGCTGACCCGTCGCGACGTCGGCGCGGCCCCAGCGGGCGTACGCCGCCAGCGCGAACGGGCCGAGGTAAAGGGCCGAGGTGATCCACACCAGCTCGGCCGCGACGGTGGTGTGCCGGTGCCGACGGACGTAGATGTCGACCGCGATCACGACCGCCGTGGCGAGGGCCAGGCCGATGAAGACCCAGGCGATCGGGGTGAGCCAGTCCGGCAC
>JAJAYJ010000143.1 GCA_026786275.1 Nocardioides sp. | reverse complement strand
TGCCTGCACACCATCATCGAGCACCCCGGTGACCCGGCTCGTCTCTACGTCGCAATCTAGGCGGCCGGACCCGAACCCGGCCCCCCACCCCCCCCGCCCACGCGGCCGCCAAACAACGGCCGGCCCGGCGGTGGTTTAGCGGGCGCTGGGCCCGGCGGGCGTGGCCGGCGCGAACGGCGCCGGCCGCCGAGATTGCGACGTAGAGACGAGCCGGGTCACCGGGGTGCTCGATGATGGTGTGCAGGCACATCCCGCCGGCCCCCGGCTGCCACTGCGGTCCGGTGTCGTGACGTCGCAGCCCGGACAGCTCGCTCCACGTGTGGCCGCCGTCGGTGGACCGGAAGAGGGCGGCATCCTCCACGCCGGCGTACACGGTGTCGAGGTCGTGGCGGCTCGGCTCGAGGTGCCAGACCCTGGTGAACTCCCACGGTCGCAACGTGCCGTCGTACCACTGGTGCTTCCCGGGCACCCCGTCGTAGGTGAAGTCGTTGCCGACCGTCTCCCACGTCACGCCGCCGTCGTCGGAGCGATGCACGACCTGGCCGAACCAGCCGCTGCTCTGGGAGGCGTAGAGCCGTTGGGGGTCCAGCGGGGAGCCCTTGAGGTGGTAGATCTCGGAGCCGAGGAACTGGGGCCCCTGGACCGTCCACTCCTGCCGGGCCTCGTCCGAGCTCAGGACGAAGGCGCCCTTGCGGGTGCCGACGAGTACACGCGTGCTGGCCATCGACCTGCTCCTGTCACCGGGTGCGACGCCCGCGGTTCGCGCGCCGCTACCTTCCGGGCAGACCCGACGAGCCCCCCGGACTCATCGGCGCCAGCGTCTGTCAGTCGATCGGGAAGCCCACGGCCGCGTCGAAGGCGGTCAGGGCCGCCTCGTCGCCGGTGCGGGTGATGCCCGCGCCGTCGCGTCGCTTCCACAGCCAGGCGTCGAGGTCGGCGGCCGTACCCGAGATCCTCGCCCCGTGCCCGTCCCCGTGCCCGTCCCCGTCCTCGGGGGCGTCGAGGAGGAGGAGGTGGGGCCCGTCGTGCACCGTGCCCGACTCGGGGTCGGTGCCGAGGAACAGGCCCGGCTGGGCCCACAGGTCCACCCCGACGTCGCTCAGGACGACCCGGACCAGCCCGCTGCCGGGCTCGAAGCGTGCCCACGGCGCCGGGGGTCCGCCGTACATGACCTCGAGCAGCTCGGCCACCCCGTCCGCGGCGAGCGCCGCGTCGAGCCCGGTCACCTGGCCGGCCGTCTGCTCGGCGTCGAGACGGTGGATCAGGGCTTCGTGGGCCTGACGTCGGAAGGTGAACCCGACACTCTGCTCCGCGGCCCACGACCAGGCCTGCTCGGCGGGGTCAGCCGTCTGCAGCTCGCCCGCCAGCATCGCGGAGAACTCGTCGAAGGCCGCCAGCAGCCCGGTGTGGGACGTCGGCCGGTCCGGGACCGCGTCGGTCCCGTCGGGGCCGGCGGGACGCCGTCGCATCGTGGTGGCCCAGAACCACTGCACGTGGGCCAGGTGCCAGAGCAGGTCGCCGGCGTCCCAGTCGGGGCATGCGGGCACTCGCGCGGTCGGGTCGCACCCGGACAGCACCTCGCGGAACCGGGCCGACTCGCCGCGCAGGTGGGAGAGGTAATCGGGGAACGCCAGACGGGTCATACTGGGCACCGTAGGTCGCAGCACCCCCAGGCGTCGCCCCGCTTTCCCTCCGGATCGTCCCGATGTGCAAGATCATGCATTCACCGGTATGTTCATGCAGATGACCAGGACACGTGTCGCCGTCGCCGGAGCCAGTGGGTACGCCGGCGGTGAGCTGCTCCGCCTGCTGCTGGGCCATCCGGACGTCGAGATCGGGGCCCTGACCGGTGCCTCCAACGCGGGCCAGGCCCTCGGTCACCTGCAACCCCACCTGGTGCCGCTGGCCGACCGGGTGCTGCAGGAGACCAGCCTGGAGACCCTCCGCGGTCACGACGTGGTGTTCCTGGCGCTGCCGCACGGTCAGTCCGGGGCGATCGCCGCCCAGCTGGGCGAGGGCGTGGTGGTCATCGACTGCGGTGCCGACTTCCGGCTGGTCGATCCGGCGGCTTGGGAGAAGTTCTACGGCGGGCAGCACGCCGGGACCTGGCCCTACGGCATCCCCGAGCTGCCCGGCCAGCGGGCCGTGCTCACCGGGGCCACCCGGGTCGCCGTGCCCGGCTGCTACCCGACCGTCTCGACGCTGGCCCTGGCCCCGGCGGTGGCCGGTGGTCTCGTCGAGCCCCAGGTCGTCATCGTCGCCGTCTCCGGCACCAGCGGAGCCGGCAAGGCGGCCACGACCAACCTGCTGGGCAGCGAGGTGATGGGCAACGCGAGCGCCTACGGCGTCGGCGGCGGGCACCGGCACACACCCGAGATCATCCAGAACCTCTCGGCCCTGGTCGACGGCGAGGTCGGCGTCAGCTTCACCCCGCTGCTGGTGCCGATGGCCCGCGGCATCCTGGCCACCTGCTCGGCCGTGCTCGTCGACGGCGTCAGCGCCGCCGACGTCCGGGGCTGCTACGCCACCGCGTACGCCGACGAGCCGTTCGTGCACCTGCTGGCCGAGGGCCTGTGGCCGCAGACCAAGTCGGTGCACGGCAGCAACGCGGTGCACCTGCAGGTCACCGTCGACCCGGACGCCCGGCGGCTGATCGCCGTCGGCGCCGTCGACAACCTGTCCAAGGGCACCGCCGGCGCGGCCGTGCAGTGCATGAACCTCGCGCTCGGCCTCCACGAGGGCTCGGGCCTGACCACGATCGGAACCGCACCGTGACCACCGTGACCACCGTGACCAGCCACACCCTGCAGCAGTTCCCCGAGAAGCTCGCGGTCGTCAGGCTGCCGCCGGGCGCGGAGATCCCGGCCTGGGCCGAGTCGTCCTCGTTGTTCTCCATCACCGCGACCGCGACCGAGACCTCGCTGGTGTGCGCGGGTCGCGACGTGCCCACCAAGGTCGTCGCGCTGCGCGGGCTCACCGCGTTCGCCGTGCAGGGCCCCCTGGAGCTGGCGCTGGTCGGGGTGCTGGCCGACCTGCTGGCCCCCCTGGCCGAGCTCGGGATCAGCGTGCACGCTCTGTCGACGTACGAGACGGCGTGGGTCCTGGTGGCCGGCGCCGAGGCCGAGAGGGCGGCCGACGCCTGGCGGGCACGAGGCCATGTCGTCGACCTCGCCGTCCCCGTCAAGCCCACCCGGAAGAAGAGCTGATGAGCGTCACCACCCCCACCGGCTTCCGGGCCTCCGGAGTGCCCGCGGGTCTCAAGTCGACCGGTGCCAAGGACGTCGCGCTGGTCGTCAACGACGGCCCCGCGCACGACTCCGCCACCGTCTTCACCGCCAACCGCTGCAAGGCCAACCCGGTCCTGTGGAGCGAGCAGGTCGTCAAGGACGGCGTCGTGCGCGCCGTCGTCCTGAACTCCGGAGGAGCCAACTGCTACACCGGCGCCGAGGGCTTCCAGACCACGCACGCGGTCGCCGAGCAGGTCGCGGGCCACCTCGGCGTCGGGGCGCTGGACGTCGTGGTCTGCTCCACCGGGCTGATCGGCCTGACCACTTCCCGCGAGGCCGTGCTCGCGGGTGTCGACGCGGCCTACGCCGCGCTGGCCGACGACGGCGGGCCGGCCGCGGCCGAGGCGATCATGACGACCGACTCGGTCGCCAAGCAGGTCGTCGTCGAGGGCGCCGGCTGGTCGATCGGTGGGATGGCCAAGGGCGCGGGCATGCTGGCGCCCCAGCTGGCCACGATGCTGGTCGTGATCACCACCGACGCCCTGGTGCCCGCCGCCGAGCTCGACACCGCGCTTCGAGCCGCGACCCGGGTCAGCTTCGACCGGCTCGACTCGGACGGCTGCATGTCGACCAACGACACGGTCACGGTGATGGCCAGCGGAGCCAGCGCGATCACCCCGAGCCCCGACGACTTCACGCAGGCGCTGACCCAGGTCTGCACCGACCTGGCCATGCAGCTGCTGGCCGACGCCGAGGGTGCCGACCACGAGATCGCGATCACCACCCTGCACGCGGCGAGCGAGGACGAGGCCGTCGAGGTCAGCCGCAGCGTGGCCCGCAGCAACCTGTTCAAGGCCGCGGTCTTCGGCAAGGACCCCAACTGGGGCCGGGTGCTGGCCAGCATCGGCACCACCCGGGCCGCCTTCGACCCCGCGGACCTCGACGTCGCGATCAACGGCGTGTGGGTCTGTCGTGGCTCCGAGCCGCACGCGGACCCTGCGGAGATCGACCTGGGCCCCCGCGAGGTGAGCGTGAGCATCGACCTGAAGTCCGGCACGGAACGAGCCACGGTCTGGACCAACGACCTGACCCACGCCTACGTGCACGAGAACAGCGCGTACTCGTCATGAACGACTCGAGCACGACGTCGGGGCCGCCCGAGCGCAGCAGGTTCGACCCCAGCCGGCCGGACCAGGCCAAGGCCCGCACGCTCGCGGGCGCGTTGCCGTGGCTGAAGAGCTACCACGGAAAGATCGTGGTGGTGAAGTACGGCGGCAACGCGATGACCGACGACGTCCTCAAGCGCGCCTTCGCCGAGGACATCGCCTTCCTGCGCTTCGCCGGCTTCAAGCCCGTCGTCGTGCACGGCGGTGGGCCTCAGATCTCGACCATGCTGGACCGGCTCGGGATCGAGTCGGAGTTCAAGGGGGGCCTGCGGGTCACCACGCCCGAGGCCATGGACGTGGTCCGGATGGTGCTGGTGGGTCAGGTGCAGCGCGAGCTGGTCGGCCTGATCAACGAGCACGGTCCGCTCGCGGTCGGCTGCTCGGGGGAGGACGCCGGGCTGTTCACCGCGGAGCGGACCAACACCGTGGTCGACGGTGAGGAGGTCGACCTGGGTCTGGTCGGAGTGGTCGCCCAGGTGCGGCCCGAGTCCGTGCTCGACCTGATCGAGGCCGGTCGGATCCCGGTCGTGTCCAGCGTGGCGCCCGACGCCGACGGGCTGGTGCACAACGTCAACGCCGACTCGGCGGCCGCGTCGCTGGCGGTCGCGCTGCGTGCCGAGAAGCTGCTGGTGCTGACCGACGTCGAAGGCCTCTACCTGGACTGGCCCGACTCCGAGGACGTGATCGGCGAGATCAGCCCCGAGTCCCTGGCCGCGATCATCCCCGACCTGGCCAGCGGCATGGTGCCGAAGATGAAGGCCTGCCTGCAGGCGATCCAGGGCGGGGTGCCGCGGGCCACGGTCGTCGACGGCCGCGAGCCGCACGCCGTGCTGCTCGAGCTGTTCACCAACGAGGGCGTGGGCACCCAGGTGCTGCCGGGCGTCGCGACCCTGACGCGGAAGGCGAGGGACTCCTCGTGACCGCCCCCACCGAGCGCCCGACCCAGACCTCCGGCGAGCGCTACGCCGAGTCCGTCATGAACACCTTCGGCCCGCCCCGGACCACGCTGGTACGCGGGCACGGTGCCCACGTGTGGGACGTGGACGGCACCGAGTACGTCGACCTGCTCGGCGGCATCGCCGTGAACGCCCTCGGCCACGCCCACCCGGCGCTGGTCGCGGCCGTCACCCGCCAGCTCAGCACCCTGGGCCACGTCTCCAACTTCTTCGCCAGCGAGCCACAGATCGACTTGGCCGAGAAGCTGGTCGGGCTGCTGGGTGCGGGTGAGGCCAAGGTGTTCTTCACCAACTCCGGCACCGAGGCCGTGGAGGCGGGGTTCAAGCTGACCCGGCGGACCGGGCGCACGCACGTCGTCGCCGCCCAGGGCGGGTTCCACGGTCGCACCATGGGTGCGCTCGCTCTCACCTCCAAGGAGGCCTACCGGCAGCCCTTCGAACCGCTGCCTGGTGACGTCACGTTCGTGCCGTACGGCGACGCCGCCGCCCTCGCGGCCGCCGTCACCGACGAGACCGCGGCCGTGCTGCTCGAGCCGATCCAGGGCGAGGCCGGCGTGGTCGTGCCGCCCGAGGGCTACCTGCGTGAGGCCCGACGGATCGCCAGCGAGCACGGTGCGCTGCTGTGGCTCGACGAGATCCAGTCCGGGATGGGTCGCACCGGTCGCTGGTTCGAGCACCAGCGGGCGGGCGTGACGCCCGACGTCGTCACCGTCGCGAAGGGCCTGGCCGGCGGTTTCCCGATCGGGGCCTGCATCGGCGTGGGGGCTGCCGGTGAGCTGCTGCAGCCCGGCAACCACGGCTCCACCTTCGGTGGGAACCCGGTCGCCTGTGCCGCCGGCCTGGCCGTGATCGCCACCATCGAGGCCGACGGACTCCTCGAGCGGGCCACGGTGCTGGGTCGCCGGCTGCGCGACGGCCTGCTGGCCGACCCCCGGGTCACCGAGGTGCGCGGCGAGGGTCTGCTGATCGGTCTCGACCTCAGCGCCGAGGCGTCTGCCGACGTCACCGCGGCGGCGATGGCCGCCGGGTTCATCATCAACAACCCGACCCCGCAGCGGATCCGGCTCGCGCCGCCCCTGGTGCTCACCGACGACGACGTCGCGGCCTTTCTCACCGCCTGGCCCGGCATCCTCGACCGGGGTGTCGGGCCGGTCCCGGGCGGTAGCCCATGACCCGCCACCTGCTGCGCGACAACGACCTGAGCCCGGCCGAGCAGGCTGCGGTCCTGGACCTGGCCGCCGAGTTCAAGGTGTCGCCGTACGACGCCCGGCCGCTCGCGGGCCCGCAGTCGGTCGCGATGATCTTCGACAAGCCGACCCTGCGCACCCAGGTGTCGTTCTCGGCCGGCATCGCGGAGCTGGGTGGCTTCCCGATGCTGGTCGAGGGCAGGCTCGCGGGGATCGGCGTGCGGGAGTCCGTCGAGGACGTCGCCCGGGTGCTGGGCCGTCAGGTAGCCGCGATCGTGTGGCGCACCTTCCACCAGGCTGACCTCGACACGATGGCCGCGCACGCGGGTGTGCCGGTCGTCAACGCGCTGACCGACGAGTTCCACCCGTGCCAGCTGATCGCCGACCTGCTCACGGTGCGCGAGCACCTGGGCGTCCTGGCCGGCGTGCGGGTCGCCTTCGTGGGTGACGCCGCCTGCAACATGGGCAGCTCCTGGCTGCTGGCCGGCGCGACCGCCGGGATGCACGTGGTGATGTGTGCGCCACCCGACCACCTCCCGTGCCCGGAGATCGTGACGCAGGCCACCGACATCGCCGCCCGTACCGGTGGCAGCATCACGACCGGCAGCGACCCCGTCGCCGCGGTGCGGGGCGCCGCCGCGGTGGTGACGGACACGTGGGTCTCGATGGGCAAGGAGGAGGAGGCCGCGGCCCGTGCGGCGGTCCTCGCGCCGTACGCCCTGACCGCGGAGCTGCTCGCCACCGCCGCACCCGGGGCGATCGCGCTGCACTGCCTGCCCGCCTACCGCGGGACCGAGATCGACGCCACCGTCATCGACGGACCGCAGAGCGTCGTGTGGGACGAGGCCGAGAACCGCCGCCACGCCCAGAAGGCGGTCCTGGCCTTCCTGCTGGGCGCCGGAGAGGAGGAGAGGGCGTGAGCGAGTCCGCGCTGCGCCCCACCACCAAGAGCTCGCGCCACCGGCTGATCGTCGACGTGGTCACCCACCACGAGGTGCACTCGCAGCCCGAGCTGGCCGCGCTGCTCGGCGAGAGCGGCGTGCACGTCACCCAGGCCACCCTGTCCCGCGACCTCGTCGAGCTCGACGCGGTCAAGGTCCGCACCGCCTCCGGCACCCTCGTGTACGCCGTGCCAGCCGAGGGCGGCGACCGACGACCGGCCGCGCCCCGCGAGAGCGCCGCCGCCTCGGCCCGTCTGGCCCGGCTCTGCGCCGAGCTGCTCGTCAGCGCCGAGGCGAGCGCCAACCTGGTCGTGCTGCGCACCCCGCCGGGGGCGGCGCAGTTCCTGGCCTCGGCGTTCGACAAGGCGGAGGTCCCCGACGTCCTCGGCACCATCGCCGGTGACGACACGGTGCTGGTCATCGGCCGTGACCCCCGCGGCGGCGACGACCTGGCCCGACGATTCCTGGCGCTGGCCGACTGCCACACCTCGCCGGCGCCCTGACCCCACGCACCCTGACCCCACGCACCCTGACCCCCACGCACCCGACCACCTCCCGGGTCCCCCGGGAACCACCCACCGCAGCACCCCAGCCGTTAGGAACCCACCCGTGAGCAAGGTCCTCACCAGCCTCCCCCGGGGAGAGCGCGTCGGCATCGCGTTCTCCGGCGGTCTCGACACCTCCGTCGCCGTCGCCTGGATGCGCGACAAGGGCGCGATCCCGTGCACCTACACCGCCGACATCGGCCAGTACGACGAGCCCGACATCTCCGGCGTACCCGCCCGGGCGCTGCAGTACGGCGCCGAGCTGGCCCGCGCCGTGGACTGCCGCACCGAGCTCGTCGAGGAGGGCTTCGCGGCCCTGGCCTGCGGCGCGTTCCACATCCGCTCCGGCAGCCGTGCCTACTTCAACACCACGCCCCTGGGCCGCGCGGTCACCGGCACCATGCTGGTCCGCGCCATGCATGAGGACGGCGTCGACATCTGGGGCGACGGCTCGACGTTCAAGGGCAACGACATCGAGCGGTTCTACCGCTACGGACTGCTGGCCAACCCCGAGCTGCGCATCTACAAGCCGTGGCTCGACGCCGACTTCGTGCACGAGCTGGGCGGCCGCACCGAGATGAGCGAGTGGCTGGTGGCCCACCAGCTGCCCTACCGCGACAGCGTCGAGAAGGCCTACTCCACCGACGCCAACATCTGGGGCGCCACCCACGAGGCGAAGACCCTCGAGCACCTCGACGTCTCACTGGAGGTCGTGCAGCCGATCATGGGCGTGAGGTTCTGGGACCCCGCCGTCGAGATCGTGCCCGAGGACGTGACCATCCGCTTCGAGCGGGGCCGGCCGGTCGCGGTCAACGGCGTCGAGCTGGACCCGGTGGCCCTGGTCGAGGAGGCCAACACCATCGGCGGACGGCACGGGATCGGCATGTCGGACCAGATCGAGAACCGGATCATCGAGGCCAAGTCGCGTGGCGTCTACGAGGCTCCGGGTATGGCCCTGCTCTGGATCGCCTACGAGCGGCTGCTCAACGCGATCCACAACGAGGACACGATCGCCAACTACCACGCCCAGGGCCGCCGGGTCGGCCGGCTGCTCTACGAGGGCCGCTGGCTGGACCCGCAGTGCCTGATGCTGCGTGAGTCGATCCAGCGCTGGGTCGCCTCGGTGGTGACCGGCGAGGTCACCGTCCGGCTGCGCCGGGGCGAGGACTACACCATCCTGCGCAGCGACGGCCCGGCCTTCTCCTACCACCCGGACAAGCTCTCGATGGAGCGCACCGAGGGCGCCGCGTTCGGGCCCACCGACCGGATCGGTCAGCTCACGATGCGCAACCTCGACATCGCCGACTCCCGCTCGATGCTCGAGCTGTACGCCTCCCAGCCGCTCGACCAGGGCCAGGTGCTCGTCGAGAACGGCACCCTGTTCGGTGAGCTCGAGCCCGGTGGCGCCGACCGGATCGCCACCCGGGCCGCCGCGGAGGGTGACATCGACGACGAGGCCCTGGACCACGCGGCCATGGAGTCCGGCACCGACTGATGGCCATCCACCGCGTGACCGCGCGCGTCCTGCCTGTGAGCCCGGACGGCGCCGTGCTGCTGCTCCAGGAGCAGGACCCGGCGCGCCCGGGCGAGCTGTACTGGTCCAGCATCGGGGGTGCCGTCGACGCGGGTGAGTCGCTGCGAGATGCGGCCGTGCGCGAGCTCGGGGAGGAGACCGGGATCCTCGTCGACCCCGCCGGCCTGGTCGGACCGGCCCACCGCGGCGAGCAGCCCTACTCCTGGGCCGGCGTCGACCACCTCGGTGACCACACCTACTTCGCCGTGGCGACGAGCCGCGACGTCGAGATCAGCGTCGACCGGCTCGAGCCGGAGGAGGTCGGCAACATCCTCGGCGCCGGCTGGTGGACCCCGGCCGACCTCGGTGCCGGCGTCGCGTCCAGACCGCCCGACCTGCGCGAGATCACGAGCGCCGCGGTGGCTGCGGGAGGAAGAGACGCGTGAACAGCACCAACACCGGCAAGCTGTGGGGCGGCCGCTTCGCGGGTGGGCCGTCGCCCGAGCTGGACGCGCTCTCGCGCTCCACCCACTTCGACTGGCGACTCACGCCCTACGACCTGGCGGGGTCGCGGGCCCACGCCCACGCGTTGCACCGCGCCGGGCTGCTGAGCGACGCCGACGTGGCCGAGCTGCAACGCGGTCTCGAGGTGCTGGGGGAGCGGTACGCAGCCGGCACCCTGCTCCCGGATCCAGGTGACGAGGACGTGCACGGGGCGCTGGAGCGGCTGCTGCTCCTGGAGGTGGGGCCCGACGTGGGGGGCCGTCTGCGGGCCGGTCGCAGCCGCAACGACCAGATCGCGACGCTGTTCAAGGTCTTCCTGCGCGACCACGCCCGCATCGTCGCGGCCCACGTGCTCGACCTGGTGGGCGCGTTGACCGAGCAGGCCGCGACCCACCACGGCGCGATCATGCCGGGGCGCACCCACCTGCAGCACGCCCAGCCGGTGCTGCTCGCGCACCACCTGCTGGCCCACGTGTGGCCGTTGCTGCGCGACGTCGACCGGCTGGGGGACTGGGACGACCGCGTCGCTGCGGACTCGCCGTACGGCTCCGGGGCGTTGGCCGGCCAGTCCCTGGGCCTCGACCCGGAGGCCGTGGCCGCCGAGCTGGGCTTCCGCGGATCCAGCGCCAACTCCATCGACGGCACCGCGGCCCGGGACTTCGTGGCCGAGTACGCGTTCGTGTGCGCCCAGGTCGGCGTGGACGTCAGCCGGCTGGCCGAGGAGGTCATCCTGTGGTCCACGCGAGAGTTCGGGTTCGTCACGCTGCACGACTCGTGGTCGACCGGATCGAGCATCATGCCGCAGAAGAAGAACCCCGACATCGCCGAGCTGGCCCGCGGCAAGTCGGGCAGGCTGATCGGCAACCTGACCGGCCTGCTGGCCACGCTCAAGGCCCTCCCCCTGGCCTACAACCGCGACCTGCAGGAGGACAAAGAACCGGTCTTCGACTCGACCGACACCCTCGAGGTGCTGCTGCCCGCGTTTACCGGGATGATCGCGACCCTGGCCTTCGACACTGACCGGATGGCGGCCCTCGCGCCGCAGGGTTTCTCGCTGGCCACGGACATCGCCGAGTGGCTGGTACGCCAGGACGTCCCCTTCCGGGTCGCGCACGAGGTCGCGGGGGCCTGTGTGCAGCGGTGCGAGCAGCTCGGGGTCGACCTGCCCGACCTCAGCGACGACCAGTTCGCGGAGATCTCGCCCAGCCTGACTCCCGCCGTGCGCGACGTCCTCAGCGTCGAGGGATCGGTCCGCTCCCGCGACGGTCGTGGAGGTACGGCGCCCGACCGGGTCGCCGAGCAGCTTCGCGAGGCGCTGACCAGGGCGGACGAGCTGCGGGACCGCCTCGGACAAGGCCGCCCGGCGCCACGATTTGAAGGCTGACGGGCCAGCCGCTAGTCTTTCTTCTCGTCGCGGCAAGCGGCTCTCACTCTCGCCTGAAGGCGATCTGATCGGGGGCAGATTGCCCGGCCACCATCGGGTCGAACCCGGAGCGCCGGTCAAGTTGACGGGGCACCCGGAGCCCGGTAATGTTTTGCAGGTTGCCCCGTGGCCAGCTCGAGAGAGTTGGAGCGGTGCGCGTGTGATGTTTGAGAACTCAACAGTGTGTCATAGTCGACGAATTGGTTTGTTTTGCTTGGACTGTTTTTTGGTTTGGGTTTGTTTTTTCGGCAATGATTCTGGCGATAGTGTCAGGGTTTGTTTGTCGGGAGATGCTTT
>JAJAYJ010000142.1 GCA_026786275.1 Nocardioides sp. | reverse complement strand
GGTGACGACCTTGATGCCGACCTCGTCGCACCAGCCCAGCAGCGGCGCGATGTGCGCGGCGCCGGCCGGGTGCCCGGGGGCGGTGTCGCGCCCGACGGCCCGGGCCCAACGGCGGTTGCCGTCGAGCATCACGCCGACGTGCTTGGGCAGCCGGTCGCGCGGCATCCGGCGCAGCACCCGCGCTTCGTACGCCGGGTAGAGCACCCGTCGCAGCCCGTGCTTCCAGTCCGCCACCCGCGCATCGTAACGACTGCGTCGGGCGAAGTCGTCACCTCGCTTCGGTCCCGGCCACTTCCAGGGTTCATCGCCGACCCGGTAGCGTCCAGGCATGAGCAGTCCGTCCAAGCGCAGCCACTCGAGCGACGCCGTGCGCGCCGGCTTGGATTCGTTGCACGACTCCATCGCCGACACCATCTCGGACGTCAAGCCGAGGCTGCGAGGCTGGTTGCACCTGGCCACCGCCCCCCTCACGCTGGCCGCGGGCATCGTGCTGATCGTGCTCTCGCCCACGCCCGTCACCCGGGCTGGCTCGGCGATCTTCGTCGCCTCCGGGGTGCTGCTCTTCACCGTCTCCGCGATCTACCACACCGGCACCTGGTCGCCGCGGATCTGGGCGTTCCTACGCCGTTTCGACCACTCGAACATCTTCGTGCTCATCGCCGGCTCCTACACGCCGCTGACCCTGATCCTGCTGCAGGGCACCCAACGCAACGTCCTCCTGGTCACCGTCTGGACCACCGCACTCCTGGGTGTCGGGTTCCGCGTCTTCTGGACCGATGCGCCACGGTGGCTCTACACCCCGATCTACATCGCGATGGGCTGGGCCGCGGTCTTCTTCATCCCCGGCTTCATCGACGGCGCCACCTCACGCCTCGGGACACACATGGCTGTCGGTGTGCTCGCGCTGGTCGCGGGCGGTGGGGTGCTGTACACGATCGGAGGCGCCGTCTACGGCTTCAAGCGGCCCAACCCCTCGCCGCAGTACTTCGGGTTCCACGAGGTCTTCCACAGCTTCACCATCCTGGCCTTCGTGTCGCACTACGTCGCGGTCTCGATGGCTACCTACGCGCTGCGCTGAGGCACCGGGTCACCTCGAGGGGCACGGTCCCCAGGTCTAGGCCACGCCGGCCTTGCCGGCCTCGTCGCGGACCGTGCCCTTGCGGCCGTGCAGCAGGGTCAGCACGCGGGTCAGCCGCTGCTCGTCGGCCGCGGTCCGCGCGAACGACGTCAGGGCGATCACGGGCTTGAACCGTTGCCGCGCGATCGCCTTCGCGTAGGTGAACTCCTTGAGCCCGTCGGCGCCGTGGATGCGTCCGAACCCCGAGTCCCCGACGCCACCGAAGGGCAGCGAGGGGATGGCGGCAAAGGTGATCACCCCGTTGACGGCCGTCATGCCGGAGCGGATCCGCTCGGCGATCTCCATCCCGCGCGACCTGGAGAAGACCGTGGAGCCGAGGCCGTAGCGCGTGGCGTTGGTACGGGTGATCGCCTCGGTCATCGAGCTCACCCTGGCCACGGTCACGGTCGGCCCGAAGGTCTCCTCCTGCACCGCCAGCGAGTCCTCGGGCACGTCGACCAGAATGGTCGGCTGCACGTAGCGCTCCCCCACGGCGTCGGGTCCGCCGAGGACGGCCCGACCGCCCCGGTCGATCGCGTCCTGGATGTGGCTGCGGATCACGTCGAGCTGGCCGGGCATGGTGATCGGGCCCAGCAGTGCCCCGGGTGAGTCGTCGGCGTGCACGTCGCGCGCCTTGGCGACCAGGGTCTCCAGGAAGGCGTCGTACACGCGCTCGTGGACGTAGACCCGCTCCACGCCGATGCAGGTCTGACCGGCGTTCGCACAGGCACCCCAGAGCGTCGCATCGGCGGCCGCGTCGAGGTCGGCGTCGGCGTCCACGATCACGGCGTCCTTGCCTCCGGCCTCGATGATCACCGGGGTCAGGGTCTCGGAGCAGGCGGCCATCACCCGCCTGCCGGTGGCGGTCGATCCGGTGAAGGCGACCTTGTCGACACCGGTGTGGCACAGCGCGGCGCCGGTCTCGCCGAGCCCGGTCACCACCTGCAGCACTGGTCGGCCCACGCTCTCGAGGAACGTGCGGGCCAGCCACTCGCCGACGCCGGGGGTGAGCTCGGAGGGCTTGAAGACGACCGCGTTACCGGCGGCGAGGGCGTAGACGATGGACCCCATCGGCGTGAAGACGGGGTAGTTCCACGGACCGATGACGCCGACCACGCCGAGCGGGCAGTACTCCAGGGAGGCGGCCTGATTGGCCATCAGCAGGCCCGACGACATCCGGCGACGCTTCAGCGTCCTCTCGGCGTGGGTCGCGGCCCAGGACAGGTGGTCGATGGCCAGCGCGATCTCGAGGGTGGCGTCGCCGTGGGGCTTGCCGGTCTCGCGGTGCACGACCTCGGCGAGGTCGGCCAGGGCCCGCGTGATCACGCCCTTCCAGGCCAGCAGGTGGGCGCAGCGCTGGTCGTGCGACAGCCCGGACCACCAGGCCGCCTCGTCGCGCGCGCGGGTCACGGCCGCCTGCACGTCGTCGGCCGTGTGCACGGGGTGGGTGCCGACGACGACGCCGGTGGCGGGGTTCAGGGAGTCGAACGTGTCACGCCCCGAGGGGCTGGTGGGGCTGAGGGGCGTCGATCCGGTGTCCTGGGTCACGTCGGCGAACGTACTCCGCGGCTGCGAACCGTCACAGTGCCGGTGTGATGAGTCGTTTGGGGCCCCAGGGGTCACTCACCCCCGGGGGTCGTACGTAGGTTCGGTCGTCATGTGCCACGAATGTGTCAATAACGCGTACGGCGTCGTGGCAGGTCCACCACAATGACCGGCATGGACGTCGAACTGGTCGCACTGGCCCGCGCCGTGGACCCAGCAGTCCTGGGCGCGCGGGTGCGTGACGCCCGGGTGCGGCTCGGCCTGACCCAGGGCCAGCTCGCCGGTGACGAGATGTCCACGGCGTACGTCTCCCGCATCGAGTCCGGGCAGCGTCGCCCCGACCCCGTCCTGCTCGACGCGCTGGCCACCCGGCTGGGCGTCGGGGTCGAGACGCTAATCACCGGGGCCACCCGCGACGAGCAGTCCGAGATCCAGCTCGCCCTCGACTGGGCCCAGCTCAGCGTGAAGACCGGCGACGCGACCGGTGCCCTGACCCGCGTCGACGACGTGCTGATCCAGCTGGGCGACCGCGGCCTGCACGATCTGCACCGCCGGGCACTGCAGGTCAAGGCCGCGGCCCTCGAGGCCGATGGCCGCCTCGACGACGCCATCGTGTTGCTGGAGGACCTTATGGAGACCGCCCCCGAAGACACCACCTGGGTCACCGACGTCATCGCGCTCAGCCGCTGCTACCGCGTGTCGGGGGACTTGACCCGCGCGGTCGACACGGGCGAACGCGCCCTCAGCCTGCTGAAGGACTTCGGCCTTGATGCGACCCTGGAGACGACTTCGCTCGTCCTCAGCCTGGCCGCCGCCTACTTCGAGCGCGGCGAGACCGGCCACGCTGTGCGCCTGTGCCGGCGCGCCATCGAGCAGGCAGAGACACTCGGATCGGCCGGCGCCAAGGGCGCGGCCTACTGGAACGCCAGCATCATGGAGTCACGTCGCGGCCACGCGGCCGCCGCGGTCGCCCTGGCGCGCAAGGCGTTGGCTCACGTAGAGCTGGGCGACGACCAACGCCAGTCGGCCACCCTGCGCAACCTGCTCGGTACCTTCGAGCTCCGGACCGACCAGCCCGACCTGCCGGAGGTGCTCGCCACCCTGCGCCGGGCCGGCGCGGAACTGTCGACGACGGATGCCGCACCGAGCGTCGTCGCCTTCAACCTGCTGGCGCAGGCTCGCGCTCACTTCATGATGGGTGATGAGCACGAGGCCCGCCGTGGCGTGGTCCAGGCCCGCGGCGTCGCCGCCCAGCGGGCCCCCCTCGTCGCAGCTGACACGTGGGTGCTGCTCGGTCAGATCGAGATGGCCACTGGGAACACAAGCGCTGCCCGCGAGGCTTATCGTCAGGCGGTGCTGATGCTCAGCGCAATCGGCGCCGACAAGAGCGCCGCCCAGTTGTGGTTCGAGCTCGGTGCAGCACTCGAAGGAGTCGGTGACCCAGCGGCTGCACTGCACGCCTACCGCAGCGCGGGCGCGTCGACCGGTCTCAGGTCCCTCAACTCGACCGTGCCGGCCGACCCCCGCGCGCGCGTCAGCTCCACGCAGGTCTAGAGCACTCGAGGTCCGCGTCTCGGACCTCGCCCTCGCGGGTCAGCAGCACCAGCTGTCGCCCGTGCGAGCCTCGGCCGGCCCGGCAGTGGCGCCCACGGCGGTGACCGAGAGCAGAGCAATGAAGCCGGCAGCGACGAGCTTGCGGGTGCGGACGAATCGCTTCATGGGGAGTTCCTTAGGTAGGTGTGACGCATTTTTTCCCGATTTGACCTCGAGGTGTCACACCTTGTCATATCCTAAGGCAACAGATCGAGTCGCGGACCAGGCAATTTGCTGGCTCAGGCTGACGCAACGAGACGGAGAGGATCACCGTGATGCGGTTCCGAGCTGGCGAAGTCATCGCCCAGCAGCCCTCGTGGTGGCTGTACGACGAGACCAACGAGGTCGTGGCCTGGGCGGGCGAGACCTACCCGAGCCTCCGCGTGGCTGAGGACGCTGCCGACGACTTCCGCTCCGGCGCGACCCGGGCCAAGTTCGAGCTGTTCCAGGACCGCTCGTCCCAGTGGCGATGGCGCGCCTACGCTGCCGACCGGCTCGTCGCCTCCTCGGGCGAGGCCTTCCTGAGCCAGATCGCGGCACGTCGCGCCGCCAACCTGGTGCGGGACAACGTCGCCCGCGCCACACCGGCCGTGGACGACCAGCCGGCACTGCGCCACGCGGCCCCCTGAGCCTCAGGCCCGACCCTGGATCCCTCCCGGTATGCCCCTGACGTCAGCGCGCGGTCCCCTCGCGGTGCTGAGGCCGGGGGCTTTGTCGTGTCCGGCTGCGGGAAGTCGACCGGTCCGACACCCGCTGGGTGCCGCGAACCGCGTGGTGCCGTGGCGCCGATGCGTCTTGGCGCCGTTGGTGGACCCCGCAGTCCTGCGCCGTGCTGTCAGCCGCCGGGAGTGACCGTGACCGTGGCGTGCACGAAGGCGTGGTCGGTCGAGGCCGCCACGGGGGCGCCATAGTCGACGACGTGGTCCGAGAAGTCGACGCCGCCGACACCGAGGACGTGGTCGATCTTGATCGGGCCGGCGCCCGCGTTGCATCCGCCGCTGGCGTTGAGGCCGTTGGAGCCGACCATGCCGGTCGCCGCGGCGACCCGGCAGGCGAACTCGGTGTGCTCGTTGGTGTCGCCCATGATGAAGACCGGCTTGCCGGTGGACTTCAGCGAGTTGATCAACCCGATCTCCTCGCCGGTGGCGGAGTCCCGGCCGGCCTCCTGGCCCCCCGGCGAGTTGTGCACGTCGATCACGTGGAACTCCGCGCCGGTCGCGCGCTCCCGCAGGGTCACCCAGGGGACCGGCCGTTGCTGGAAGTCGAAGACGGTGGTGATGGAACCGGAGTCGACCATCTCGAACAGGGAGTCACGGAAGGCGATCTGAAGGCGCACGCCCTGGTTGCCGAGGGACTGCCCCGGCCAGATCGAGTATCCGTCGAGCCGCGCGCGCAGCACCGCGAGCTGGTCGTCCTGGACCTCCTGCAGACCCACCAGGTCGACGCCGCGACCGGCGATCGCGCCGGCGAGAGCGGCGGCGCGACCGGTGCCGTTGCGCGCGTGCTGGCTGCCGAGGATGTTGAGCGTACCGATCTGGAAGGTGAAGGGGTCGCCGGGCACGGGGCCTGGCGGCAGCTTGCGCAGCACCTGGTCGGACGTCCTGACCCGCAACGCCGGCAGCTCCGTGATCGGCTTGCCCGAGTCCTGCACGGTGTACGCCGGCAGGTCGGCCGCGCCGCTCCCGCGGCCCGTGTCGCTCCCGCGGCTCCCGCCGCTGACCGGAGCCGCGTCAGGTCCTGCGGTCGTGACGTCGGACTCGGTCACCTCGTCGGCCGCCGGCGCGGCCGTGGCCCGCTCGGAGTCACGAGAGGTGGTGGTCACCCGCTCCGCCACCGGAGCGCCGACCAGGTCCGCAGCGGCCCGGGGCGTGCCCGGCTCCTGGCCCTGCGGGACCAGCACCACGCCCAACGTCAGGGTGAGTGCGGTCGCCGCGGAGGCCAGCGCAAAACTGACCCGGACAGGACTGTTCCGTCGAAGCATCGAGCGAGTGTAACGGCGCCCGGCCCCACGAGAAGAACCGGCGTCGGCCCCCGCCTGGGCGGCGTCGGTGTCCTGGCCCGGGTGGTCACCGGTGTGGTGGACCGCCACGCCGTCAGCCGCTCCTGGGCCGCACCGAGACCTGCGCCCGGATCAGGTGGTGGTCGCTGGTGGCGCGGACCTGTCGCCCGGCGTACCACTGGTAGGCGGTGAAGCTGACCGGACCGGCCCCGAAGATCCAGTCGATGTGGATCCGACCGCTGGGCGGGGTGCAGTCGCGGCGCGAGGTGGCGCTGCCGCCGTTGGCCGCGTCAAACCCGGCCCGGCCGGCGACCTTGCAGAAGATCTCGCGGGTCTCGTTCATGTCGCCGAGGAAGAAGACGGCCTTGCGGGTGGCCCGCAGCTGCTCGATCAGCGCGACCTGCTGGTCGGTGGCCACGTCACGTTCCTGCTCCATCCCCCGGGGCGAGTTGTGGGTGTTGACGACGTAGATGCTGCGGCCGCTGGCGAGGTTCTGCAGCTCCACCCACGGCATGGGCCGGACCTGGCGGTCAAAGGGCGTGTCGATGGAGCCCGACGACACGACTGAGAAGACCCGGCGGTCGTAGGCGATCTGCAGTCGGACGCCGCCGGCGCCCAGGGTCTTGCCGGGCCAGATGTCGTGGTCGGGCAGGTTGCGGCGCAGCACCCGCAGCTGGTCCGGCTGCACCTCCTGCAGGCCGATCACGTCGAAGCCCTTGCGCAGGATCAGCTTGGCGGCGGTCGCCGCCCGCTCCTTGCCGGGACCCAAGGGCAGCCGGCCGGCGGTGTGCTGGCTCCCGAGCACGTTGAAGGTGCCGATCGAGAACGAGGCACCCCCGGCCGTGAGCGCCGCGGGCACGGGGCCGCGGGCGCTGGCCGGGACCGGGGTCGGACCCGGGTCGTTGCCCGAGCGCGCCTGCACCGCGAGCCGGGAGGTGGCCTGGTCGGCGGTGTCGGCCGCGGTTCCCGCAGCCAGGCTCGCGGCGAGCACGCCCAGGCAGACGGGCAGCAGGAGGGTGCCGACCCCGTGCAGCCGACGCCCCAGGGCCAGCGGTCCGGTGGGGACCATCCGCCGCGTCCGTCGCGTGCGCACGCCGGGTGACGGAGCGGGTGCCGGGGCGGGTGCCGGGGCGTCGACGGGCGGGTCCCCGGCCGACACGGCCCTGCGCAGCCAGGGCGCCCGCAGGGTGGTCGCACCGCGAACCCCTAGAGGGGATCGGGTCACCGCTCGACCCTAGGGGGGTCGTGGTCACGGCGCGGAGGTTCGAGGAAATGACCGACTCTCGAGCGGGAAGGTGACCCGAGAGGACTAGTGGGACGTCAGGGGTCGGCGCTCAGCGGCCCTGCGGCGCCGGACCGGCGTCCCGCTCGGCACTGTCCGGCGGACTGCCCGGGAAGATCCCAGCCCGCCGGTTGGCCTCGGACTTCTTCAGGTGCCGGGCCATGCTGACCCCGAGCAGCCCGATGATCACGAGCATCCCGAGGAAGAGGAACAGGGCGGGGTAGCCGGCCTTGATGTCCTCGTCCTTCGGGGTCGGGTCGAGGTTGCCCAGGAACGTGGCGAGCGGGACGAGCAGAGTGAGCATGGGTCGATCCTCTCAGGCCGGGTCCACGACGCCGGCGAACAGGTCGTCCTCGGGGGTGGGGGCGTCCACGTGGCTGGTGACGAGCTCGAAGTCCTCGGTGGGCCAGACCTCGGTCTGCAGCTCACGCGGGATCGCGAACCAGAACCCGTCGGGGTCGATCTGCGTCGCGGGGGGGCGGCGGGGCCGGGGGGGGCCCCCCCAATAATGCCCGCCCCCCCCCCAGGTGGGGGGCCCCCCGGCCCCCCCCGGGGGGGGGGTGCCCCACCTTGGGCCCCGCGCCCCCCG
>JAJAYJ010000141.1 GCA_026786275.1 Nocardioides sp. | reverse complement strand
GCGTACGGACCGGGCAGCACGGGCCAGGGCAACCAGGGCAACCGGGGCAACCGGGGCAACCGGGGCAACCGGGGCAAGCACCGCTCGTGTCGAGCGAAGAAGTGGCACCGCACGGCGGTGGTCACCGAGAAGCGGGGCGCCGAGGCCGGCAGGAAGGCAGGTCGCCAGGCGTTCAGGACGTGCACGAGGGCCAGAAGGGCGGGGCAGGCCGGCACCGTCGTCGACCGGACGGTGACGACCGACGGCTGCGTCGTCAGCGTGCCCGCCCCGGGCACGACCGCGCCCGTACGGATCTGCTACTCGCTCTTCCAGCCGAAGGGCTCGGGCACCGGCAACCGGGTGCCGTTGATCATGCACATCCACGGGTTCGGCGGTTCGCGGACCACGGACCCCGCGGGCTTCTCGACGTTCCTGGACGCCGGGTACGGCGTGCTCTCCTTCGACCAGCGCGGCCTCGGTGAGAGCGGCGGGCAGGCGTACGTCGAGAACCCCGACGCCGAGGGCTTCGACGTCCGTGGCCTGATCCAGCTGGTCAGCAAGCTGCGGTGGGTGCAGCTGGACGGGCCCGGCGACCCCCGGATGGGTGCGATCGGCGGCAGCTACGGCGGCGGCTACCAGTTCCTCGGTGCCTTCGAGAGCCTGCGGCTGCGAGGCGTCCCGGTGCTGGACGCACTGGCCTCCGAGATCACCTGGCACGACCTGGAGCAGAGCCTGGCTCCCAGCGCAGTGGTCCGGACGGCGTGGGCCCTGGCCCTGTCCGCCGCTGCCGCCCCCTCCGACGCACTGCCCACCTCGGTCAAGGCCGGCCTCGCGGAGGGGGTGGCGACGGGGGAGTTCCCGGCCTCGCTGAGGCCGTTCTTCGCCAGGAACGGCCCGAAGTACCACGTGGAGAACGGGCGCGTGCTCGGCATCCCGGTGCTCTTCGGTCAGGGCATCACCGACACCCTGTTCCCGCTCGAGCAGGGCTTGACGAACTTCCAGAGCGCGATCACCGCGGTCGCGCGGTCGCGCAGCATCTTTGTGGGCTACCACGGCGGCCACGTGCTGCCTGCGGTCTACCCCCGGGGCGTCGACGTCACCTCCGACCCCTGCTCACAGGAGCTGGCCGGGGGCACCTTCGAGGACCTGACCGTGCGGTTCGTCGACGAGCAGATCAAGGGCGCCGCGACCGGGCTGCGCGGTGACGGCTCCTACCACCTGGCCACCCCGACCTCGACCTGTGTCGACGTGCCCTCGGTCGCGGCCACCACCGCCGTCGACGTCGACACCACCGTGTCACCGACCGGGGCGGGGCCAGCGGTGGCCACCAGGGTCGCCGAGGGTCCGATCACGGTCGCGGGCACGCCGTACCTCACCGGGTCGCTGACCGCGCTCGGCCTCAACAACCGGGCCTTCGTGGGCCTGGCCATGGGCACCGACGCCGCCGACGCCGTCCTGGTCCAGAACAACGTGCTGCCCATCAACGAGCCGACCCCGGTCCGCGGTGCGCAGCGCCGGATCGCGTTGCCCTCGGTGGCCGTCGAGGTGCCGCCCGGGCAGCACCTCTTCCTGCTCGCCTCGGCCACCGACACCATCTTCTCGGGCATGAGCAGCCGGACCCCCGGCGTCATCACCATCGACGACACCGTGCGGCACCTACCGGTGGTCGCCTCCTGAGCTGGTGCAGATGGGGCAGGTGGGACCTTCCCGGACCAAGGATCGGCCCGTACCCTGGCACGGTGCCCGCCTCCTCTCGGTCCCCCCGCAGCCCCCACCGCAGCCCCCTGCGCCCCTCGGCGCGACGTCGTCGTGCGCTGAGCGCCGTGGGTTCGGGCGCGCTCGCCGTGGCGCTCGCCGCCACCGCCGCGTCGGCCTCGGGGGCTCCGAACGGTGGGGGCACCGGCGCGGACTCCGGTCGTCGTGGCCCCGACATCAGCGCCCGGTTGAGCGCGGACAAGTCGACCGGTCAGACCTCCGACGGCGTGCCCGGCCAGATCGTGGCGCCGCTGACGGCGCGTCAGAGCGCCCGGGCGGCGGCCCGGACCGTGACCACCACCGTGACCGCACAGTGGACCGTGGCTCCCGGCGTGACCTTCTCCCGCTTCGACCGCAACGACAGCATCCGGGGCAACGTCCGTGGCCAGCTGCTCACCCTGGACATGGCCACCCCGGGCCTCGGCATCGACTACACCGCAGCCCGCAAGGTCTCCAAGACCCAGACCGTGGACCGGCTCACCGCGCGCGGCGGCGGCGTCGCCGGCATCAACGGCGACTTCTTCGACATCGGGGACACCGGGGCCGCGCTCGGCATCGGCAGCAGCCGCTCACGAGGCCTGATCCAGGGGCCGCTCAGCGGCTGGAACGCCGCGTTCTACGTCGACGCGGCCGGCGTCGCCCACATCGGCGGTCCCTCGGTGAGCACCACCCTGAAGCAGAAGCCGACCTTCACGATCGCCGCGCTCAACCCGCCCTCGGTGCCGCGGGGCGGGATCGCGGCGTACGACGACGACTGGGGTCGCCTCGACGGCTCCCAGGTCACCGACGGGCAGAAGCGCCGGGTGCGCCAGGTCGTCATCTCGGGCAAGAAGGTGGTCTCCAACAGCCCGCGCCTCAGCAACCGCACCGGGGTCAAGGGCCAGGTGCTGATCGGTCGCGGCAAGGGCGCCAAGAAGCTCGGCTACCTCAAGGTCGGGTCGCGGGCCAAGCTGACGTCCTCGATCGAGGGCGCGCCCCCGGTCGTCATCACCGGCAACAAGCCGTTGCTCCTCGGTGGGATCCGGCAGGTCATCGACGACCGCGAGATGCACCCGCGCACCGCGATCGGCATCGACAAGGACACCAACAAGATCTTCATGCTCGTCGTCGACGGTCGTCAGGGCTTCAGCCGGGGCATGACCATGGTCGAGCTGGCCCAGCTGATGACGGAGTACGGCGCCGACGACGCCCTCAACCTCGACGGCGGCGGGTCGTCCACGATGATGTCGCGGGACGCAGCCGGCGTGATGGGGGTGCAGAACTCGCCGTCCGACGGCCCGCTGCGCAAGGTCGCCAACGGTCTGGTCGTGACCTACGACTCGGCGCTCGTGGCGCCCGTGGCCCCGGTGCCGCAGCCCCCGCCGGCACCGGCGTCCTGACCCCGGCGGCACACCCGACCCTGGCCGGGCTACCGGCCGCGCTCAGGATCGGTGTCGCGTCGGTGCTCAGTCGTCGGCGAGCACGACCAGCGCCACGCTGGTGACCGGCGCGAAGCACTCCTGAGCGGGAGCGGTCACCTTCGCGGCCGTGATCAGCACGCCGGTGTCGTCGCGGGACACGACCACGCCGGGTGGCACGTCGCAGCCGATCGCCACCACGGCGCCGTACCGGGTGCTGCCGACGGGTGGGTCGGTACGGGCCACCACCCGGGCCACCCGGTTGACCAGCCGGGGCGTCAACAGCTCGCCGAACGACGCCACGGCCGCCTGGTCGCTCAGCTCGACCCCGACGGTGGAGACCTCGCCCCCGGCCGCCGTCTCGGAGAGCATCGTCACCTCGTCGGACTCCACCGTGCCCACGCTGGGGTCGGGCGGGCCGTCGGACCCGGCCGTGGCCGGTGGGACGGGGACGGTGGACACCGAAGGCGTGCCCGGGCCGGCGTCGGAGGCCGAGTCGGGGGCCGCGCCGCCGCAGGCCACGAGCAGGCAGCTGCCGAGCAGGGTGCCGAACGTCGCGAGAGGTCGCATGGTGCTCTGACGCTAGCGCGGGCCGCGGGGTTCCGCCCGCCTGGCAGGCTGGCCCGGTGCCCCGATTCACCCGCGCCGAGCTGGAGTCCTTCCGCGACACCGAGGTGCCCGACCTGCTCGGCCCGGGCCTGCGGCTGCTCTTCGTCGGCATCAACCCCGGCCTGTGGACGGCCGGGGTGCAGACCCACTTCGCGCACCCCGGGAACCGGTTCTACCCCGCGCTGCTGCTCGCCGGCATCCTCGACGAGCCGATCGATCCGGCGGCCGGTATGAACGACGCCGACCGGGACCGGCTGCGGGCACGCGGGATCGGCATCACCAACCTGGTGACCCGGGCGACCGCCAAGGCCGCCGAGCTGACGCCCGTGGAGCTGGGGGCGGGGGGCGCCCGGCTGCTCGCACTGGTGCAGCGCGAGCGGCCCCGCGTGGTCGCGGTGGCCGGCATCACGGCGTACCGCAGCGCCTTCGGCCGTCCGAAGGCCGTGCCCGGGCCGCAGCCCGGACCCCTCGGCGGGTCCGCCCTGTGGGTGGTGCCCAACCCGAGCGGGCTGAACGCACACGAGACGGTGGCGTCGCTGGCCGAGGCGTACGCCGCCGCGGCCCGGGCGGCGGGCGTGCTGAGCTGACTGGGCGCGCTCACGCCGGGTCCGGCGGCGGGCCGGTGTCGCGGCGGAGCTGGACCACCGGCCCCCGTCGTCGGGGCTCCCGGCGCTGCTGGACCATCTCTGGTCCCGGCCGGTCGCGGACCGGGCCCGACCTGGTGTCGCTGACCCGGTTCGCGGTGACCGAGACCAGGTGGGTGAGGCCCCCGGGACCCCGCACCAGCACCGTGCCGTCGAGGCGGTGCACCTGCCCGAGACCGAGCTGCGTGGCCCGGGCCACCGACGCCGGGGCCCTCGGCGCCACGACCTCACGCACCAGGAACCGCAGCCACACCGCCCGGTGCTGCCCCACCGGCCCGGGCCCCGGCAGCAGGCAGCACCCGGACCCGCACGGCAGCCACGGAGAGCGGGACCGGGGCTGGCCCCGCCAGATCCGGGCTGGACGCCCGCCGGTGTCGTGACCGGCGAGCTCGAGCAGGGCGGCCCGTTCGTGCTCCTGCAGGGGTGGAACGACACGCAGGTGCTGAGGGGCGGGGGTGTGGGCCACGAGGGCCTCCCGGGTGCTGGTGGTCGACGGTGAGCGTGACTGCTCCGGACGTCGTCCACGCTTCCCGCGACCGCCGACAGTGCCGCGGCTGCGGGTAGGGGCCTGGGGACGGTGCTGCCGCCCGGCGCCCTGTAGACGGAACACGGTCCGCACCCGGGCGTGCCGCGAGCACCCCGCGAGGAGACGCTCAGACCGCTTCGACGAACGCGAACGGCACCCGGATCACCCCGGCGCGAGTGTGCAGGTGGTAGCTGGTCCGCCCGCGCCTCAGCACCCGGCCTTCGCGACCGTGGTGGTCACCGGCGACGGTGACCCGGGCGCGGGCGCCGATCGGGATCAACCGCAGTCCGTCCCCGCTGCGGACCCGGGCCAGCTCCGCCTCGTAGTTGGGGTGCATCGGGGCCGGTCGACCGTGGTGGGTCCAGCTCAGCAGGTGGGCGAGGTCGAAGGCACGCGAGCACTGGGCACAGGTCGCCACCCGCTCGGGCCGTCGGTGCCGGCCGGTGGTGTGACCGGCCGGGCACACGCCCAGCCACGCGTGCTGCACCCGGGGCGCATCGGCGGAGACGCAGCGGTGCCCGGAGCTCCCGATCCGGGTGGCGATCCGTCGCCACTGCGCGTCGTGGCCGTGGGCGGGCCCGGCCAACGCATGGGCGATCTCGTGCAGGATCGTGTCGCGGACCTCGGCCTCGTCGTGCAGGGACGTCAACGGTGCGCTGAGCCCGAGCACCCGCGCGGTGTAGCGGCACACGCCCGCCCTGCTCTTGGCGGCGTCGTACTCCACCGTCCAACCGCGCAGACCGTGCACCTCGAGCAGGTGCTCGGCCAGCGCGCAGGCGTCACGCAAATCCATGCCGAGGACCCTAGGACCCGACACCGACAGCACGGGGCACCCCCGCGATCAGCAGCCCTGCGGCACCGCACGTGCGCAGCACTGTCCCGCAGACCCCGGCCGGGCCACCCACGCCCTGCGCGGCCTCGCCGACCAGGCCCGCTCCCAGGCCCGCTCCCGGGTCCGTCAGCTGCCCTCGCTCTCGAGCAGCCGCTGGTGCAACCGGTCGCGCACCTCGTCGGGTGACAGCTCGGTGCGCCGCCGCTGGTCCCGCACGACCACCGCGCCGGTCGCCGCCACGCCCGCGATCCCGGCCAGCCCCAGCCACTTCCACAGCTTCACGAGATGATCGTGCCATGAGCCGCCCCTTGCGCCCCGAGCTGAGCCTGGAGGAGGCCTACGACCTCACCCGGACCGGCGATCTCTGGCTCTTCCGGGGCACGTCCGGTGCCGACCAGGCGATCAGGTTGCTGACCAACGCGCCGGTCAACCACGTCGCGATGGCGGTGGTCCTCGACGACCTGCCCCCGCTGCTGTGGCACGCCGAGCTCGGCCGGGGCCTGCGCGACGTGTGGACCGGCCAGCACCAGCGCGGCGTACAGCTGCACGACCTGCGCGAGGCCGTGACCCAGTGGTCGGGACGCTACGAGCAGGACACCTGGCTGCGTCAGCTCGACGCGCCGGTGACCACGGCCATGGAGGATGCCGTGCTGCGCACGATCGCCCGCCTCGACGGCACGCCGTTCCCGTCCACCGCCGCCCTGGTGGGTCGCTGGGCGCGCGGTCGGCTGCGGCGCGCGGCGCCGCCGGAGCTGACCTACTGCGCCGAGGTGGTCGCCGCCACGTACACCGCGATGGGCCTGCTCGACCCCGACCGGCCCACCAACTACTACGACCCGGGCACGTTCTGGTCCGGTGACGACCTCGCGCTGCGTCGGGGAGCGCGCCTGGGCGAGGAGATCCACGTGCGGGTCGCCGGCTGAGCCGGGTTCGGGTTTTCTCGGCGTTTCCGGGACGACGGGGGGTCGCCCGGACGATATTGACCTCATGCCCCCCACGCTGCTGATGCGCCGGCACTCCCTGACCCGGTCCGGTACCCGGCGCACTGCGGCGGTCTCGCCGCCCGGCGCGGAGCTGACCGGCGGCGTGCTGCGTGCGCTGCGCCGTCGTCGCAAGGTGCTCGGCTGGGTGCCCCAGATGCCCAACGGCGCCGAGGCGTCCTTCGACCTGGTGCTGACCGCCGCCGGACCGCTGGCCATCGACTCGGTGCGGGGCGAGGGCGAGCTCGAGCCGGCGTACGTCGTGCTGGTCGCCGCCCGGGCCCGCGACGCGGCCCGTCAGGCGCAGTCGGTCTTCGGGGTGGCCGGGTTCTTCGACCCGGTGCTGCCGGTGGTCGTGGTCTGGGGCGGCGACGCCTACGCGGTACCCGCCGGCGGGTGCCTGCTGCACGACGTGCTGTTCCTGCGCGGACGCGAACTGAAGCACTGGCTGCGCCGCGAGCTGGCTCGCGGCGACCGGGTCGACGAGCCCGTCGCGCAGGACCTGCTGGTGCGCCTGTCCCTGATCCCGGCCTAGAGGCCCTCGGCTGGGGCGCGTCGGCCCAGGATCGCCGGCGTGCGCTCGCGTGACCCGGTAGCCCCGCGGAGCTGGGTCCGCGCACGCACCGTGCCACCGTCACCGACACGTCAGCACTCCCACGGCAACGCAGCCCCCATCGATGCCACGATGGCGTCACGGCCACCATTCCCACGAGACGCCAGGTGATGTTTGCCGGCGGCAGCGGCGCCGGCCTCGTCGGCACCCTGGACCTGCCCCACGGCGCACCCCGCGCGACCGCGCTCTTCGCGCACTGCTTCACCTGCAGCCGTACGTCGAAGGCCGCGTCGCGGATCTCCTCGGCTCTCGCCGGGTGCGGCATCGCCGTGCTGCGCTTCGACTTCACCGGCTTGGGCGCCTCCGACGGCGACTTCGCGGAGACGACATTCACCAGCAACGTCGCCGACCTGCTGGCGGCCGCAGCGTGGATGAGGTCGGACGTCGAGGACGCGCCGGGTGCGCCG
>JAJAYJ010000140.1 GCA_026786275.1 Nocardioides sp. | reverse complement strand
CGCGTACCCCTGACTCCACACCCGGCATAGCAGCTCGAACGCCAGCTCCGGTTCCGATGTCGCACCCCGGTCGCTCTTGATCAGACCGCAGTAGCCGATAACGTCTCCAGCGGCCCTCCGCTCGACCGCCAGCAGCCCCATTGACGATGTCTGGTGGGTCCGGATCGAGTCCTCGAGGTCTGCGACCGTAGGGTTTCCGTACTCGTCGATGCGGCGGTGCGGTGGGACTCGTGGATCACGCTCGGTCCACAGCTCACGCTGGAGGGCAGCCTCGGCCACCCGCCACGGTCTGAGAATCAGGCGATCCGTCTCGAGCACGACCTCGCGGCCCGGAGTCGCTCCATCTGCCATGCCCGCAGTCTCTCAAAACGAGCTCAGATCAGGCCGCCGTCCGTGCCGCTGTGTGCGTCACTCCGCCGCCTTGGCAGCCACACCGCGCTCCAACTGAAACAGCCGCGCCCTTGGGTACCGACTCGAGATCGAGGCCGACGGGACGGCGAGATCCGCCGTGCCATCTGGCACGTATCTGGCACGAACGACAGCGAAGTCGGCCCCTGACTCCGAGTCTTCGCAGGTCAGGGGCCGATTCGTCTGGCGGTGGCGGAGGGATTTGAACCCTCGGTTGGCTTGCACCAACAAACGCTTTCGAGGCGTTCTCCTTAGGCCGCTCGGACACGCCACCGCCGGAAAGGTTACCGGAGCGCGCCGGGGCCGACGAAATCGACTAGTCGAGGAGTCCGTCGGCGCGACCGGCGCCGGTGGTGCCGCCGTCGACGACCATCACGGTGCCGGTCGTGTAGGCGCCGGCACGGGAGGCGAGGTAGACGGCGCTGCCACCGATCTCCTCGGGCCGGCCGATGCGGCGCAGCGGGATGGTCGAGGTCGCAGCGGACAGGACGTCGACGCCGCCGGCGACCGACGCCGCGGCCCTTCCCTCGAAGACCCCGGGCGCGATCGCGTTGACCAGGATGTGCTCGGCGGCCAGACGCCTGGCGTGCTGGCGGGTGAGCTGGTGCACCGCGGCCTTGCTGGCGGCGTACACGTAGTTCTCGGTCACCGGCACCACGATGCCGTCGATGCAGCCGATGTTGATGACCCGGGCGGGGTCGTCGGCCGAGGCCGAGGCCCGCAGCAGGGGCAGCGCCGCGACGGTGAGGTAGTGCAAGGTCTTGACGTTGAGGCCCATGACCTTGTCCCAGCCCACCTCGGGGAGCTCCTCGAGCGCACCCTCCCAGGTGGCACCCGCGTTGTTGACCAGCACGTCGAGGCGGTCGGTGCGCTGGGCGACCTCGGCCATCAGCGCCTGGATGCCGGTGAGCGAGGACAGGTCCGCGGCGACGGCCTCGACCTGACCCAGCTCGGAGAGCCGGGTGAGCACGACGTCGAGCTCGGCGTTCTTGCGGGCGCAGATGATCACGCGCGCACCTGCCCGCAGGAACTCCGCGGAGATCGCAGCGCCGATCCCACGTGAACCGCCGGTGACGAGTGCGGTACGCCCGGCGAGGGAGAAGAGGTCGATCATCGCGCCTCAGCCTAGTGCGTGACGACCCCTCAGCCGAAACACGACCATGTTATTTTGTGACACATGTCGTCACATCGTCACATCACCGAGCCCCCCGAGGACGACCGCGCCGCGGCCAACCGTGACGCCTACCTCGACGCGGCCCGGGAATGCATCCTCGACGTGGGCTGGCGTCGTACGACGCTCACCGAGGTCGCCCGCCGGGCCGGGGTGTCCCGGATGACCATCTACCGGGCCTGGGCCGACATGCCCACGCTCCTGGGTGACCTGATGACCCGGGAGTGGGTCGGGATCCTGACCCGGGTCACCGGCGGGGTCCACCTCGAGGGCGACCAGGTCAGCGTGCTGCGCTCGGACCTGGTGGAGATGGTCCGCGCGCTGCGCGCCAACGAGCTCTTCGTGAGGATCGTCGAGCTCGACCCCGAGCTCGTCCTGCCCTACCTGCTCGCCCGGCGAGGTCGCTCCCAGGACGCCATCCTCGAGCGGGTCGAGTCCGTGGTGCGGGCGGGCCAGGAGACGCGTGCGATCCGCCGGGGCAACCCGACCGCGATCGCCCGCTCCCTCGTGCTCGCCGCGCACGGCTTCGTGATCTCGGCGCAGACGATGGTCGACGACCACGTCTCCGAGACCGAGCTCGACGTCGAGCTCGGCCGCGTGGTGGAGGGGCTGCTCGCACCGTGAGCACCCCCCGGAGGCCCACCCCCCAGCGGATCACCGCCGGCCTGACCGACGCCCCCGACGACGTCGACGTGCTGGTGATCGGGCTCGGCATCACCGGCGCCGGGGTCGCCCTCGACGCTGTCACCCGAGGCCTGAGCGTGCTCGCCGTGGACGCCCACGACCTGGCCTTCGGCACCTCGCGCTGGTCCTCCAAGCTGGTGCACGGCGGCCTGCGCTACCTCGCCTCCGGCCAGCTCGGTGTCGCGCACGAGAGCGCAGTCGAGCGCGGCATCCTGATGCAGGTCACCGCGCCCCACCTGACCCGGCCGCTGCCGATGATGGTGCCCCTGCAGAGCAGCGTCTCGCGGCTGCAGTCGATGGTGACCGGTGCCGGACTGCGGGCCGGCGACGGGTTGCGCCGCATCGCCCGCACCGACGCCGAGACGCTGCCCCGGCCCCGACGGCTGTCCGCCACCGAGGCGCTGCGGATGGCGCCCGGGCTGCGCACCCCCGGTCTGCGCGGGGGTCTGCTGTCGTGGGACGGCCAGCTCGAGGACGACGCCCGTCTGGTCATCACCGTGGCCCGCACCGCCGCGTCGTACGGCGCCCACATCCGGACCCGCGCCCGGGTGCTCACCGCCACCGGCACCGGTGTCGACCTGCGCGACGAGCTCACCGGCCGGACCCGGACGGTCACCGCCCGCGCGGTCGTGAACGCGACCGGCGTCTGGGCCGGTGAGCTGGTGGAGGAGGTCCGGTTGCGTCCGAGCCGAGGCACCCACCTGGTGCTGCGGGCTGCCTCGGTGCCGGGCCTGCAGGTCGCGGTCTTCGCGCCCGTGCCCGGGTCGACCCACCGGTTCGTGCTCGTGGTGCCGCACCCCGACGGCACGGTGCAGGTCGGCCTCACCGACGAGCCAGCCGAGGGCGAGGTGCCCGACGTGCCCGAGCCGACGGAGCCCGAGATCGGGTTCCTGCTCGACGTGGTGTCCGCCGTGTTCGCCCGGCCGCTGCACCGCGACGACGTGGTGGGCGCGTTCGCGGGGCTGCGACCACTGCTCGACACCTCCGCCGACGACGGCGGCGGGGCGACCGCTGACCTGTCGCGCAGACACGCCGTGCTGACCAGCCGCACCGGCGTGGTGACCGTGGTGGGCGGCAAGCTCACGACGTACCGGCAGATGGCGCAGGACGCCGTCGACGCCGCGCTCGCCCACGCCGGCCTGGTCGCCGGGGAGTGCCGGACCCGTCGGCTGCCGCTGCTGGGGGCGGCCGACCGCCGCAGCCTGGCGCTGCTGGAGCAGCCCGCCCGGCTGGTGCGCCGCTACGGCACCGACGCCGAGCTGGTGCGGCAACGGGCCCGCGAGGTCACCGGCCTGGGTGACCACGAGCTGTTGGCTCCGATCGCAGACGGGGTGCCGGTGACCCTGGCCGAGCTGGTCTTCGGCGTGTGCGAGGAGGGCGCGGTCGACGTGGCTGATCTGCTGGACCGGCGGACCCGGGTCGGCCTGGTGCCGGCCGACCGGGTCCGCTGCGTGCCCGCCGCCCAGCGGGCCCTCGCCCTCGTGGCCGGCACGAGCGTGCCCTGACCGCGATGACCCCGATGACCCCGATGACTTCGTGCCTCGACGCCAGTCGGTAGGGGAGGCAGACTGGACGAGCCAAGGAGCAGACCCATGACGGCACTGCGGACGGAGCGGGACGTGACCGAGCAGAGGACCGACCAGCCCCACCAGCACGTGAGCACCGAGTTCGAAGACTTCGGCTCGTTGACCGAGCGCTACCAGCGCGAGCTGCTCGCGCACTGCTACCGGATGAGTGGTTCGGTGCACGAGGCCGAGGACCTGGTGCAGGAGACTTTCCTGCGGGCGTGGAAGGCGTCGGCCGGGTTCCAGGGCCGCTCCTCGGTGCGGACCTGGCTCTACCGGATCGCCACCAACGTCTGCCTGACCAACCTGGAGGGCAAGCCGCGCCGTCCGCTGCCCGCGGGGCTCGGCACCCCCGACCAGCTCGCCGGGGAGGCCCTGGAGGAGAACCACGAGGTCGCCTGGCTCGAGCCCGTGCCCGACGCCGCCGTCGTGGTCGCCGAGCGCGACTCCATCCGGCTCGCATTCGTCGCGGCGCTGCAGCACCTGCCTGCCCGCCAGCGCGCCGTCCTGATCCTGCGGGACGTGCTGCGGTGGTCGGCGGCGGAGACCGCCGAGGCCCTCGACACCACGACGGTCGCGGTCAACTCGGCGCTGCAGCGCGCGCACGCCCAGTTCGAGGGCCTGCACCTGACCGAGGACACGGTGCAGCCCGACCTGAACCAGGCCCAGCAACAGCTCCTGGAGCGCTACGTCGACGCGTTCTGGCGCAAGGACCTGGACACGATCGTGCAGCTGCTGACGGCCGAGACCGTCTGGGAGATGCCGCCGTTCGTCGGGTGGTACCTCGGCGCCGAGAACATCGCGGCCCTGATCGGTGGCAGGTGCCCCGGCGGCATCCACGACATGCCGATGATCCGGACGTCGGCCAACGGCCAACCTGCCTTCGGTCTCTACATGCGTACGCCGGGCGGCGACTTCGTGCCGTTCCACCTGCAGGTCCTCACCCTCAAGGGCGACCGGGTGACCCATGTGGGCGCGTTCTTCGACACCCGGCTGTTCGAGACGTTCGGGCTGCCGTCGAACCTGCCGGCCGACCACACGCCCGTCGACCTCGAGGCGGTCGGGGCGCGCTGACCCCGCGCGGCGCGGCCGGGGGGCGGGCGGGGGGCGGGCGGGGCGCCCGGCGCGCGGCCGGCGCGCGGCGCGGGGGGGGGGGGGGGGGGGGGACACCCCCGGGGGGGGGGGGGGGGGG
>JAJAYJ010000139.1 GCA_026786275.1 Nocardioides sp. | reverse complement strand
CGCGTCGGGGTCGGCCCGCTGGGGCTTGCGGAGCACGGCGAGCCCGTCGACGGCGGCACCCTGCGACACCACGGCCGCGACCCGCGGGTCCTGGGCGGCGACCGCGCCCACATGCCCCCCGGAGTACGACGTGCCCCAGAGCACCACCCGGTCCGCGTCAACCCCGGGTCGGGCCCGGGCGAACGCGATCGCTGCGTGGTAGTCCTGGCGCTGCCGCCGGTGCGAGACCAGCTGACGGGGGCCGCCCCCCGAGGTGCCGAGGCCCCGATAGTCGAAGAGCAGCACCTCGAGACCGGCCGCGGCGTACCGCTGGGCGAACGGCATCAGCCCGCCAGTCACGCGTGCACCCGAAGCCGACCTCGCTCATGCACGCAACCTACGACCCCGCTGTCCTCCCGACGTCTGGCCCGGCCCGTCCACGAGCCTTGCGCCGTTCGGTGGTCGAGGACCACGCCCTAGTCTGGAGGTCATGGAGCCCGACCGATGACGACCGTGCTCGTCTGGCTCGTCCTGGTGGCCGTGCTCGCGCCGGGCGTGCTTGCGGTCCGGGAGATGGAACCCGGGAACGGCGGACGCCGGATCCACGCCACGGGCCAGGAGATCGAGGTCGGGTTCCGCCCGCACCGGCCGCTGGTGATCGCCGTGGCCGGTCTCGCGCTCGGCGGCGCCCTGGCCAGCACCGCCCTCGCGACGTCCGGCGCCGTGTCGGTGCTCTGCTGGCTGCTGGCGCTGCTGCCCGTCGCGGCCCTGGTCGGCGCGGTGGGCACGCTGCGACGTCGCCCGCGGGTGCTGCTCACCGCAGAGGGCCTGGACTACCGCGGCTGGGGTGTCGACGCGTGTGTCGCGTGGGACGACGTCGAGGGCACGGTCGCCGACGCACGCTCCGAGCTGCGACCCCTCGCGGAGATCCTGGTCCGGCCGGGCGGGTCGTCCTTCCGGCACCGGGCGGCCGTCCTCGCCCTGCCCGAGCCGCTCGGTCGGCGGCCCGCGATCCGGATGCTGGCGGGCGACCTGGACCACCCGTGGCTGCTGCTGGAGTACGCCGACCGGATGGCGCGGCTGCCTGCCGACCAGCGTCCCGGGCGGCTCGGGGCGGACGGCCTGGACTTCCTCGACGGCAGCCCGCGCGCGCACTGAGGGTGGTCCCGGGTAGAACTGGGCCATGCGTCGCGCACTCGGGTCCACGGCTCTCCTGCTCTTGCCCCTCGTGGCCTGCAGCGCCGACGAGCCGAGCCCGCCGGGCCCCCAAGCCGTCGCCGCAGACCTCGCCCGCGGGCTGGCCGCCGGTGACGTCAGCGGGGTCGGCTTCGAGGGCGGCGGTGCCGCGGCGCAGGCGTCGTACGTCGTGGCGTTGGGTGACCTGGTCGACCTGGACCCCACCGTCACCCTGGGCAGGGTCGTCGAGGCCGAGGCCGAGGAGGGGGCCGAGGAGGGTGATGGGGATGGGAACGGCGCCACCGCCACCGCCACCCTGGCGTGGAGCTGGCCGCTGGGGGCCCAGGCCTGGACCTACGAGTCCGAGGTGCCGCTGACCCGGGCCGGCGAGACCTGGCAGGCGACGTGGTCGAGCGCGGTGGTCGAGCCCGACCTGGGCGAGGGCGAGTCCTTCGGGCTGGGCCCGGAGCCCGCCGAGCGGGGTGACGTGCTGGGCGCGGGCGGGGCGGTCCTGGTGACCGAGCGCGCCGTGCAGGTGGTCGGCCTCGACCGGACCCTGGTGGCCGCCGACGCGGCCGGTGTCTCCGCCCGGGCGCTGGCCCGGCTGGTGGGCGTCGAGGCGAAGGCCTACGTCGCTGCGGTCGAGGCCGCCGGGCCACAGGCGTTCGTGGCTGCGATCACCTACCGCGACGCTCAGGTGCCCCCCGACGTCGACGCCGCCCTGGCGAGAATCGGCGGCGCCCGCAGGATCGAGGGTCGTCAGCCGCTCGCCCCGACCCGGGAGTTCGCGGCGCCGGTGCTGGGCCGGGTGGGTCCGGTGACCGCCGAGATGGTGGCGGAGTCTCCCGAGTCCTACCGCGCCGGCGACGTGGCCGGCCTCTCCGGACTGCAGGCCAGGTACGACGCCGTGCTGCGGGGCACGCCGGGCCAGGTGGTCACCGCGGTGCCCGCGACCGGTGATCCCCACGAGCTGTTCCGCATCGCACCCGTGGCGGGTCAGGACCTCACCCTGACCCTCGACGAGCGGCTGCAGACCGCGGCCGAGCAGGCCCTGGCCGAGGTCGGTCCGGCGAGCGCGGTGGTGGCGCTGCGACCCAGCACCGGCGACGTGCTGGCTGCCGCCAACGGGCCCGGCAACGACGGTCAGAACCTCGCCACGTTCGGGCAGTACGCGCCGGGCTCGACGTTCAAGATCGTCAGCAGCCTGGCCCTGCTGCGCGCCGGCCTGACCCCGACCTCGAGGGTGCCGTGCTCGCCGACCCTGACCGTGGACGGCAAGGCCTTCACCAACTACAGCGACTACCCCACGGCCGACCTCGGCGACATCGCGCTGCGCACCGCGCTGGCCAGCTCGTGCAACACCGCCTTCATCTCCCAGGCCGACCAGCTCGACGACCAGGGCGGCGACCTCGCCGCCTCGGCCCAGGCCCTCGGCCTCGGCATCGACCACGAGGTCGGCTTCCCGGCCTACTTCGGGCAGGTCGAGCCACCCGCCTCCCTGACCCAGGCTGCGGCCGACCTGATCGGGCAGGGCACGGTGCTGGCCTCGCCGATGACGATGGCCGCGGTGATCGGTTCGGTCCAGCAGGGTGCGGGCGTCGTGCCGCGCCTGGTGAGCGCACCGGCGTTGCCGGCCGACACCGCTCCCGCTCCCACGGTGCCGCTGACCCCGGCCGAGGCCGACACGCTGCGGACGATGCTGCGCGGGGTGGTCACCGACGGCAGTGGCGTCGGCCTCGCCGACGTGCCGGGAGCACCGGTGATCGCCAAGACCGGCACCGCCGAGTTCGGCACCGGCCCCGATCTGGCGACCCACGCGTGGATGGTGGCCGCGCAGGGCGACCTCGCGGTGGCCGTCTTCGTCGACGTGGGCCAGAGCGGGTCGAGCACCGCAGGGCCGATCCTGGAGGCGTTCCTGCGCGCCGTGGGCTAGCAGCAGAACTGCAGGTTCATGCAACCGCGACACGGCTTCGCGGACTGCATATGTGTGAGGCAGTGCGGACCTGTCCGGTCGCGGTGCCGCGGTCCTACTGTGACGCGACCCCGCCGCCCGGCTGACCCCGTCGGGTAGCGAGGTGCCCAGGTGTCACCCCCCACCCCCCACGAAGGAACCCCCAGATGACCCCTCGTTCGATGATCGGAGCGGTCCTCGCCGTAGCCGTGACCGGTGCCGTGGCGATCGGCAGCACCGCCGCCCCGTCCTACACCCAGCCGGCGACGTCGGCCCCGCGGGCCGCCCCCACGGCGCAGGGCGACCCCCAGGGCCGTGCCGACGCCATCTCCGCCGCCGAGGCCTACCTCGGGCGCAGCGGGGCCAAGGCCCCGAAGGGTCTCTCCGTCGTGGACGTCGACTTCGCGCGCGCCGAGACCAACGCCGGCTCCGCCGGCACCCAGTACGTCGCCTACGAGCGCACCTTCCGCGGGCTGCGGGTCGTGGGTGGCGACTTCGTGCTCGCCGTCGACAAGGCGGGCAAGGTGACCGGCTCGACCGGCGGACAGGAGCGGGCCATCTCGCTCGCGTCCGTGAAGCCTCGCACCAGCGAGTCCGACGCCGTGGCCACGGCCTCGGCCCTGATGACGACGATCACCGAGACCTCCGGGCCCGAGCTCGTCGTCTACGCCGAGGGCACGCCGCACCTCGCGTGGGAGACCGTGCTCAGTGGGACGCGCGAGGCCAGCCCGAGCAAGCTCACCGTCTGGACCGACGCCGTCACCGGCGCCGTGGTCTCGACCTCCGAGCTGGTCGTGCACGGCACCGGCAGCGGCTACTTCTACCCCGGCGTCGCGATCGGCACCTCCGGGGGCGGCTCGTCGTACTCCATGACGGACACCGCCCGCCCCGGCCTGAAGTGCGGCGGCCAGAACGGCGCGGCCTACACCGGCGCCGACGACGTGTGGGGCAACGGTTCCGGCACCAACCTCGAGACCGCCTGCGTCGACGTGCTCTACGGCGCCGGCAAGGAGATCGACATGCTTGCCGCCTGGCTGAACCGCAGCGGCATCAAGGGCAACGGGTCCAGCTATCCCGCCCGGGTCGGCCTGAACGACGTCAACGCCTACTTCGACGGCACGATCATCAACGTCGGCCACAGCTCCGACAACGCCCGCCAGCTGACCGCGATCGACATCGTCGCGCACGAGAACGGGCACGGGGTCTTCCAGACCACCCCGGGCGCCTCGACCGGCGGCAACGAGACCGGGGGGATGAACGAGGCCTCCAGCGACATCTTCGGTGCCCTCACCGAGGCGTACGCCGCCAACCCCAGCGACCCGGCCGACTTCCTGGTCGGTGAGGAGGCCGACCTGGTCGGGCAGGGCCCGATCCGCAACATGTACAACCCCGCCGCCCTGGGCGACCCCGCCTGCTACTCCCCGGCGATCTCCACCACCGAGGTGCACGCCGCGGCCGGGCCGCTCAACCACTGGTTCTACTTGCTCTCACAGGGCTCGGCCGGCTCCAGCGGCTCACCCGCCTCGCCGACCTGCAACGGCTCGACGCTGACCGGCGTCGGGATCCAGGCCGCCGGCAAGATCTTCTACGAGGGCCTGCTGCTCAAGACGTCGAGCTGGACCCACCCCAAGGCCCGGATCGCCACGCTGACGGCGGCCAAGAACCTCTACGGCAGCACGGACTGCACGACGTTCGCCAAGGTCAAGGCCGCCTGGGACGCCATCTCGGTGCCCGCGCAGTCGGGGGAGCCGAGCTGCGGCACCGCCGGTGGGGGCGGCACCTGCACCAAGGTGAGCGCCACGGGCACGCTCACCAACGGCGCGACGTCGTTCCAGCCGTCCGCCACCGGGTTCACCTCGGCCGCCGGCACCCTGCGGGCCTGCCTGACCGGCCCGAGCAGCGCCGACTTCGACCTCTTCCTGCAAAAGCGGAGCGGTTCGTCGTGGTCCACCGTCGGCCGCAGCGAGGGCTCGACGTCGACGGAGGCGATCACCTACACCGCCGCGGCCGGCACCTACCGGTGGGCCGTGCTGAGCTACTCGGGCTCCGGCTCGTTCACCCTGAAGTACGACACGCCCTGAGTCATCTGACCCAGCGATGAGCGAGGGGCCCGGCAGCTCGGCTGTCGGGCCCCTCGTTTGCCCTGCCTCGGCGCCCGCGGGGGGTCGGTCACCGAACCGGAGCGGACCGTGCTCCGTGGGGACGTGAGCAGGCCCTGAGCGCGGTCCCGGATCTTGCCCGATCCCGCTTCGACCAGTGTGCACGTCGCCTTGACAGCTGTCATGATTATTGCCAACTGGCTGTCACGAGCGCCCGGCGGGACTAGACCGCCGGTTCGTGCGGGTGATCAAGAGGACCGGGCCGGTCGCGAGGCCGGCCACGGGTCTGGTCACGGGTCTGGTCACGAGTCTGGGGCATCGGTCTGGGTCCGACCCACGCTCTCGTGGCAGGCTGACGACATGACCGGTACCCGACCCGCCCTGCCTCTCCTGAGCGACGAGCAGCGGCAGCTGTTCATCGGTGGCTCCTGGCGACCGGCCGAGGGCGGTCGCACGTTCGAGGTGACCGACCCGG
>JAJAYJ010000138.1 GCA_026786275.1 Nocardioides sp. | reverse complement strand
GTCGTGGCCACCGCCGCCGCCGCGGCCGCGCGCGCGCCGTCGAGCGTGGGCGGGGCGGTGGCCCCCATGCGCCCGGCCCCCCGCCCCGGCTGCGCGAGCCGGATGACGGTGAACCCGTGCGCCGGCAGCATCTCGGCCAGGGCCACCAGGTCGGGGGTGTCGATGCCGTTGCCGGCACCGTGGCTGAGCAGCAACGTGGCCGACTCCGGCCCGCTCGCCCGGTCGGTCACCAGGCGCGCCTCGCCGTACGCCGTGGCGAGGCGGCGCTCCTGGCTCACGAGGCCGGCTCGAGCGGCAGCGGCTCGATCAGCTCGGCGCCGTTGTTGCGGACGTTGCTGACCAGCGTCGAGACGGGGTAGGCCGCCAATCGGCCCGGGGCGGCCGGCACGAGCAGGTCGAGCAGGGAGGCCTGATCCCGGGTCGGGTCGAGCCACTCGTCCCACCGCTGCGGCTCCACCATCAGCGGCATCCGGTCGTGGATGGCGCCCAGGTCGTCCTCGGCGTCCGTAGTGATCACCGTGCAGGACCACAGGAACCGGTGCGGGTCGTCGTCGGCCAGGTCGGGGTCCCGCCAGATCTCGTAGAGACCGGCCATCGCGAGGGTGCCGTTGTCCTGCGGCCGGATGAAGTACGGCTGCTTGCGGGGCTTGCCCTGGGCGGTGAGTTCCTCGGTGGCGTACCACTCGAAGTACCCGTCGGCCGGCAGCAGGCAGCGGCGCTTCGCGAACGCACGCTTGTACGCCGGCTTCTCGGCCACCGTCTCCATCCTCGCGTTGATCATCCGGTTGCCGATGCTGCGGTCCTTGGCCCACGAGGGCACCAGCCCCCAGCGCAGCACCCGCA
The DNA here is from genome assembly GCA_026786275.1 of Nocardioides sp. Classification (GTDB taxonomy): domain Bacteria; phylum Actinomycetota; class Actinomycetes; order Propionibacteriales; family Nocardioidaceae; genus Nocardioides. The sequence continues at coordinate 22,226 of JAJAYJ010000138.1, read as the reverse complement.
GCTGGCGCTGGGCGGGCTCGTTGCTCTCCCGCGAGGGCGCCCGCTCCACGACGGCGTACACGTCCTTGGTGGGCGCCACGTTGTAGTCGGGCTCGAGGGGGCTCTCGACGTGGCTCTCGAGGACCTCGAACTCCTCGACCAGGTCCTCGGGGCGCCGGCTCGACGCGTAGCGACCGCACATGCCCACACCCTAGGAGAGTTGGCGACGACACGCCCCTGGCTACGGTGGCGCGGTGCAGACAGATCCTCACCACGATCCCCGACCCGACCCCCAGACCGATCTGGAGGCCGATCAGGAGGCCGATCAGGAGAGCACGCGCAGGGAGCTGATCGTGTCGACCCTCGTCGATGCGTTCGAGGACCTGATGCGGGCCAGCCCCCGGGCCTTCCGCACGAAGTTCCGCAAGATGGCGGCCGATCCGTTCGCGTTCTACCGCGGCACCGCGTGCCTGTTCTACGCCGACATGGCCGACCTGGAGGACCAGTGGGCCGACGAGCGCACCGCCCGGGTCTGGATCCACGGCGACCTGCACGCCGAGAACTTCGGCACCTACATGAACGCCGACGGGGTGCTGGTCTTCGACGTCAACGACTTCGACGAGGCATCCCTGGGCCACTTCAGCTGGGACGTGCGGCGCTTCGTGGCCAGCCTGGCCCTGCTCGGCTGGCGCAAGGCCCTGCCGCAGGAGGCGGTGGAGGACCTGGTCCGAGCCTTCCTGAGGGCCTACGTTGTGCAGGTGCAGCACTACGTCGACGGGGCCGACGACACGGAGTTCGCGCTGCGCCTCGACAACGCCGAGGGCGCCCTGAAGGACGTGCTCCAGGGTGCGCGGGAGGCCAGCCGACGCGGTCTGCTCGATGCGGTGACCATCGTGGTCGAGCACCAGCGGCGCTTCCGCGACGGGGGTGGCAACCGCCGCCTCGACGACGCCGAGCGGGACACCGTGCTCGAGGCCTACGAGCGCTACCTGGACACCATCCCGAGCCGCAAGCGTCACGACCACCGCGAGTTCTACGCGGTCAAGGACGTGGTGGCGACGTCGGGCTTCGGCATCGGCAGCGCCGGGCTGCCGGCGTACAGCCTGCTCATCGAGGGCGTGAACCAGGCGCTGGAGAACGACGTGGTGCTGACCATGAAACAGGCCGGCGTGCCGGCGCTGACCCGCTTCCTGGACCTGCCCGAGCTGCACGGCTACTTCGAGCACGAGGGCCAGCGCACCGCGGTGAGCCAGCGGGCGCTGCAGGTGCACGCCGACCCGTTCCTGGGCCACACCACCATCGACGGGGTCGGGTTCGTGGTCGACGAGCTGTCGCCTTACGAGACCGACCTGGACTGGGGCGACGTCAACGAGCCCGAGGAGATGATGCCGGTGGTGACCCAGCTCGGCCGGGCCACGGCCAAGATCCACTGCGTCTCCGACGCCGACTCCGAGCAGACGCTGGTGGAGTTCCAGACCGAGGAGGCGATCAACGCGGTCCTGGGTGACGGGGAGGCGTTCGTCGAGGACCTGGTCGACTTCGCCCGCAGGTACGCCGAGCGGGTGCGCGCCGACCACGCGCTCTTCGTCGACGCCTTCCGCTCCGGCAGCATCGGCGGCGTCAGCGCCGCCGACTGAGCGCTCGTCTCACCCCCTGATGTGGACCGGGCGGGTCGACCATGTTGTAGGAATGGGGTATGACCCTCAGCAGAATGATCGCCCGGCCGCTGCTCGCCTCGACGTTTCTCGTCGGTGGCGTGAACGCCCTGCGCAACGTCGACCAGCACGCCCAGAAGGCGACGCCCGTGACGGACAGGATCGTCCCGCTGGCCCAGAAGGCGGCCCCGGGCGCGCCGATCCCCACCGACGCGAAGACCTGGGTGCGGATCAACGCGGCCGTGCAGATCGGCGCCGGCCTGGCCTTCGCCACCGGTCGCGCCCCGAGGCTCTCGGCCTCCCTGCTCGCGCTCTCGCTGGTGCCGACCACGCTGGCCGGCCACTCGTTCTGGGCCGAGACCGACCCGACCGCCAAGCGGACCCAGTTCCTCGGGTTCACCAAGAACGCCTCGATGCTCGGCGGCCTGATGATCGCCGCCGGCGACACCGAGGGCCAGCCCGGCCTGGCCTGGCGCGCCCAGCGCGCGACCAAGGACGTCCGCCGCGAGGCCCGGACGTTCTCCAAGGAGGCCCGCCGCGAGGCCAAGCACCTGGCGGGCTCCGCCCGGCGCGAGGCCAAGCTGGCCCGTGCCCAGTTGACCTGAGCCCAGCTGACCTGAGCACCGCCCGCACGGCCCGCACGGCCCGCACGGCCCTCGGAGGCCACGCGGTCCCCCAGGGGACCGGGTAGCCGTGGCGTCGGCGCCGATAGTCTGCGCCCCGTGAGTGCCGACCGCCGCCCCGCCGATCCCTGGCCCGCCCCGCGGGCGAGCGTGCCCGTGGACGTCACGGTGAGCCTGCCGGGCAGCAAGTCGATCACCAACCGCGCCCTGGTGCTGGCCGCGCTGGCCGACGGCCCGTCGGTCGTCCGCCGGGCGCTGCGCTCGCGCGACACCGTGCTGATGGCCGCCGCGATGACCCGCCTGGGGTCGGCGGTGGACACCTCGGGCGAGGACTGGACGGTCACGCCGGGAGCGTTCGGGTCCGACACCGACGTGGACTGCGGGCTCGCGGGCACCGTGATGCGGTTCGTGCCGCCCGCCGCCGGGCTGTCCACGGGCCGGGTCAGCTTCGACGGCGACCCGCACATGCGTTCCCGACCGGTCGGCGAGGTGCTGGGCGCGCTGCGGGCGCTCGGCGTCGCCGTGGACGACGGGGGCCGCGGTGCGCTGCCGTTCGTGGTCCGGGGCACGGGTCGGGTGCGGGGCGGGACGGTGGTGCTCGACGCGTCGTCGTCCTCGCAGTTCGTCTCCGCGCTGCTGCTGTCCGGCGCCCGCTACGACGAGGGTGTCGACGTGCGCCACGACGGCAAGCCGGTGCCCTCGTTGCCGCACATCGAGATGACCGTGGCCATGCTGCGCGAGCACGGCGTGCAGGTGGACGACGGCGACGCCGACCGGTGGTCGGTGGCCCCGGGCCCGATCCGGCCCGTCGACCACCTGGTCGAGCCCGACCTGTCCAACGCGGCACCCTTCCTCGCCCTGGCCGCGGTCTCCGGCGGCACTGTGACAGTCCGCGACTGGCCCGCGTCCACCACCCAGCCGGGCGACGCGCTGCGCGAGATCCTGACCCTGATGGGCTGCGCGGTGGAGCTGGTCACGGGTCCCGGCGGCGGGCTGCGGGTCACCGGCACCGGCGAGCTGCGCGGCATCGACCACGACCTGCACGACGTCGGTGAGCTGACCCCGGCGGTCGCGGCCCTGTGCGCCCTGGCCTCCTCCCCCTCCCACCTGCGCGGCATCGCCCACATCCGTGGCCACGAGACCGACCGGCTGGCTGCCCTCGCGACCGAGCTGGGCGCACTGGGCGCCGACGTCACCGAGCATCCCGACGGCCTGAGCCTGCGCCCGGCCCGGCTGCACGGCGGGGTGTTCCACACCTACGCCGACCACCGGATGGCCCACGCCGGCGTCATCGTCGGGGCCGCGGTCGACGGAGTCCTCGTCGAGGACGTCGCGACCACCAGCAAAACCTTCCCCGACTTCGACGTGGCGTGGTCCCGTCTGCTCACGCCCGGTGACGCCCCATGACCGGTCGCTACTCCGACCAGGACCAGGAGCACTACGAGCGCCCGCGTCGCCACACCCGACCGCGCACCAAGGACCGCCCGACGTACGACGACGCGGTCGAGGGCTCGGTCGTCACCGTGGACCGGGGCCGCTACACGGTGCTGGTCGGTGAGCAGGTGGTGAGCGCCATGAAGGCTCGCCCGCTCGGACGCAAGGGTGTCGTGGTCGGCGACCGGGTGCGGGTCGTGGGCGACACCTCGGGCGACGCCGGGTCGCTGGCCCGGATCGTGCAGGTGACCGAACGGATCACCACGCTGCGCCGCACCGCCGACGACGACGACCCCGTCGAGCGCATCATCGTCTCCAACGCCGAGCAGCTCGTCGTCGTCACCGCCCTGGCCGACCCGGATCCGCAGCCCCGGCTGATCGACCGGGCGCTGGTGGCGGCGTACGTCGCGGGCATGCAGCCGGTCCTGTGCCTGACCAAGGCCGACCTGGCCGACCCCGAAACGCTGCTGTCGACCTACCGCTCGCTGGGCGTGCCCTGGGTGGTCAGCGCCCGCGGTGGTGACCTCGGCGAACTCCGGGAGCGGCTGCGCGAGCGCACCAGCGTGCTGGTCGGCTCCAGTGGCGTCGGCAAGTCGACGCTGGTCAACGCCCTGGTGCCCACGGCCGATCGGCAGGTCGGAGTGGTCAACGCGGTGACCGGCAGGGGCCGGCACACCTCGACCTCGGCCTACATGCTGGCGCTGCCCGGCGGCGGCTGGATCATCGACACCCCCGGCATCCGGTCGTTCGGGCTGGCGCACGTGCGTCCGGAGGACCTGATCGGTGCCTTCCCCGACCTCGACGAGATGACCGGTGGCTGCCCGCGGGGCTGCACCCACGGCACGCAGGAACCCGAGTGCGGCCTCGACGAGGCGGTCCGTGCCGGCGAGACCGACCCCGATCGGGTGTCGTCCTTCCGCAGGCTGCTGAGCGCGCGCAGCGAACCGCTGCACTGAGACCGCCACCACGGGCGGGCTCGGCGCTCGGGCAGGGCTCAGCCGTTGACGTCGTACCACCCGATCTGGGCGCCGGCGTCCCCGGTCAGCACCGTCAGCATCATGGTGGCGAGCGCCGAGACCGCGACCAACCCACTGAGTGCCACCCGCAGCGGGCCGGTGCGGGTGTGCAGCCAGGCCGCCGCGAACGAGACGGCCGCGAAACCGGTCACCGCCAGGCGCAGCGCGCCTGCACGCTCCCGGTGCTGCTCCAGGAGCTCGGCGAGTGGGCCGCCGTAGGAGTTGGCCTCCTGGACCTGCTCGCCCGAGAGGTAGGAGACCCAGATGCTGACCAGGGCCACCGCGGCCAGCGCGACCAGCGGCCACCGGAACCGGTCGCGCACGCGAGGTACGGCGGCGTAGAGCACCCCGGCCAGGGCGGCCAGCGGGCCCAGCACCACGGCGGCGTGCACCACGAGCGCGTGCAGCGGGAGCCCGTTGATCTGCATGGATGAACGGTAGTGGAGGCCGATGAGAATAGTGTGAGCGTCGTGGCGACAACTTCTGGCTCCGGGCGCGACACCATCGACTACACCGACGACCTGCGGCTCGCGCACGTGCTGGCCGACGACGCCGACTCGATCAGCACCGACCGCTTCAAGGCGATCGACCTGCACGTGATGAGCAAGCCCGACCTGACGCCGGTCACCGACGCCGACCAGGCGGTGGAGGAGAGCATCCGGCGCACCCTGTCGCGGTCCCGCTCGCGCGACGCGGTCACCGGCGAGGAGCAGGGTACGACGGGAGCGGTGCCGGGCGGGCGGGGTCAGCGCCGCTGGATCATCGACCCGATCGACGGCACCAAGAACTTCGTGCGCGGCGTCCCGGTGTGGGCGACCCTGATCTCGCTGGCCGTCGACGACGAGGTGGTGCTCGGCGTGGTCTCCGCGCCGATGCTGCAGCGTCGCTGGTGGGCCTCGCTGGGCAACGGCGCGTGGACGGGGCGCTCGCTGCTCAAGGCCTCGCGCTGCCAGGTCTCCGACGTGCGCCGGATCGAGGACGCCTCGCTGTCCTACTCCTCGGTGCACGGGTGGGAGGAGCGCGGCCAGCTCGACGACATGGTGGCGCTGATGCGCCGCTGCTGGCGGACCCGGGCGTACGGCGACTTCTGGTCTTACATGCTCCTCGCCGAGGGGGCCGTCGACATCGCGGCCGAGCCCGACCTCGAGGTCCACGACATGGCGGCGCTCGACATCATCGTCCGCGAGGCCGGTGGGACCTTCACCTCCCTCGACGGCACCGACGGACCGTGGGGCGGCAACGCACTGGCCACCAACGGGCACCTGCACGACACCGCACTCTCGTTCCTGGGCGCGATGGCCGACGACGACGGCGACCCCGACGCGCCGAGCACCGGACCGGGCTCGGTCTCCGAGCTGCGACCCCGGGGCCCCCGGGCCTGACCCGTCGCGGCGGCCTCTATCCAGCGTGTCCTGCGAGGGCTACCGTCGGGTGACACCGACCCCGGAGGCAGAGATGCGGATCAGCGAGGTATTGCACGCCAAGTCCCGCCCTGGCGTGGTCACGATCAGCCCCGAGGCCGGGGTCCGCGAGCTGCTCGCGATGCTGGCCGAGCACAACGTCGGCGCGCTGATCGTGAGCGTCGACGGCACCGCCATCGACGGCATCGTCAGCGAGCGCGACGTGGTGCGCCACCTGCATGACGACGGCACGGTCATCAACAACACGGTCGGCGCGATCATGACCGCTGTCGTCGAGACCTGTGACCCCGACAGCCAGCTCGACCAGCTGATGCGCACCATGACCGAGCGGCACATCCGCCACGTCCCGGTGCTCGACGACGGTGCGCTGGTCGGCATCGTCAGCATCGGGGACGTGGTCAAGCACACGATGAGCCAGCTCCGGTTCGAGCGCGACCAGCTCGACTCCTACGTGCACCAGGGTTGATCCACCGCGCGATCGCCGAGGTTCGGTAGGTTCGGCCGGTGCACCCGGCAGACTTCTACACGGGCATCGTGGTCGACGCCTACGCCCGCCTGAAGTCGACGAGCTTCGACCCCGACCGCTACGCAGCGTTCGTCGTCGCGTACGGCGAGCCCGCCCTCGAGCTCGGTTGCGGCGATGGTGAACCGATGCTGTCGCTGCTCGCCCAGGGCCTGGACGTCGAGGGCGTCGACTCCTCACGCGACATGCTCGACCGGTTCGCATCGGTGGCAGCAGCCGCTGGACTGGCCGTGACGTTGCACCACCAGCGCGTGGAGCACCTGAGGCTGGATCGTGGCTTCCGTTCCATCTATCTCGCGGGTCCGACGTTCAACCTCCTGGCCGACGACGACACGGCCCTGAGCGCCCTCACCGCAATCCGCGCCCACCTGACCGAGGACGGGCGGGCCCTGATCCCGCTGTGGATTCCCGAACCCACACCGCCTGAGCACCTGCAGGTCGCACGCGAGACCTTCGACGATGACGGGGCGCTCCTGCGTTACCTGCCGGTCGCGGAGACCTACGACCGAGAGGGCCGCACCCGGGTCACGCGGGTCCGCTACGAACGAGTGACAGCCCACGCGACTGAGGTGGTGGAACGCGAGTGGACCCTGCACTGGCACACGCAGGACGGGTTCAACGACCTCTGCGAACAGGCGGAGCTAAGGGTCGAAAGCATCCAGGACGACGACGGACAACCGGCCGACGACCAGGCCGACTACGTCATTGCGACCGTACGGCGCTGACCCCCGACTCCGCCGGGTGCAGGCTGAACCGCTCAGCCGCTCGTCGGTGAGCGTGAGTCATGGGTGGCCATGGCTTCCCTGAGCCGTCCCGCCGATTGCCGGGTCCCCCGCTGGGGGGATCCGAGTGACGGGACGTCTGAGCACGGATCCATGCCGACGCCGGCGAGCCCGGTCGCCTGGAGCGGGTCGCCCCGGCGATCCCACTCGGCCGCGTCGGCGAGCCGGCGGATTTCGCCGAGGCCGTCGTCTGGCTGATGAGCGACGCGGCGTCGTACGTCACGGCGGCGACGCTGCGGGTGGCCGGCGGTCGCTGACGATGACGGGGGTGGTTCCCAGGACGCCGGGCTCGATGCCCCTGGGGTGCCCTGGACTGATCAGGCCTGCTGGCCGTCGGCAGCGGCCGTCCGCCGTACCTCGTTCATGTCGAGACCCTTCACGCCCTCGATCAGCTGCTCCAGCGCCTGCGCCGGCAGGGCACCGGGACGCGAGAACACGAGGTGCCCGTCGCGGAAGACCATCAGCGTCGGGATCGAGGTGATCGCGGCGTGGCCGGCCAGCTCGGGCTCCGCCTCGGTGTCGATCTTGGCGAACGTCACGTCGGGGTGCAGGTCGCTGACCTTCTGGTAGACGGGCGCGAACTGGCGGCAGGGGCCGCACCACGACGCCCACCAGTCGATGAGCGTGATGCCGTCGGACTCGACCGCGGCATCGATGGTCTGGCTGGTGAGGGAGACGGTGGCCATGGTTGTCTCAACGCCTCCAGCGCGCCCGGAGATTCCCGGGCGGTGCTTGAATGCCGCTCATGACCCACTTCGGCGACCACCAGAGCGCGATCTACGCCGACGGCATGTTCGCGGGCCGGGTGCCGGAGATCACCACGGACCTTTCCGCGCTGGAGAGCCATGCGGCGCGGGTGCTGGCCCCCGAGGCGATGGGCTACGTCGTGCCCAGTGCGGGCAGCGGGTCGACGGCGCGGGCCAACGTGGCCGCGTTCGAGCGGTGGCGGATCGTGCCCCGGATGCTGCGCGACCACGCCCGGCGCGACCTGTCGACCACGGTGCTCGACACCCCGCTCGCGGCTCCGGTGCTCTTCGGTCCGGTCGGGGTGCAGACGCTGGCCCACCCCGACGGCGAGCTGGCGACCGCACGGGCCTCGACCGAGCTCGGGCTGGCCTACGTCCACTCCACCCAGGCGAGCCACTCGATCGAGGAGGCGGCCGACGCGGTCGGCCCAGGTGCCCGGTGGTTCCAGCTCTACTGGCCCGACGACCCCGCCCTGCTGGCCAGCTTCCTGTCCCGGGCCCGCGTGGCCGGCTACACCACGCTGGTGCTCACCGTCGACACCACGCTGCTGGGCTGGCGCCCGGCCGACCTCGACCGCGGCTACCTGCCCTTCCTGGCCGCGGAGGGCATCGCCAACTACACCAGCGACCCGGTCTTCAACGCCCGGCTCGACAAGCCGGCCGCCGAGGACCCCGCCGCGGCCGGCGTCGCGTTCGCGTCGGTCTTCCCCAACCCCGGCCTGAGCTGGGACCGACTGCCCGAGCTGCGGCGCCTGTGGGACGGCCCGATCGTGCTGAAGGGCATCCAGCACGTCGCGGACGCGCTGCTCGCGGTCGAGCACGGCATGGACGGAATCGTCGTCTCCAACCACGGCGGCCGCCAGGTCGACGGCGCCCTGGCCTCGCTCGACGCGCTGCCGCCGATCGCCGAGGCGGTCGGCGAGCGGCTGACGGTGCTCTTCGACTCCGGGGTCCGCACCGGGCCCGACGTCTTCAAGGCCCTGGCCCTCGGTGCCCGGGCCGTGCTGCTGGGCCGGCCCTACCTCTACGGCCTCGCGCTGGGCGGCCAGGCCGGGGTCGAGCACGTCCTGCGGTGCCTGTTGGCCGAGCTGGACCTGACGCTCGCCGGTGCCGGCTACGCCTCCCACCGCGACCTCTCCCCCGACTCCCTGGTCCGCGGCTGAGGTCCTAAGGTGGTGGTCATGGACAAGCCTGAGATCGACTTCTTCGACCCAGAGCCGCCGACCGACCTGGTCGTCACCGACGTCACCGTGGGCGAGGGCCCCGAGGCCACGTCGGGTGACACCGTCTCGGTGCACTACGTGGGCGTGGCCCACTCCACCGGCGAGGAGTTCGACGCCTCCTACAACCGCGGTGAGCCGCTGCGGTTCCGCCTGGGCATCGGCCAGGTCATCGCGGGCTGGGACCAGGGCGTGCAGGGGATGAAGGTCGGCGGGCGCCGCCAACTCGTCATCCCCGCCCACTTGGGCTACGGGGACCGCGGCGCCGGCGGTGCCATCAAGCCGGGCGAGACGCTGATCTTCGTGGTGGACCTGCTCGGCGTCAGCTGAGGCCCACGACCGGGGTCAGGCCTGGGTGACCTGCGCCGACTGGGCGCCCAGGCTGACCACGTCGCCGATCACGAGTTGGCGACCGCGGCGGGTTTCGACGTCCCCGTTGACGCGCACCACCCCACCGGCCAGCACCTGCTTGGCCTCCGAGCCGCTGTCGATGAGGTTCGCGAGTTTGAGGAACTGGTTGAGCTTGATCGACTCGTCGGTGATCGGAACGTCCATTCCCCCATTCTTCCACCGATCGGGGGACCACCCGATTTGGCGGGGTGGGTTCGGGGCCAGACCCCGACGGCCCAGGCCCAGGCCCCGGGCGGGCGGACGCGGGCTAGGACAGGACCTGTGAGGCCGCGTGGATCACCAGGCCGACCAGGCCGCCCACGATGGTGCCGTTGATCCGGATGAACTGCAGGTCGCGGCCCACGTGCAGCTCGATGCGACGAGCCGCCTCCTTGCCGTCCCAGCGCTCGATGGTGGCGGTGATGACTGCGGTCACCTCCGCGCCGTACCGTTCGACGGCGAAGACCACCGCGTCCGCAGCCAACCCGTCGAGGCGCTCGCGCAGCGGCTCGTCCTCGCCGAGGCGGGCGGCGAACCGTTCCACCTCGAGCAGCATCCGGGCCCGCAGCGCACCCTCGGGGTCCTGCAGGGACGCGGTCATCAACCGGCGCACCCCGTTCCACAACGAGACCGCCGACACGATCACCTGCGGGTGGTCCAGCACCCGGTCCTTGAACCGCTCGGCTCGCGCCTGGGTCTCGGGGTCCTCCAGCAGGTCCTGGGCCAGCTGGGTCAGCAGCTGGTCGAGCGCGTGCCGGGCTCGGTGCTCCGGGTTGTCCCGGATGTCGCCCACCCAGCGCACCAGCTCGACGTGGATGCGGGCCACGACTCGCTCGTTGAGCCGCGGCGGCGTCCACCAGGGCGCGCGCTCACCGATGACCTCCGAGACGGTGTCAGGGTTCTCGAGCAGCCAACCGTGCAGCTCGCTCAGCGCCAGGTCGACCAGCCCGTGGTGCAGGTCGTCCTTCAGGGCCTCGCTCAGCAACCCGCCCAGCAGCGGCGAGATCGGCTCCTCGTGGAAGCGTGGCACCAGGGCCTCGGTGATGAGGCTGGCGACGTGCTCGTCACGCACGCGACGTAGGCCGATCGCGGCGAGGTCGGCCCCCTCGTCGACCACCCGGCGCGCGTTGGCCGGTACGGCGAGCCAGGTGCCCACCCGCCGCGAGATGGCCGCGGCCTCGATCCGCTCGCGGATGATGCCCTCCTGCAGGAAGTTCTCGCCCATGAACTCCTCGAGCCCACGACCCAGCTCGTCCTTGCGACGAGGGATCAACGCGGTGTGCGGGATCGGCAGCCCCAGGGGGTGCTTGAACAGCGCGGTGACCGCGAACCAGTCGGCGATCGCGCCGACCATGGAGGCCTCGGCGGCCGCGTTGACGTAGCCCAGCGCGCCGTCCTGGCCGAGCGTGACGACGTACACGATCGCGGCGAGCACCAGCAGCCCGACGGCGATGGTGCGCATCCGACGCAGGCCCCGAGCGCGCGCGGCGTCGGCGGCGGGGTCCCCCGGCATCATCGAGGCGGTGGGGCTCGGGTTCCTGGTCGTACCGGTCGTGGGGCTCATCGTGATGAATTGTCCCGCACGCCCCCGCCCCTGTCAGACTGAGGCCCATGTCCGGCACCGTGCTCACCTTCGGCACCTTCGACGTCTTCCACGTCGGCCACCTGAGGGTCATCGAGCGTGCCGCCGCCCTGGGTGACCGCCTGGTCGTCGGGGTCTCCGCCGACGCGCTCAACCTGCGCAAGAAGGGCCGCGAGCCCGTCTTCAGCCAGTCCGAGCGGCTGGCCATCGTGGCTGCCCTGCGCGACGTCGACGAGGTCTTCGTCGAGGAGAGCCTGGAGCTCAAGCGGCACTACATCGAGACCTACGCGGCCGACGTGCTGGTCATGGGCGACGACTGGGCCGGCAGGTTCGACGAGTTCGAGGACATCTGCCAGGTGGTCTACCTGCCGCGCACCCCGGCCATCTCGACCACGGCCCTGATCGAGAAGATCTCGGCCACGTCGGTTTGACCTGAGCCGATCGTCAGGCACTCTGGTGGGGTCCGGCGTCGGGCACGAGGTCACTCACGAGGCCAGTCCCGACGTCTCAGCCCCCGAAAGGCCCCGTTCTGCATGCGCACTTCCCCCTCGCGCGCTCGTCTGCTCCCACTGGTCTCCGCCCTGAGCGGTGCCGCGCTCGCCGTCTCGCTGCTCGGCGCGGCCCCGGCCACCGCCGACCCGACCGACCCCGTTCCCCCGGTCGCCCCGGTCGCCCCGGTGGCCCCGGACGCCCCGGACCCAGCGCCCGCGACCCCCGTCGAGGCCCCGATCGACCCGGTCGCCGCACAGGAGGCCCTGGCCCAGGCGGAGTCCTTCGCCGGTGGTGAGCTGGCTCCCGAGCTGCGCGAGCGGGCCCGCCGGTCCTCGGCCCTCGGCCGGCTCCTCGGTCGGGCGGCCACGCCGGAGCACTCCCGCGTCGACGGCACCCTGGTGCTGCGGGACCTGTTCCGCCTCGCCGACGGCCTGAGCGGTGCCGACCAGCGCCGCGCGAGGATGCTGCTCGCCCGGCCCACCGACCAGGGCGCCGACCCCTACGGCGACGGCTACTCCGGCACCTCGCGACGCACCTGCTCGCCCGACGTCTGCGTGCACTGGACCCCGACCGGCGCAGACGCCCCGACCAACCGGGCCTGGGTCGAGCGCACCCTGGCGGTGCTCGACAAGGTCTGGAGCACCGAGGTGGACCGGTTCGGCTACCGCCAGCCCCTGCCCGACCGCGGCAAGGGGGGCGACAACCGGTTCGACGTCTACCTCGCCGACCTGGGCAACACCGGGGCCTACGGCTACTGCACGCCCGAGGACAAGGCGCCCGGCAACCGGTTCACTGCGTCCGGCTACTGCGTGCTGGACAACGACTTCTCGCCCCAGCAGTACGCCGGCACCCCGGCCGGCAAGAGCCTGCGGGTGACGGCGGCCCACGAGTTCTTCCACGCCGTGCAGTTCGCCTACGACTTCGGCGAGGACCCGTGGTTCATGGAGTCCACCGCGGTCTGGATGGAGGAGCAGGTGATGGGCGGGATCAACGACAACCGCCAGTACCTGCCCTACGGTCAGCTCGCCGATCCCGGCAACCCCCTGGACCGCTTCGATGCCAGCGGCTTCAGCCAGTACGGCAACTGGGTCTGGTGGGAGTACCTCAGCCAGCGCTACGGCACCTCGGTCGTCAAGAAGATCTGGGTCGCAGCGGCCGCCGGCGGCGGTTCGCGCGACGCCTACTCCACCGAGGCGGTACGCCGGGTGCTCGCCCCGCTGGGCGGGTTCCCCGCGGTCTTCGCGCGCTACGCCGCCGCCACCACCGACGCGTCCCGCACCTTCATGGAGGGTGGGCGCTGGCCGGCCGCCGCGTCGGCCGGCGCCCAGCAGGTCAGCGCAAGCAACCCCCGGGCGCGCACCAGCGCCAGCGTGGACCACATGGCGTCGTCGTCGTGGGTCTATCGCGCCGATCCCGCGAGCGTGGCGGGTCGCGGCTGGATGCTGAAGGTCGCGGTGCGTGGACCGCGGGCGACGCTGTCCCCCGCCGTGGCGGTCCGGGTCACCAAGACCAACGGCACCGTGGTGGAGCGGCCGCTGCGGCTCGGGGCGCGGGGCACCGGCCGGACGATCGTCCCCTTCGGGGCCAAGGGCGTCTCCCAGGTCACGGTGACGCTCGCCAACGCCTCCACCCGGTTCCGGTGCTGGAAGGGCTCGTTCGCCTACTCCTGCCAGGGCCAGCCGCGCGACAACAACGCGCCGTTCCAGCTGCGGGTCAAGGCGTTCAAGCGCTGATGCCCGCGGCCTCGGCCGGTCCTGGCGGTCGCTAAGGTGCTGGCGACATGATGATCTCCGACTCGCGGCGTCTGCTGTTCGTGCACGTCCAGAAGACCGGTGGCTCGACGATCGACAACGGGCTCACGGCCGCGCTCGGCGACGTACGCCGGATCGCGCAGGCGCAGCGGCACGCCCCGCTGACCCGGCTGCTCGAGCTCGAGCCCGACCTGGCGTCGTACTGGATCGTCGGATTCGTGCGCAACCCGTGGTCCCGGCTGTTGTCGTGGTACCGGATGATGGAGCGCTTCCGCGTCGGCGCCGCCTCGGGCAACCAGCGGCACGTGCAGCACCTGGAGCGCAACACGTTCATCCGCGACGTGCTGGAGGCCTCGCCCGACTTCGAGGCGTTCGTGCTGCACGCGGTCGAGACGTTCCCGCGCCTGCACACGCCCCAGTCGGACTACCTGTTCACCGGCACCCGCCGAGCGGACTTCGTGGGCCGCCAGGAGTCCCTCGAGCAGGACCTGCGGGCGGTCTACGCCCGCCTCGACCTGGCGTGGGTCGAGCTCGAGAGCGTCAACATCGACCCCGACCGTCCGGACCACCGCGAGCTCTACACCGACGCGATGCGGCGCAAGGTGGCCGACGTCTACGCCCGCGACATCGCCAACTTCGCCTACGAGTTCTGAGCCACGCCCCTCCGACCCGGCGGGCGGATTGACCTCGACCGCGGACGAGGTTCTACCGTCGCCACCATGACCACCGCGCTCCCCGAGCGGACCACACCGCTGCTGTCCCCCGGCTATCGCTGGGCCACCGTCGGCATGGTCAGCCTGGTCTTCCTCGCGGCGTTCGAGAACCTCGCCGTCACCACCGTGATGGCCACGGTCGCGGCCGACCTGGACGGCCGGTCGTGGTTCTCGGTCGCGTTCTCGGCCACCCTGGCCGCGAGTGTGGTCGGCATGGTCGCCGGAGGCCTGTACGCCGACCGGCGGGGAGCGGTGCCCTCGCTGCTGGCGTCGGTGGGGATCTTCGTGGCCGGGCTGGTGGTGGCCGGGGTGGCCCCCGGGATCGAGATCTTCGTGGCCGCGCGCTTCCTGCAGGGCCTGGGCTCCGGGGCGATGACCGTGTCGCTCTACGTGCTGGTGGCGCACGTCTACGAGCCGGTGGACCGGCCCCGCATCTTCGGCGCGTTCGCGGCGGCCTGGGTGCTGCCCTCGATGATCGGACCACCGGTCGCCGGAGCCGTCGCGACCACGGTCGGCTGGCGCTGGGTCTTCCTGGGTGTCGTCGTGCTGAGCGCTGCGGCCACGGCCGCCCTCGGCCCGGCGCTCCGGGAGGCGCGCGCCACGCCCGTCACGGCGTCCACCACCGCCGACGGACCACGCCGGCTGCTGCTCGCCGTCGCGGTCGCCGCTGCCGTGGTCAGCGTCGACCTGGCCGCCCGGCTCTCGGGCACGCCCGGTCGGGTGCTGGCCCTGGTCGGGGTGCTGGGCGCACTGGCCGCGGTCCGACCGCTGCTGCCGACCGGGTCGCTGCGGGCCCGACGCGGCCTGCCGTCGGTGGTGCTCCTGCGTGGGCTGGTCGCGGCCGCGTTCTCCGCAGCCGAGATCCACGTTCCCTACCTGCTGCAGACCCGGTACGACGCCCCGCCCTGGCTGGCCGGCCTGGTGCTGACCGTGGGTGCGCTGGGCTGGGCCGGTGCCTCCCAGGTGCAGGGTCGGATGGGTGCCCGGTTGAGCCACGTCGAGGCCCTGCGGGCCGGCTCGCTGCTGCTGCTGGCCGGCCTGGCCGCCCAGCTCGTTGTGGTCGCCTTCCAGCTGCCCGCCGTCCTGGTGCCGGTGGCCTGGGTCGCGGCGGGCGCCGGCATGGGCCTGATGTACCCGCGGATCTCCTCCTACGTCCTGGGCGTCTCCGCGCCGGCCGAGCGGGGCACCAACACCGCCGCCATGTCGATCGGCGACGCCGTCGGCGGGGCCACCGCCATCGCGATCACGGGCCTGGTCTTCACCACGCTCGGGACCGAGACCTGGACGGCGTTCACGGGGGTGTTCGCGGCCACCACGATGATCGCGGTGCTCGCCGTCGTGGTGTCACGACGGACTGCGACTCCGTAGCCGGGACCTGTGCGCGACGGGGTGTGGTCCGAGCCGTGAGCTCAGAGGGACTGCACGGCGTAGAGCGAGATGCCGAGCAGGGCACACAGGCCGAGGGTCCGCAGCGGGCTCCAGCCTCGAGCGAATATCACCACCAGGGCGATCCCGGTGATGGCGAACGCCACCGGGTCCCAGCTGGCGAGGACCGGGAGGTCGAGCTGGAGGGGGCCGGCGTGCAGGCGTCGGTTCTCATCGAACAGGGCGTGCAGGGCGAAGAAGACCGCGAGGTTCGCGATCACCCCCACGACCGACGCGGTGATGCCGGTCAGGGCGGCGCTCAGGTGCTGATTGCTGCGCAGCCGCTCGACGTACGGGGCGCCGAGCAGGACGAACAGGAAGCACGGCACGAACGTCACCCACGTGGTGAGCAGCGAGGCCAGGACCGCGGCCACCCAGGGGTTGAAGCTGCCCGGGTCACGGTAGGCGCCGACGAACGCGACGAACTGGACGACCATGATCAACGGACCCGGTGTGGTCTCGGCCAGGGCCAGGCCACGGACCATCTCACCGGGCGCCAACCAGCCGTAGACGTTGACGGCCTGATGGGCGACGTAGGCCAGGACCGCGTAGGCGCCGCCGAAGGTGACCACGGCAGCACCGGAGAAGAACAGTCCCTGGTCCACGAACACGTCGGTGGAGCTGGCGAACACGGCGGCGGCCGCGACCGGGGCAGACCACAGGACCAGCCCGAGTCCCACGATGGTCGCGGACCGGCGCCCAGACGGCAGGTCGTGGTGCAGCGCATCGTCGCTGATCAACGGGGCAGGTCCGTCGCCGGCCTCGTGCGACCTGGTCGCTCGCATCGTGGGGATCCTTCGGCTGAGCACCCAGCCGAGCAGCCCGGCCGCCAGGAGCACCACCGGGAACGGTACGGCGAACAGGGTCAGCGCGAGGAAGGAGCCGACCGCGAGCGCCACCAGCGCGCGGTGGGTCAGGGCCCGTCTGGCGACCCGGTGGACCGCCTGGACGACGATCGCGATCACGGCGGGAGCGAGGCCCGCGAAGATCGCCGACACGGCGCCGGACTCTCCGAACCTCACGTAGATCGCGGACAGGACGAGCAGGGCGAGCGCCCCGGGGAGCACGAACAGGCCGCCCGCGATCAGGCCGCCGCGGGTGCCGTTGAGCAACCAGCCGGTGTAGATCGCCAGCTGCTGCGCCTCGGGGCCGGGCAGCAGCATGCAGTAGTTCAGGGCATGCAGGAACCGTTGCTGGCCGATCCAACGCTTCTCCTCGACCAGGGTGTGCTGCATCACGGCGATCTGCCCGGCAGGCCCACCGAAGGTTTGCAGCGAGATCTGGAACCAGGCACGGGTGGCCTCACCCAGGGGGATCACGTCGCCGCCGGTCGGGTGGTGGGCGCCACCGGTCCGCGGTACCGGTTGCTCGGGGGTGCTCATGACGGTTCCCTTCCCAGGAGCAGCTCGCGGTGGAAGAACTCGTACAGGCCGCCGAACAACGGCTCGGTGAGGTCAAGGATCGTCTCGTCGTCGCACACCATCGACAATCCACGCAGAGCGACGTCGAGGCCCGAGGCTTCGGGGGCGTCGAAGCGCTCGTCGTCCAGGTCCGCCTCGTGGACGATCTCGGCGATCCGCCACAGCACCGGGTCGTCCAGGTCGTGACGCCGCAGCAGGGTCTCGAACGTGCAGTCGTCACCGTGGTGGCCGAGCTCCACCCCGCGCATGTCGAACGCGGTGACACCCTGCGGCACCGAGGACGGGTCGGCCACGAACTCGAAGAGAGCCGTAGGGTCGATGAACCGGCGGATCAGCCACGCCGACGCGGCCCGGTCGATGTGGATGCCCGCGCGGGTCGCCCATCTCACGACTCCACCCGTGCACCGCTGGGTCGGTCGGTCGCCACGAGGGCTACGCCGGCTAGGGCTTCCACCTCGAGCCTCGCCCGGTCACGTGCGAGCGGTGGGAAGAAGTCCCGACGCTGGACCTGACGGAGCTCGCGCCGCAGCGACCGCAGCAGCCTGAGGCGCTCCGGGGCCACCGCGTCGCGTGCGGAGCTGGCCCGGTCCGCGATCGAGACGTACTCGACCGCCCGGGCTGCGGCCATCTCCGCCACCAGCGCCCGCTCCTGGGCACGGGTGGTCAGCGCGGCGCGCCACAGGGTGCTCGTGCCGCCGGCTTCGGCGATCTCCTCGGCCACCCACTCCAGCTGCTCCTGGGTCCGAGCGTCGACCGGGAGGGCGACCAGGCCGTCGCCGATCTGGGCCACCCCGAGCCTCTTCAACGTGCGCCACACGGCGATGCGCGGCGTGGATGGCTCCCGTGGGATCCGGTAGCACAGCAGCGCCCACCCACAACGATCTTTGCGTGCAACCATGGTTGCATGGTGGCCGGTCTGGTCGGGCCGGTCAAGGTCGAGGTTCGACGACGTCGTCGCGGTCGTGCTGCTCCTGCGGTACGCCGCACGCAGCATCCCCCGCGAGACCCCCGGGCTGCCCGCGAGCTGTGAGCGGACCGCACCCGACACGTGCAGGCACGAGCGTCGCGGGTACCCGACGGCCTACGTGCGCGCGAACTGGGCGATGTCTTCGGTGAAGTCGCGCACCATGTCCGCAGACAGTGTCGGACGCAGGGCGCCCACGGCCTCGAGGTAGTCCGCGGCGGTGGCCATGCCACGCTCCCCCTCATCGATGCTGCGCTCGAACATCTGCTGGGAGACGGTCCGAGCGGCGTGGGCGATGTCGGCGGGGGTGAGATTCGCGCTCGCCGCCACCAGGGCGGACGCGGCCACTCCTTCGCCAGAGGCCTTGAGGTGGCGCTCCCACATGGCCGACCGGGCGGCCTCGTCCGGCGGACCTATCGGCAGCACGTAGTCGAAGCGGCCGTGGCGCAGGAACGCCGGGTCGAGCAGGCGGACAGAGTTGGTGGCACAGACCAGGAGTCGACCGTCCTGCTCACGGAACGACACCAGGGCCTTGAGCAGCTCGTTCACCACGGCGACCGAGGCGAGCCCGCCGTCGCGGTGGGCGGCGATCTCCTCCACCTCGTCGATGAAGACGACCACGCGTTCCAGCTCGGAGATGCGCTGGAACGCCGCGCTGATCCCGGCGGCGAGCCCACCCTCAGCAGCCGCCATGCGGGAAGGGAACAGCTCGACGAACGGCCACGCCAGCCGGCTCGCCACGGCACGGGCGAACGTGGTCTTGCCCGTGCCGGGAGGCCCGAACAGCACGACCGCACGGGGCGGCTCGACCCCATGTGCGTGCGCCTGCGCCGGACGAGCCAGCGGCAGCACGACACGGCGCTCGATCAACCGCTTCTCGTCCACCATCCCGGCAACCTGCTGCCACAGGCCCGCGGCCGGGACGGCACCGCCGAGCTCTCGCAGCAGGGTCGCTGCGTGCGGGTCCACGCTCTCGCTCTTCTCGAAGAGCGTCATCGAGGGGCGGGCAGTGAAGCCGCTGTTCGCGAACGCCGCGGTGCCGGTTTCGTCCACCGGCAGGAGGGCCCGGATCCGTCGTACGCCGGCCGTCACGAGGCGATGCTCCAGCTCGGAGATGAGCGAGCTGCCGAGGCCGCGGCCCCGCCAGGTGGGGTCCAGGGCCAGCCGCAGCAGCCACGCCTGGTCGCCCTCCACACGGCCGACGGCAGCGCCGACGATCCGGCCGGAGACGACCGCCACGACCGCTGGGTTGCGGGCGGAGACGGCGGAGACGACGTCGGAGAGGGCGAAGACCGGAGGCTGGTGTGCAGTCGACGACGCATCGTCCAGCCGGACGAGCTCTTCGAGGTCGGAGGGTACGAAGTCCCTGAGCTGCCAATCGGTCACGTCACGTCGTCCTCTGCATGGTCGGCGGTGATCAGAAGGTCGAGCACCAGGGGCGGCAGCCGCGCCGAGTGCGCTCGTGCGCCGCAGTCCTGGAACGCCCGTCCGGCAGCTTCGACGTCGTGCAGGGCATCTGCAGGAAGCGTACCGGTGGGGTCGAGCCGGCCCACCGAGTCCACGTGCAGCGGCGGACGCCGTCGTTCCGGGGGCTCGGGGAGCAGCGCTCGGCTCACCTGCTGAGCGTCCCCGCACGGCCCCTCACCCTGTCACTCGGGAGCGCACCTGGGATTGTCGGCCCGTCTCAGGTGTGATGGCTGCATGACTTCGCCTCAGGCCACCCCGTTGGTGCTCGTCACCGGCGCCACCGGGAACGTGGGATCACAGGTCGTGGAGCTGCTGCTCGCTGCCGGGGTCCCGGTGCGCGCCGCGGCCTCACGCGTGGAGGCCGTCCGTGCGCGGTTCGGCGACCGGGTCGAGGCCGTAGCCCTCGACTTCACCAACTCCGCGACCTGGGAGGAGGCGTACTCCGGGGTGGCTCGGATGTTCCTCATGCGCCCACCCCACCTGGGAAGACCCACGAGCCAGATGCTGCCCTCGCTGGAGGCAGCCAAGGCGGCCGGCGTCGAGCACGTCGTCCTGCTCTCGCTGCAGGGAGCCGAGCACAACCGGGTCGTACCACACCACGCGCTCGAGGTCTGGCTCGGCGAGTCGGGACTGTCGTGGACCTTCGTGCGCGCCGCATTCTTCATGCAGAACCTCACCACCACACACCTCACGGACGTGCGCGACCACGACACCATCATGGTGCCGGCCGGTCACGGTGCCACCGCGTTGGTGGACGCGCACGACGTCGCCGCGGTCTCCGCCGTAGCCCTGCTCCACCCCGATCAGCACCGCAACGCGGCATGGACGCCGACGGGGCCGCAGGCCCTGACCTATGCCGAGATCGCGACCACGCTGTCCGGCGTCCTCGGTCGCCGCATCCGCTACCCGCAGCCCGGACTGCTGCGCTACGCGAGACACGCCCGCAACGTCCTGGGGATGCCCTGGGGAATGGTCGCCGTCACCTGCGCGATCTACACCATGGCCCGACTCGGCCGCGCCGGCGCTCTCACCGACGACGTCCGGATGGTGACCGGCCATGACCCGGTGTCGTTCCGCGAGTTCGCGTAACGCGAAGCCACGCACTGGGTCGCCCGAGGCTGAATCCGGTCACTGAGCCTCCGGTGCGAGTGCAACGTGTGGTTCCCGGGCCAGGAAGATCCCGCTCGCCCGACGTCACCCCGGCCGCGTCGCGGAGATGCCGCCATCGATGTCCAGGGTCGCGCCGTGCATCAGGGCGGCCCGGTCCGAGACCACGAACAGCACCCCCTGCGCGATGTCGTCGGGCAGCACGACCTTGCCGGCGGGCGTGACGGCGGTCATCGCCTCCAGCACGGCCAGAGCTTCCTCGTTGCCCGGGGTCAGGGTGGCGCCGGGTGACACCGTGTTGACGCGCACACCGCGGTGGCCGTACTCGGCCGCCCAGGCGCGGGTCAGCTGCTCGAGTGCGGCTTTGCTGGCGGTGTACATGGCGGCGAACGGGTTGCCGACTCGGGCCATCTATGAGCCGATGTTGACGATCACCCCGGACCCGCGAGCGGTCATCGCGGGGGCAATCTCGGCGACCAGGACATGCGGTGCCCGGACGTTGACAGCCAGCATCGCGTCGAGGCTGACGTCCGGGAGTCCCTCGGTGCTGGTGGCGGGGTAGATGCCTGGGTTGTTGACCAGGATGTCGATGCGGCCGCCCAGAGCCTCGGTGGCCGTGCGGGCGAAGGTACGCAGGTCTTCGTAGGACCCGGCGAGGTCGACCTCGACGAGGTCGGCACGACCGCCGGCGGCCCGGATCCTGTCGACGACGGCGTCACCGCGGACCTTGTCGCGACCGCTGACGACGACATGTGCACCCTGTGCAGCCAACGTCGTGGCGATGGCGGCGCCGATGCCGCTGGTCGACCCGGTGACGACGGCGGTGCGTCCGGACAGCGGTGAGGAGGGGTCGACAGCAAACGTGGTGGTGGTCATGTCCCATTCCTAGACGGGTCACGCGTGCCCTACCAGGACCCGTGCTGCCTGGGCATCGCACGCCCAGTCAGACCAGGACGGATTGACCTACGCGCGACACCATAGTGGAGGACCGTACGACGTTGGGTGCCTTCCTGCGCTCCCGGCGTGACGGGCTGAGCCCGGCGCAGGCGGGGATGCGGGCGTTCCCAGGCGTCCGCCGGGTGTCCGGCCTCCGCAAGGAAGAACTGGCGGTCCTCGCCGGCGTCAGCCCCGACTACTACAGCCGACCTGAGCAGGGGAGGCAGGCGAACGTCTCTCGAAAGGTGTTGGACGCACTGGCCCGGGCGTTGCGCCTGGACGAGACCGAGCACGCGTACCTCGTCGACCTCGCCGCCCCGTCGCCCGCGTACCCGGAGCAGTGCCCAGCGGCCCGACCCCGGCCTGTTGCGGATGATGACTGCCCTTGACCACCTGCCCGTCCTCCTGCTGGGCCAGCGGTGCGATGTCCTGGCCAGCAACGCGCTGCTGACGGCGTTGCTGCGCGAGCTGCCGGCCGGCACCTCGTTCGCGCGGTTCATGTTCCTGGACCCGCTGGCCCGGCAGCGCATCCGCAACTGGGCGCACTTCGCCGCCACGACCGTCGCGGCTCTGCGTCGT
>JAJAYJ010000137.1 GCA_026786275.1 Nocardioides sp. | reverse complement strand
GTCGCCACCGGGGTGGGCGCCGGCCGCGCCCTGGCGGTGCTCCACATCCCCAGGTTCGGTGCGTCGTGGTCGTGGGTGGTCCTGGAAGGGACCTCCGACGACGTGCTCGCCGACGGCCCGGGCCACTACACCGGTACGCCGCTGCCGGGCGCCCGGGGCAACGTCGCCATCGCCGGGCATCGGGCCGGTTACGGCGACCCGTTCCTCGACTTCGACGCGCTGCGTCCCGGCGATCGCATCCAGCTCCGGCAGGCCGGCAGCACGTGGGACTACACGATCGACGTCGCACCGAGGATCGTGCCTGCGTCGGCTTCGTGGGTCCTCGACCCGCTGCCGGGTCGGAGACTCACGCTGACCACCTGCTGGCCGCGCTACGGCTCGTCGAAGCGGATGTTCGTGCGCGCCCACCTGACCGACACCGATCAGCGCAGCACCGAGTCGAGCACGACGCTCAACTGACGGTACGCCGGAGCGCCAGCAGGGCTCCGGGCGTGGAGTTCACCCGCCAGTCGCGTTCCTTGCGCTCGTGGAAGTAGACCATCGCCTGGATCCGCCCCATCGAGAGCGCACTGCGGAACGCGTCCTCGAGCCAACGCGCCTTGCTGTGCCGGTCGTCGCGGGGCGCGCCGTCGGCGCTGCGCGGTTCCTTCGAGGCGAACTCGCAGATCCACACCGGCGCCGTCGGGTGCAACGCGCTCAGACGCCGATACATCGGTGCGAAGATCTCACGGAACGACCGCCAGCGACCCGTGCCCCGGTCCTTGCCCCAGTTGAAGCCGTCGATGCCGAGCACGTCCACGTACTCGGCGCCGGGCCAGATCCTGCGGACCGGGGTGGTCTCGGCGTACGTGTCGGCGGCCGGGTTGAAGACCCACTTCAGGTTGGTGGCTCCGCGGGCCCGGGTGTAGTCCACGACGTGACGCCAGGCGTCCTGGAACTCCAGGTACGTGCCGCCGTCGGGACGCTCGCCGTCCGGACTGGGCTGGAACGTCTGCCAGTCGCCGTTCATCTCGGGCCACGGCCGGACGTAGACGTCGGCCGGGTAGCTCAGCGCCGCAGCGACGATCTGGTCGAGGTAGGCGTCGTGCTCGCCGGACGTCCACGAGGAGAACCGGGTGGGGCCCATGTCCCACGAGACCAGGACCCGGCGTCCGTTCGAGGCGAACCCGGCCTCCGCCGCGGCGGGGAACACGTCGCCGTAGCCGTAGTAGTAGGACGCGATGTCGGCCGGGGCGCCGACGAGCTCCTCGAAGGACGACAACCGCGACGGCTCGGCCTGCATGCCCTCGACGTAGGCACCGAAGAGGAGGTCGGTGCTCCGGCGCTGCTGAGCCGGCTGAGCCGCCCGATCGGTGGCCGCGATTCGGTCGCCCCGGCCACCCTCACGGGCGACGGCCGTGTCGGCGGTCGGGACGAGGACGGCGCTCAGCGCCAGGAACACCAGGAGTGCGATCGCGCGGCGGGGGGAGCGCCACACGCGCCGGGGGGAGCGCATAGGGAGACCATGCAGCGACGCGCGGCTCCGCGAACGACGTTCACCGAGGTTCAGCCGTTCGGACCGCGAAGACAGCTCATCCGGGTGGTGCCCAGGTGGCCGATGGGGTGACCCGTCGGCCGTGCCCCGCGCGCAGCACCCGGACCGTGCCCCGGTCGGGTTGTCAGGTCGGCATACTGAGCGACGTGCTGCCCCGCTTCGAGGTCGTCGCCCGACGGCGCCCGGTCGACCTGGTGGGCGTCGAGGCCGACGTGGCCCGCGTCGGGGCGCCGTACGTCGCGGTCGAGGCGGTGCCGGCCGGTCCCGCCCGGCTGGTGCTGACCTCGGGCGGTGTCGAGCTCGTCGGCGCCTGGGACGGCGAGCGGTGCCAGCTCCAGGTCCTCGCCGGGGGGCGCACCACCCGGCACCGCACCCGCCGCGACGCCCGAGCACCGCAGCCGGTGGACGGCCTCGGGCTGAGCCTGACCGGACGTCACCTGACGGTGCTGACCCGCCACGGGGCCGTCTGGACGGCTCGCGGCCGGGTGAACCTCTCGACGCGGGTCGACACCCTCGACGAGACCTGGCTGGCCGGGCTGGCGGCAGACGCCGACGGCGAGGTCGGCGACGTGCGACGCGGCACGTTCGGTCAGCTCGGGCTGCGCGACCTGCGCGTGGTCACCCACACCGATGGCACGGCCTACCGCGAGGGAGCCGAGGTGCTGCTGACCGCGACCAGCGCGGGTCCGGGGTTCTTCGACACCGCGCACACCTCGGTCTGGAGCCTGCACCTCGGGAGCCTCGACCTGCGCCACCGCAGCGACCTGTTCTTTCGCCGGCCCGAGCGGCCCGGCGTGTACGGCGACCACGCCACGCACCTGCTGCGCGACGCAGACCGCTGGCTGGTGGCCACCAGCACCTGGGGGGACTTCGACCCCCGGGTCACGGGGGCGTCGGTCGCGGTGTCCCTGGCCGAGACGGGGGCGGACCTGCTCACCGGGCAGCACGTGCTCGACACCCGCCGACTGGCCCTACCGACGACGGGCCTGCGCTCGGTGGGGGTCTGGGACCCGCACCTGGTGCGGTCCGGGGAGGGGTGGCTGGTGGCCTACGTCAACGCCACGAGGTTCTTCCGCTTCCACCCGGTCCTCGCGACCGGGCCCGACCTCGACCACCTCACGGTGAGAGCCTCGACCGACCGGGTCGCGACCGAGGGCCCCACCCTGCTGCGGCTGGGCGAGCGATGGCTGGTGGCCGCCAGTGACGGCCGCGCGGGCCGCGAGGGACAGCGGCGGGCCTACCCGGTCTTCGACCTCGACCTGCAGCAGGTCACCGAGATCGAGGCGGAGTACCCGACCAACATCCCCTGGCCCACCCTCGTGGAGGTCGAGCCCGGTGGCGGCGACTGGCGGATGATCGGCTTCGACGGCACGTCGTACGGCGGCCGGCTGGTGGGGTACGGCAGTCACGGTGACGTGGTGGTGCAGCGCCCGGTCCGGTGATCGGCCAGGCGACCGAGGGCAGCCTCACCTTTCTGGAATCAATCCAGAAAACCTGGTTACCTAGATCTTGCACCCAGACCCGGAGACGACCAGGAGCCACCATGACCCAGATCATCGAGCACGACACCCACATCGCCCGGCCGCCCTTTCAGGCCTCCGAGCGGCTCGCGGCCCACCTGCAGCAGCTGAGCGTCGACCTCATCGACCTGCACGTCCAGGGCAAGCAGGCGCACTGGAACGTCGTCGGCCTCAACTTCCGCGACCTGCACCTGGCCCTGGACGAGGTCGTCGACTCCGCCCGCGAGTTCTCCGACACCGTGGCCGAGCGGATGCGCGCGGTCTACATCACGCCCGACGGTCGGGCCAGGACCGTGGCCGCGCAGTCCAGCCTGCCGGAGTACCCCGCGGGTGAGGTCAACACCGCCGAGACGGTGGACCTGATGACGCAGGCCCTCTACGCGACCTGCGGCACCGCGCGCCGCATCCACGACGAGGTCGACGCCGAGGACCCCACCACCGCCGACATCATCCACGCGATCCTCGAGCGCCTCGAGCAGCTCGCCTGGATGATCGACTCCGAGAACCGGGTCGCGAACCGCAGCGTGCCCCGACCCGTGCACGCCTGATCAGGCACCGAAGCGCAGCCGCAGGTCCTCGGCGACCACGCTCGCCAGGGGCCGCGCGTGCGTGAGCCAGGCCAGGGGTCCGCTGGGCTCGATGGTCCACCGGGCGCGTGCGGGTCGCATCCGCGCCATCGCGTGGACGGCGCTGGTGAGCGTCCGGGCGTCCTGGGCCTGCACCACCGAGGCCGGCAGCGGCACAGGCAGCGGCAGGGCGGGCAGCCGCCCGGTCCGGAAGCTCGCTGAGGCGATCAGGCCGTCCGGCAGCCGAGCGGACAGGCCGTCGAAGCGGGCCAGGTCCTTGGGGATGCCCCACAGGGCCCGGCCGCCGGCTATCGAGGTCGCGCTGTCCACCCAGATGTCGGTGATCGACAGTGCCAGACCTCTGCCGTGCCGCACGACCACTGCGGCGAGCAGCTCGTGGTAGGCCATCAGCCCGGCGGGGGAGTAGTCCACGAAGGCCGTGACCACCAGGGCCGTGCCCCGCACGAGCACCGGGCGGACCCCGGGCGGCAGTGATGGCAGCTGGGTGGCCGGCACCCGCCAGGTGGTGAGGTGGCCTGTGCCGGCCAGGTCCCACGGCGCCGGCGGGTGCTCGGGTGCGGTCTCCGACGACGTCACGAGACCTCCTCCAGCTCGTCCCAGTCCACGGCCGCCAGGCGCTGCTGGTACTCCGTGACCAGGCCGGGCCAGTTCGTGGTGATCCGGGCACCGTCGCGGTACCAGCTCGTGCAACCGGCCCACGCGCTCGTCGAGAGCCGCTGCTGCATCTCGCGGTCGAAGGCCTCGGCCACCCCCGCACGTACGACGAGCGCCCGGGCCCCGCTGTCGGCCAGACGCCGCGCGACCTGGGCGACGTAGCCCGCCTGCGCCTCCAGCATCGCGATGATCGAGCTGCCCCCGAGGTTGGTGTTCGGGCCGTAGACGACGAAGAAGCTGGGGAACCCGGGCACGCTCACGCCGAGGTGGGCCCGTGCGCCGTCGGACCAGCGCTCGTGCAGGTCCGCCCCGCCGACCCCGGTCACCCGCATCGGCACCAGGAAGCGGGTCGCGGCGAAACCGGTGCCCCAGATCAGCACGTCGGCCTCGTGCAGCACCCCGTCCCCGGTCCGCACACCGGTGGGTTCGACCCCGGTCACGGCCTGGGTCACGACGTGGACGTGCGCACGGGCCAGCGCGGGGTACCAGTCGTTGGAGAACAGCATCCTCTTGCAGCCGATGGGGTGGTCCGGGATGAGATCGGTGCGCAGGGACCGGTCCCGCACCTGGCGCTGCAGCTGGAGGCGCCACGCCGCCCGCAGCAGCGCCGTCATCGGCCCGGTGATCCGTGACTGGCCGGTCAGGGTCGCGTTGAGCAGCTCTGTCAGCGCGAAGATGCCGCGGCGCTCGAGGCGCAGCAGGGCCGGGAAGCGCCGGAACAGGGCGTGGTGGTGCGGTGAGTAGGCAGTATCGGGCTTGGGCACGACGTACGGCGCAGAACGCTGGAAGAGCGTCAGCTCGCCCACGGTGTCGACGATGCCGGGCACGAACTGGATCGCGCTCGCGCCGGTGCCGATGACCGCGACGCGGCGCCCGGCCAGGTCGACGTCGTGGCGCCACCGCGCGGAGTGGAAGGCCGGGCCGGCGAAGCTCTCGATCCCGGGCAGGTCCGGGATGACGGGGTTGGACAGCTGACCGACCGCGGAGACGACGATCTCGGCGTCGTACGTCGTGGCGTCGGTGGTCACCACCCGCCACAAGCCGTCCCCCTCGTCGTAGGTGACCGAGGCGACCTCCCGGCCGGTGCGTACCAGGTCGACCAGGCCGGCCTGCTGCGCCGAGGCCTGCAGGTAGGCCAGGATCTCGGCCTGCCCGGCGTAGCGCCGGCCCCACCGCGGGTTGAGCGCCCAGGACCAGGAGTACAGCGGCGAGGGCACGTCACAGGCCGCACCGGGGTACGTGTTGTCGCGCCAGACGCCGCCGATCGCGTCGGCCCGCTCCAGCACCGTGATGTCGGTGATGCCCTGCTGACGCAGGGCCCTGGCCGCGCCGAGGCCACCGAAGCCGGCGCCGATCACGAGGGCGCGGGGCGTGCGGGGCGTGCGGGGCGCGCGGGTCGGGGCAGCCGGGGTCATGGCCTCACGCTAGGGCCGCAGCCGCGCGAACGGGACTCATCGTCCAGGCCGTGTGTCGGGGAGTCCGCGTTCGGGCGACCGTCGCGCGCTCAGCCGAAGTCGGACTTCCGGATCAGGGCGTGGATGCCGGTCGTGCGGTCGACCACCTGGGAGCACTGGAAGTCGGTCGCGGCCGAGAGGTAGGCGTAGGCGACCGGCCCGGCCATGCCGACGTCGTCGACGAGGAAGGACAGGGCCTGGCGCACCGCCGTCTTCATGGCCAGGTCGAGGCTGGTCTGGTTCGCGCCGCCCTCCGGTCCGTCGGGGTCGCTGAGACCGATCGGCACCCAGTGCTCCGGCGTCTCGGCGAAGGGGTAGCGGAACGCCGGCGACGGCGCCCCCCGGGACCCCTTCTCGACCACGCTGAGCCGCACCGTCGCGCGCAGGGACCCCTCCATGGCGGTCAACGCCACCTCGCCGTCACCCTGGGCCATGTGCGGGTCGCCGGCGAAGAACAGCGCGTCGGCCACCTGGACCGGCAGGTAGAGCGTGGAGCCGACCTGGAGGTCGTTGATGTCGATGTTGCCGCCGGCGTCGGTCGGCGGCACCGAGTCGACCAGGGCGGCCGTGTCGCGGGCCACCCCCATCAACCCCAGGAAGGGCGCCAAACCGAACGAGGCCCGAACCGCACCGGGCAGCACCCCCCGGCCACGGGAGACCGGTGTGAAGACGCTGATCGCGCCGGCCTGGTTGACGTACGGCGCGTTGGCGGGGTCAGCCAGGAACTGCTCGGGGTACTCACCGGGCAACGCACCCTTGCCGTGTCGGTTGGAGATGACGCCGTACGGCACCCGTAGCTGCAGGCGCAGCACCTCGACCTTGAGCACGTCGCCCGGTCGCGCCCCACGCACCGCGACCGGCCCGGTGACGACGTGGGGGCCCGGCCCGTCGTGCGGGGTCCGAGCCGCGACGACGGCGTCGTTCAGCACGTGGCGCTGAGGCACGCCGTTCGCCTCGAGTAGCCCCGCGGATCCTTGCCCTGGTCCTCCAGCAGGCCCTCGTGGCTGATGGTGTCGAGGGTGACGACCGCGCCGGAGTCGACGGTGGCGACCGGGGTGCTCGTCCGGTGGGGCAGCCGACCCCAGAGCACCTCACCGGCCCGGGCCCGCACGTAGAGAAGGGCCGCCGGACCCGAACCGGGCTGCAGGACCCGACGACGACCGCCTTGGCCTCGGCCGCTGCGAGCGGCTGCGGCGGCGGGTGCCGAAGCGTACGCGGCGCCGCCGCCCGCGAGAGCACCCGTTGCTGATGCGCGCAGCAACGCCCGCCTCCCGAGCAAGGAGGCCAGCCCGCGGGCGAGGTCGGCATCGGTGGAGGGCAGGCTGGTGACGGACGGCATGGGAGCTCCTCGAGACGGTGGTCGACGGTGGTCCCCGGCAGTCGCGCCGGGGACCTCACCTCAGCAGCCAGGTGTGTCGTCCGCGTTTCGGGCAGGTCACGCTGGTCGGACGTCTGCCTTCAGACGACGTCACGGAGAGCCCGCCCCGGGACGACAGTCGGGGCTCAGGTGATGGTCAGCCCGCCGTCGACCGCGATCGTCTGGCCGGTGATGTAGCCGCCGGCGGCCGAGGCCAGGAACACCGCAGTGGCGGCCACCTCGCTCGGGTCGCCTTTGCGACCCGCGGGGATCCGCTCGCTTATGGCGTCGAGGTACCCCGGGGCGTACTGGTCGGTCATCTCCGAGCTGAAGAAGCCCGGTGCGATCGCGTTGACCCGGATGCCCTTGCGGCCTGTCCACTGCTGGGCGAGGTCACGGGTCAGCCCGATCAGGCCCGCCTTCGACGCGGCGTACGCCGCCTGCGGCAGTCCGGCGGTGGTGAGGGCGAGCACCGAGCTGATGTTGATCACCGACGAGCCGGGCAGCATCACCCGCCCGCACGCCTGCGCCATCCAGTAGCAGCCGTTGAGGTTGACGTCGATCACCGCGCGGAACTCCGTCGGCGTCTCCTTGGTGGCGGGGATCGCGCTGCCGATCCCGGCGTTGTTGATGAGGATGTCGACGCGGCCGAACTCCTGCATGGCGAGCGCGACCAGGTTGCTGCAGGACTCGGGGTCCGCCACGTCGGTGCCCACGGCCAGGGCCCGGCGCCCGTTGTCCTCCACGAGCCGGGCGGTGTCGGCCAGCTTGTCGACGCGCCGGGCGCCGAGGGCGAGGTCCGACCCGGCCTCGGCCAGGGCCTGGGCGAAGGCGACGCCGAGGCCGCTGGAGGCCCCGGTGACCACCGCGACCTTGCCGTCGAGCCGGAACATGTCGGTAACAGTCATGTTGCGCACTCTAGACACGCCCTAGGGTCGAGCGCATGCGCACCGACCTGGAGATTCCCAGTCACGGCAGCCTGGTCTCGGCCTGGCACTACCCGGCCGAGAGCGACGCCTGGACCACCGCGACGGGTCGTCCGGTCGTGGTGATGGCCCACGGCTTCGGCGCCACCCGTGACGCCGGGCTGACGCCGTTCGCCGAGCGGTTCGCGGCCGCCGGGGCCGACGTGGTGGTCTTCGACTACCGCGGCTTCGGCGCGTCGGGCGGCACCCCACGCCAGAGCGTCGACCACCGCAGGCACCGTGAGGACTACCGGGCCGTGGTGGCGCACGTCCGGGGCCTGCCGGGCGTCGACCCCGAGCGGGTGGTGCTGTGGGGCAGCTCCTACTCCGGCGGGCACGTGGTCGCCGTCGCGGCCGGTGACCCCCGGATCGCCGGTGTCATCTCGCAGGGCGCAGCCATGGACGGGCTGGCCGCCGTGCTCCAGATCCTGCAGTACGCCGGGCCGCGCCAGCTGCTGCGGCTCACGGCGCACGCGGTGTACGGCGTGCTGCGACGCGGCCACACGCTGCCGATCGTGGGTCCGCCGGGATCCCTCGCCGCGATCACGTCACACGACGGCGAGGCCGGCTACGCGTTGATCATGGGACCGACGTTCCGCAACGAGATGCTGGCCCGCGGCATCCTGCCCATCCTCCTCAACCGGCCGGTGACCTCGGCCGCGAGGCTGAGGATGCCCGTGCTGCTGGTGCTGGCCGAGCAGGACACGATCGCGCCGCCCGCAGCCGTGCGCAAGGTCGCCGAGCGGGTGCGGGGCCCGGTCACCCTCGAGGCCATGGACGTCGGCCACTTCGAGATCTACGCCGGTGCGCCGTTCGAGACCTCGGTCGCGGTCCAGGTCGAGTTCCTGGGCTCGGTGCTCGGCCCCGGCTGAGTGCTCACGAGACCCGGGCCGAGAACCGCTCCCACGCCGACTGTCGGCTGACCCCGAGGCTCTCGCCGACCCGGGCCCACGACACGCCCCGCCCGCGCAGCCGTGAGACCCGGTCCACCAGCGCCTGCTCGACCCGGTCGCGGGAGGCGGCGAGGTGGGCCATGTCGGCCAGCAGCTCTTCGGTCGTGCCCTCGCCGCGGTCGTGCTCGGACAGGCCGCAGAACGGGCAGCGCTCAGGCTGGGTGGGCACAGGTCCTCCTGGTGCGGGTCGTGGTCTCGTCGATCGGTGTCGTCAGGATAGGCCTGACGTGGAGTCCTGGCCACGGGCCCCGTGCCGGCCGGCGCCGGGTTCCCGGTCGCGGGAGGCCCGCGGCAGGCAGGGGTTCCCTCGGGTACCCTGGGCTCATGAGCCGGAACCTGCTTCTCACCTAGCCGCGTCGACCAGCCCCCCGCCGCGGCCGCCCCTCGATCACGAGGGGCTTTTTTGTGCCCCTGGTGTGCCCCCAGCAGGCCCGACCCCGACGTGAGCCACCTGACCGACGGAGAACGACATGAGCGATCACGACACCGAGCCGGCGACCTACGACGTGGCCGCGACCGAGCAGAAGTGGCAGCAGGTCTGGGGCGAGCTCGACATCTTCCGGGCCGACGACGTCGCCGTCGCGTCGGGGCAGCGCGAGAAGCGCTACGCGCTGACGATGTTCCCCTACCCGAGCGGTGACCTGCACATGGGGCACGCCGAGGTGTTCGCCCTGCACGACGTGATCGCGCGCTACTGGCGCCTGCGCGGCTTCGAGGTGCTGGACCCGATGGGCTGGGACTCCTTCGGCCTGCCGGCGGAGAACGCCGCGATCCGGAACAACGAGCACCCGGCGACCTACACCTACGCCAACATCGAGACCCAGGCGTCGTCGATGCGCCGCTACGGGTTGGCCTTCGACTGGTCCCGCCGATTGCACACCTCCGACCCGGAGTACTACCGCTGGACCCAGTGGCTGTTCCTGAAGTTCCGGGAGCGGGGCCTGGCCTACCGCAAGAAGAGCCCGGTCAACTGGTGCCCCCACGACCAGACCGTGCTGGCCAACGAGCAGGTCGTCGACGGTGCCTGCGAGCGCTGCGGCGCGGTCGTGACCAAGCGTGACCTGACGCAGTGGTACTTCAAGATCACCGACTACGCCCAGCGGCTGCTCGACGACCTGGACACCGTCGCCGATGCCTGGCCGAACCGCGTCGTCGTGGCCCAGCGCAACTGGATCGGTCGCTCCGAGGGCGCGCACGTCGACTTCGTCGTCGAGGGCCGCGAGGAGCCGCTGAGGGTCTACACGACCCGGCCCGACACGTTGTACGGCGCCACGTTCATGGTCGTGGCGGCCGATGCGGCCCTGGCTGGCGAGCTGGTCAGCGACGCCCAGCGGGCGGCGTACGACACCTACCGCGACGAGATCCGCAAGGCCTCCGACATCGAGCGGCTGGCCACCGACCGGCCCAAGTCGGGCGTGGACCTGGGCGTCACCGCCACCAACCCGGTGACCGGCGAGCAGATGCCCGTCTGGGCCTCCGACTACGTCCTGGCCGACTACGGGACCGGCGCGATCATGGCCGTGCCCGCCCACGACCAGCGCGACCTCGACTTCGCCCGCACGTTCGGCCTGCCCGTGCGGCGCGTCGTCGACACGGGGGAGGAGAACCCTGAGGAGAGCGGGGTCGCCACCACCGGTGACGGCGTGTACGTCGCGTCCGGGCCGCTGGACGCGATCACCGACAAGGCCACCGGGATCCGGACCATGATCGAGCGGTTGCAGGACGAGGGCACCGGCCAGGGCACGGTCAACTTCCGGCTGCGGGACTGGCTGCTGAGCCGGCAGCGGTTCTGGGGCTGCCCCATCCCGGTCATCCACTGCCCCACCTGCGGCGAGGTGGACGTGCCCCTGGACCAGCTGCCGGTCGAGCTGCCCGAGCTGCGGGGCGCCGACCTCAAGCCGAAGGGCGTCTCGCCGCTGGCGGGGGCCGAGGACTGGGTCAACGTCGACTGCCCGTCGTGCGGCGGCCCCGCCCGGCGCGACAGCGACACCATGGACACCTTCGTGGACTCCTCCTGGTACCACCTGCGCTTCACCTCGCCGGGCCATACCGAGGGTCCCTTCGACGTGGCGAAGCTGCGGTTGTGGGGCCCTGTCGACCAGTACGTCGGCGGCCTGGAGCACGCGGTCCTGCACCTGCTGTACGCCCGGTTCTTCACCAAGGTGCTGCACGACATGGACCTGCTGGACTTCGTCGAGCCGTTCACCGCGCTGCTGGGCCAGGGCGTGGTCATCAACAACGGCAAGAAGATGAGCAAGTCCCTGGGCAACGGCGTCGACCTGGGCGACCAGCTGGACACCTTCGGGGTGGACGCCGTGCGGTTGACCCTGGTCTTCGCCAGCCCGCCCGAGGACAACATCGACTGGGCCGACATGTCGCCGGCTGGGTCGTCGAAGTTTTTGCAGCGGGCCTGGCGGCTTAGCGGCGACGTGACGTCGGTGGCCGGGAGCGACCCGTCGACGGGTGACATGGCGATGCGGCGGGTCACCCACCGGACCGTGCACGAGGCACAGGAACTGGTCGAGAGCCACCGCTTCAACGTGATGGTGGCGCGGGTGATGGAGCTGGTCAACGCCACCCGCAAGGCCATCGACTCCGGCTGCGGCCCGGCCGACCCCGCCGTGCGGGAGGCCGTCGAGGTCGTCGCCGTGCTGCTGTCGCTGGTGGCGCCGTACACCGCGGAGGAGATGTGGGAGCGCCTGGGTCACCAGCCATCGGTGGCACAGGCCGACTGGCCGGTCCTCGACCCGGCCCTGCTGATCGAGGACTCCGTGGTCGCCGTCGTGCAGGTCCAGGGCAAGGTGAAGGCGCGCCTGGACGTCGCGCCCGACATCGCCGAGGTCGACCTGGAGGTGCTGGCGATGGCCGACCCCGACGTGGTGAGGGCGATCGACGGCCGCGAGGTGCGCAAGGTGGTCGTGCGGGCACCCAAGCTGGTCAATGTCGTCGTCTGAGCGGTTCCGCGTCGGCGTCCACTTCCACCGGCACGTCGGCGGGCCCGGGCACCTGGTGATCGAGCCCGGCCGGTCGGTGCTGCGTGAGCGCGGGGCGTGCCGCACGGTGGTGCACCGCGGCGGCGTGGTGCGGGTCGAGCGCAGGCGATGGGAGCCGCCGACCGGCAACCACTGGATCGAGGTCAGCGACGACACCGCGACCCCGCACGCCACGATGGGGCGGCGTCGCGCCGAGCGGGTCCTGGCCACGATGGTGGCGTGCGGCTTCACCGTGGAGCGGTCCTAGGGACCGTGCTCGGGCGCAGCGCGCGGCCGGGACCCAGCCGTGCGGAGCCCGGACCGCGGTGAGCGGGTGTCCCTCGATTAGGTTCGGCGCATGTCGGTCGTCGTGGTCACGGACTCGACCGCCAGCCTGCCCGCGCCGCTGGTGGCGCAGCGCGGCATCGTCGTGGTGCCGCTGCAGGTCGTCGTGGGCTCCGAGGTGCACGACGAGGGCCCGGGCGGGGCGACCCCGGAGCTGGTGGCCGAGGCGCTGCGCACGTTCACGCCGGTGAGCACGTCGCGGCCCTCGCCGGCCGCGATGCGGGAGGTCTACGACCAGGCGGCGAGGGCTGGTGCGACCGCGATCGTGTCGGTGCACCTCTCCGGTGACATGAGCGGCACGTTCGAGTCCGCGCAGCTGGCCGCGCGCCAGGCGTCGGTGCCGGTCGTCACCGTCGACACGCGTCAGGTCGGCGTCGCCGTCGGGTATGCCGCTCTCGCTGCCGCCGACGTCGTCGACGCCGGCGGCTCCGTCGAGGAGGCCGCCGCCGCGGCCCGGCGACGCGCGGCCGCGTCGGCGTCGCTCTTCTACGTCGACACCCTCGAGCACCTGCG
>JAJAYJ010000136.1 GCA_026786275.1 Nocardioides sp. | reverse complement strand
GTACGCCGATCCCTGCGGCACGGCGCGGGCGCCTGGCGCTCGAGCGGCCCGCCGCACTGAGCTCCGCGGCCGGCCGACGCCGCCGTCCGGCCGGGTCATGCTCGCTGACTGCCTGGTGGGGTCGACTGCGTGGACGGGTCGCGGGCGACCGTCGGGGTAGTCCCCGCATCAATGGCCCCATCGGGCACCCACCAGGGACGATCTACGCAGGGACTACCCCGACGTCGCGCCCAGTCAGCCCCGCCGCACCCGACCCGGCGCGAAGAGGGCGGCCACGACCGCGATCGCGCAGGCACCGGCCCCGGTCAGCAGGGCGGGACCGATGGCGCCGTCGTAACCCGTGGGGCTGATCTCGCCGCCGTTGCCGAGGAAGACCGCGGTCAGCAGCGCGACCCCGAGCGCGACACCGAATTCGCGCACGGTGGAGTTGGCCGAGCTCGCGGTCGCGAAGTCGGACTCCGGCAGGCCCTCGAGCACCGCGGTGGCGCTCGGTGCGAACGTCAGGCCCATCCCGATGCCGGCCATGGCCAGCGCAGGCACGAACAGGGAGTACGCCGCGCCGGTCTCGGTGAGCCAGGCGAACCACACCAGCGACCCGGTCTGCAGCACCAGCCCGGTCAGCAGCAGACCCCGGAGCCCGACCCGGCCCACGAGCAGTCCGGCGATCGGAGCCACCACCATCGGGGCGGCGGTCCAGGGCAGGGTGCGCAGCCCGGCCTCGAGCGGGGAGTAGCCCTGCACGACCTGGAGGTACTGCGAGAGCAGGAACACGGTGCCGAACATGCCCACGGTGAAGGTCAGGCCGATCACGTTGGCCACCGAGAACCCGCGGGAGGAGAACAGCCGCAGCGGCAGCACCGCGTCGAGGCGACGCCGCGCCCACCCGACGTACGCCGGCAGCAGGAGCACCGCGGCGACCAGCGGGAGGACCACCCCGGGCGAGGACCAGCCGTCGTCGTTGCCGTGCACGATGCCCCAGATCCCGGCCAGCACGGCCCCGCCCAGGAGCAGCGTGCCCACCGGGTCGAGGCGTGCCCAGGCGCCGCGGGACTCCGGGACGGCCCAGAGCAGCAGGGGCAGAGCCACGACCGCGACCGGCACGTTGAGCCAGAAGATGGCCTGCCAGCTGACGCCCTCGACGACGGCGCCACCGACGACCGGGCCCAGGGCGACCCCGAGCCCCGAGACACCACCCCAGATGCCGATCGCCGCGGCCCGCTTGGCGGGCGGCACGGCGGCGGCGAGCAGGGAGAGCGAGAGCGGCATGATCGCCGCGGCACCGAGGCCCTGCACGGCGCGGAACGCGATCAGGGCCTCGGCCGACGTGCTGAGGGCGGCGGCGATGGAGGCGAGCGTGAAGACGCCGATGCCGGCCATCATCATCCGGCGGCGTCCGAGCCGGTCCCCCCACGTGGCCGCCGGCAGCATGAACGTGGCGAAGGTGAGCGTGTAGGCGTTCAGGAACCACGCCAACTGCCCGACCGAGGCGTCGAGGTCGACGCGGACCACGGGCAGCGCCGTGGTCATCACGAGGTTGTCGAGGGTGGCCATGAACATCGGCAGGGACGCGGCCACGACGGCCAACCAGACCGGGACCCGGCGGCGCCTGGCCCTGGTCGGATCGTCGCTGTGCCCCGCGTCCCGGGGTGTGTCCAGAAGGGTCATCGGGTTGCTCCGGTTCGTCGGACGCCCAAGAAGGCATCGAATGATCACTTGTGCCCACACCGTAAGTAATCAAGTGATAAACTGTCAAGCATGACTGTGCGGACGAACCTGCCGAAGACCCGGATGACGGCCGAGGACCGTCGCGAGCTGGTGCTCGCGGCCGCGACCGGCGCCTTCGCCCACGGGGGCTACCACGGCACGAGCACCGACGCCGTGGCCAAGGCGGCCGGCGTCTCCCAGCCGTACGTCGTGCGTATCTTCGGCACCAAGCTCGAGCTCTTCCTCGAGGTCTTCGAGCGCTCCGCCGACCGGGTCCGGCACGCGTTCGAGGCGGTGCTCGCCGACGGCGACTTCGACCCCCACAGCGAGGCGGACAAGGAGCGGCTCGGGACGGCGTACGCCGAGTTGCTCACGGACCGCGACCTGCTGCAGGTGATGATGCACGGCTTCTCCGCGGGCGGGGTCGACGAGATCGCCGAGCGCAGCCGCGCCTGCATGAGCCGCATCTTCGAGGCCGTGCGCCGCACCGGCTGGGACGACGACACGGTCCGCGGGTTCGTCGCCCACGGCATGCTGATCAACGTGATGCTCGCGATGCGGG
The DNA here is from genome assembly GCA_026786275.1 of Nocardioides sp. Classification (GTDB taxonomy): domain Bacteria; phylum Actinomycetota; class Actinomycetes; order Propionibacteriales; family Nocardioidaceae; genus Nocardioides. Next base: position 35,745 of record JAJAYJ010000136.1, on the reverse strand, counting down.
CCCCCGAGCACCTCGGTGAGGACCCCGCCCTGGACGCCCTCTCGGTCTGCGCCTTCGGGGACGCGCTCACGGCGGCCGCGCCGGCCGCCACCCGGCGTGGCTAGCCTGGCTGCGTGACCCCCTCCCAGACCGGCCGCGTCATCGACGACCTCTGCAACGACTACGTGGAGCGGGCCTGCGAGCTGAGCCCCACGATGGCCACGTTCCTCGGCGTGGGTGGTCACGAGAGCGAGCTGCCCGACCTCTCTCCCGCCGGGTACGCCGCCCGCGAGGACCTGGCCCGCACGACGTACGCCGCGGTCCGCGACGCCACTCCCGAGGACGAGCGCGAGCGGGTCGCGCAGGCGGCGTTTCTCGAGCGCACCGGCCTGGAGATCGAGATCGCCGAGGCCGGGCTGGCGCGCTGCCAGCTCAACGTCATCGACTCGCCCCTGCACGAGTTGCGGATGGCCTTCGACCTGATGTCCACCGACGACGAGGTCGCCTGGGCTCACATCGACGCCCGCCTGGCGGGGATGCCGGGCGCCCTCGAGGGCTGGCGCACCACGCTGCGGGAGGAGTCGACGGTCGGGCACGTGGTGGCCCGCCGGCAGTACCTCGAGGTGGCCGAGCAGGTCCGCAACTGGACGGGTCAGGCGGGTGAGGCCGGTGACTTCTTCACCGCGCTGGCAGCCCGCGGGCCGGCGTCGCTGCAGGCCGCGCTGAGCGAGCACGCGCACGCCGCGTCGCAGGCCGTGGCCCTGACCGGCCGCTTCCTCGAGACCGAGCTGGCCCCCCTGGGTCGCGAGAAGGAGGCTGTGGGCCGCGAGCACTACGCGCTGGCCTCGCGACAGTTCCTCGGCGCCCGCGTCGACCTGGACGAGACCTACGCCTGGGGCTGGCAGGAGCTCGAGCGGCTCTGGGTCGACATGGCCACCACCGCCGAGGCGATCCTGCCCGGCGCCGGCGTGGCCGAGGCGGTGGCCCACCTCGACGCCGACCCAGCGCGCACCATCGCCGACAAGGAGGCCTTCCGGAGGTGGATGCAGGAGCTGGCCGACCGCACCATCGCCGAGCTGGCCGACACGCACTTCGACATCCCCGAGCCGATCCGCCGCATCGAGTGCATGCTGGCGCCCACCAACGACGGCGGCATCTACTACACCGGCCCCTCCGAGGACCTGTCCCGCCCGGGTCGGATGTGGTGGTCGGTGCCCGACGGCGTCACCGCCCTGAGCCCCTGGCGCGAGGTCACGACCGTCTTCCACGAGGGCGTGCCGGGCCACCACCTCCAGGTCGCCCAGACGGTGCTGCGCACCGATCTGCTGAACCGCTGGCAGCGGTTGATGTGCTGGGTCAGCGGCCACGGCGAGGGCTGGGCGCTGTACGCCGAGCGGCTGATGCAGGACCTCGGCTACCTGGCCGACCCGGCCGACCGGCTCGGCATGCTCGACGGCCAGTCGTTCCGCGCGGCCCGGGTGATCGTCGACATCGGGATGCACCTCGAGCTCACCATCCCGATCGACAACCCGTTCGGCTTCCATCCGGGTGCGACCTGGACCCCCGCCCTGGGCCGCGAGTTCATGGGTCAGCACTGCCAGATGGACCCCGCGTTCCTCGACTTCGAGGTCAAGCGCTACCTGGGCTGGCCGGGCCAAGCGCCGTCGTACAAGGTGGGTGAGCGGATCTGGCTGGAGGCCCGTGACGAGGCGCGGGCCCGTGCCGGTGCGTCCTTCGACCTCAAGGCGTTCCACCGGGCGGCCCTCGACCTGGGCTCGCTCGGGCTGGACCCCCTCAAAACCGCGCTCCGCGCGCTGTGACCACCCTGGTGCTGGCCTCGGCCTCACCTGCCCGCCTCGCCACCCTGCGCGGCGCGGGGGTCGAGCCGCTGGTCATCGTGTCCGGCGTCGACGAGAGCCAGCTCGTGGGGCTGCCGCCCGCAGAGCTGGCCCTGGGCCTGGCCCGGCTCAAGTGCGCCGCGGTGGTCGGGCGGCGCGACGACCTGCCGCCGGAGGCGCTGGTGCTGGGCTGCGACTCGGTCCTCGAGCTCGACGGTCGCGCCCTGGGCAAGCCCGACGACGCCGACGACGCGATCGGTCGCTGGCACGACATGCGCGGGCGCACCGGGGTGCTGCACACCGGGCACAGCCTGGTCGACACGCGGACCGGGACCGAGGTGGCGCAGACGGCGTCCACGGTGGTCCACTTCGCGGACCTCAGCGACGAGGAGGTCGCAGCGTACGTCGCGACCGGCGAGCCGCTCGGGGTGGCCGGCGCGTTCACGCTCGACGGTCTGGGCGGCGCGTTCGTGCGCGGCATCGAGGGTGACCCGCACAACGTGGTCGGCGTCAGCCTGCCGCTGCTGCGGGAGCTGACGGGGCGCCTGGGTCGACCCTGGACGTCCCTGTGGTCGAGGGGCCCGGACGGTCGCTGAGCCGGGTCGGCTCGTCGTACCTCTCGCCGAGCCGATCGGAGCCGATCGGGCGCCGCGACACCGGGGTGGGCACGAGGGAGGGCGGGTGCGGCCACGCGGATGACCAAGCCGTGGGCCGTGCTGGTGACTCCGACGGCGACCAACCGACCCGCCTGACGCGAGCACCCGCTGCGTCCGGTGCTCCCCCGCGAGCGGACCTACCGCGCGGGAGCACCGGACCAGCGAGGCTCCGGGACGTGTCGAGACGGGTCTCCGAGCCCGGTCTCAGCCGGTGAAGAGGGTCGAGGCCTTGCGGATGGTCTCGACCAGCCCGTAGGCCAGCGGCACGGCGACCAGCGCCCACGCCACGATCAGCCTGCTGTTCATGCGTTGCTCCCCTCGGTCGCGCGCCCGCGCGACGGTTCGTGGTGCTTCGAGGCCACCGGTCGGACCAGCGAGTTGGCCAGCAGGCCCACGGCCAGCAGAGCGACCATGATGAACAGGGCCGGGCGGTAGGCGTCAGCGGTCAGCTGTCCGGGCGTGCCCGAGCTGTCGAGCACCGAGTTGACGATCAGCGGACCCACGACGCCGGCCGCCGACCAGGCGGTCAGCAGGCGACCGTGGATGGCACCGACCTGGAAGGTGCCGAAGAGGTCACGCAGGTAGGCCGGGACGGTGGCGAAGCCGCCGCCATAGAAGCTGATGATGACCGCGGCCAGCAGCACGAAGACGGCCGTCGAGGTGGTGCCGACCGTGGCCAGCAGCACGTAGAGCACCAGGCCCATGCCGAGGTAGACGAAGTAGATCCCCTTGCGCCCGACGATGTCGGAGGTGGAGGACCACACGAAACGGCCGGCCATGTTGAAGATCGACAGCAGACCCACGAAACCGCCGGCTGCCGCGACCGAGACCGTGCTGTCGGTACCGTCGCGGAAGAAGTCCTGGATCATCGGCGCGGCCTGCTCGAGGATGCCGATGCCGGCCGTGACGTTGCAGAACAGGATGGTCCACAGCAGCCAGAACTGCGGCGTCTTGATCGCGTTCGCGGCCGAGACGCTGTTGGTGGTGACCAGGCTCTTGGCCTTGACGGTGGCGGGGTCGAAGTCATCAGGCCTCCAGTCGTCGGCCGGCACCCGCATCGAGAAGGCACCGAACATCATGAAGCAGATGTAGAGGGCCGCCAGCGTCAGGAACAGCAGCACCAGCGCGCGGCCGTCGGCGACCGGGTTCTCGGTTGCGCTGAAGGTCGAGTCGTAGACCGCGAGCAGCCGGTTGCTCAGCGGGCTCGCGATCAGCGCGCCCCCACCGAAGCCCATGATCGCCATGCCGGTGGCCAGGCCTGGACGGTCAGGGAACCACTTGATCAGGGTCGAGACAGGCGAGATGTAGCCGATGCCGAGCCCGATGCCGCCGATCACGCCGTAGCCGAGGTAGAAGACCCAGATGCTGCCGACGGAGATGCCGAGCGCTCCGACAAGGAAGCCGGTCACCCAGAAGCAGGCGGAGACGAACATGGCGGCTCGAGGCCCGTTGCGGTCCACCCAGGTGCCGAAGAGGGCCGCCGAGACGCCCAGCATCACGATGGCGATCGAGAACGAGATCCCGACGGCGGTCAGGCTGGAGTCGAAGTGCTTGACCAACGAGTTCTTGTAGACGCTGGTGGCGTAGACCTGGCCGATGCACAGGTGCACGGCCAGGGCAGCGGGTGGGATGAGCCAGCGGTTGAAGCCGGGAGCGGCCACCGTCCGCTGGCGGGCGAGAAATCCGGGTGCGTCCGGGATGACCACGAGTTACCTCCGAGGAATGGGGCGAGGCCCTGTCTGCGTGTCCTTGACCTTGATGTGCAGCGGGACCCTAGCGGCCCCACTATGCGGCAGACGAATTTGCCCGGGCACACCCTTCAGGCTCTGATCGGGGTGCGCCGCGGCCGCAGGCGTGCCGACGAACCCTAGGCGCTCGTCCCGGGCTCGAGGCGGCTCCCACGCTCGAGACGTACGCCGGCCCCGACGGTGCTGCCCCGTCCCACGAGCGTCACCTGGTCGGGATCGCGGGTGCCGTCCGCGTGCGGGTCGCTGAGCACCGCGCCGGTGCCGATGTGGCAGCCCGTGTCGACCACGCTCCAGTGCACCCGGGCTCCGGCCGCGACCACCGAGTCGGCGAAGACGACGCTGTGGTGCACCTCGGCCCCGGCCTCGACCACGACGCCCGGTCCGAGCACGCTGCCCCGCACCAGGCCGGACACCTGCGCCCCCGGGCTGACCAGGCTGTCCTCCACGACCGCACCGGCGAGCAGCCGCGCGGGCACCCGCTGGGGCTGCCGGGTCAGGATCGCCCAACCCGGCTCGGCCAGCACCCCGAGGTCGTCGGTGGTGACCTCCAGGTTCGCGCGCAGGTAGAGGTGCGGTTGCCCGAGGTCACGCCAGTAGCCGTCCAGGGGGTGCACGACGGTGCGGCCTCGGGCCACCAGGGCCGGCAGCAGGTGGTCGCCGAAGTCACCCAGCCCGGAGTCGCCGGCCGGGCTGTCGGCCGACAGCTCGCGGTGCAGCTCCTCCAGGACCGGGACCAGCACGGCCGGGTCGTAGGCGAAGGCCTCGGTCGCGACCGTGCCCGTGCGGGGCTCGTCGGGCTTGTAGTCGACCGCGCGCACGCGACCCTCCGCGTCGTGCTCGACCGTCAGGTGGTCGCTCGCCTCCTCCAGCGGGACCTCACTGGTCACCACCGTGCACTCGGCTCCACTCTCGACGTGGGTGTCGAGCACGTCGCGGTAGTCGAGTCGGTACACGTGGTCAGCGCTGAGCACCAAGACGACGTCGGGGGCGAAGGTGGTGATCCGGTGCCGGATCCGGAACAGCTCGTCGGCGTTGCCCCGGGCGAAGCCGTCCTCGTCCATCGACCCGGTCCCCTGCTCGGGCATCAGCAACCGGAGTCCGCCGGTGGTGCGGTCGAGGTCCCACGGTCGACCGTTGCCGACCTCGGCCTCCAGGGTGGAGGCCTGGAACTGCAGCGAGAGCCACACGTCGTCGACGCCGCTGTGGGCCAGGTTGGACAGCGGGAAGTCGACCAGCTGGTAAACGCCGGCGAACGGCAGCGCCGGCTTGGCCCGCTCCCGGGTCAGCACGTCCATACGGCCGCCGGCCCCACCGGCCTGGATGATCGCGAGCACGCGTCGTCGGGTCATGCCCCATGCTCACACGCCGCCCCGCGGCGTCGCCGTACCCCCTCGACTCGGCTCAGAACTACTCGACCGGCAGGCCGAGCCCGCGCGCGATCAGCATCCGCTGTACCTCCGAGGTGCCCTCGCCGATCTCGAGCACCTTGGCGTCGCGGTAGAAGCGGGCCACGGGGTACTCCTCCATGAAGCCGTAGCCACCGAAGACCTGGGTGGCGATCCGGGTCGCGGTGACGGCGGACTCGGTGCAGTAGAGCTTGGCCACCGCCGCGGCCTGCTTGAACTGCTTGACCGGGGCACCGGCGTCCTTGAGCGCCGCGGCCCGGTAGGTCAGCAACCGGCTCGCGTGCAGCATGACCTCGAGATCGGAGATCTGGAACGCGACACCCTGCTTGCGCCCGATCGGACCGCCGAAGGTCTGCCGCTCGCTGGCGTAGGCCACGCTCATGTCGAGGCAGGCCTGGATGCAGCCCACCGACAGAGCCGAGATCGCGACCCGGCCGTCGTCCAGGGTGGCCAGGAACTGCGCGTAGCCGCGGCCCTGGTCGCCGAGCAGGTTCGCGGCGGGCACCCGGGCGTCCTCGAAGCTCAGCGGATGCGTGTCGGAGGCGTGCCACCCCAGCTTGTCGTAGGCCTTCTCGGCCGTGAAGCCGGGCGTGCCGGAGGGCACCATGATCGCGGAGATCTCCGGCCTGCCGTCCTCGCGGGTGCCGGTGCGGGCGGTGACCGTGACGAGGCTGGTGATGTCGGAGCCGGAGTTGGTGATGAACTGCTTGGCGCCGTTGAGGACCCACTCGCCGTCGCGCAGCTCGGCCCTGGTCCGGGTCGCCCCGGCGTCCGAGCCGGCCCCGGGCTCGGTCAGGCCGAAGCCGGCCAGCTTCTCCCCCGCCACCAGTGCGGGCAGCCAGGTCTCGCGCTGCGCGGCGGTGCCGTAGGTCAGGATCGGGTTGATGCCGAGCCCGACACCGGCCTGCAAGGTGATCCCCATCGACTGGTCGACCCGGCCGATCTCCTCGATCGCCACGCACAGGCTGGTGAAGTCGCCGTCCTCGCCCGCGCCGCCGTACTCCTCGGGAGCGGTGAGGCCGAAGAGGCCGAGCTTGCCCATCTGCTGCACGACGTCGGTCGGGAAGTGATGCTCCTTGTCCCACCGCGCGGCGTACGGCGCGATCTCGGCCTGCGCGAACTCGCGCACGCTGTGACGGAACTCCTCGTGCTCGCGGGACAGCTCGAAGCTGGTCGACTCACTCATGAGCGACAGCCTACTGCCGGGGTTAGCGGTTGTTAACCTCCTCGAGGGTCCAGATCACCGCACCACGCGGACATGGCCCGCGACACGGCACGGGCTCTGGTCCACCTCGCTATCCGGCCCGCCCGACCTGGCCGTCAGCCGGGCGTGCGGGCGACCAGGCAGAACTCGTTGTAGACGAACGCCCTCCCGAGGGCACGCGGGAACGGGAAGCTGAACCGCTTCGCGACCACGAGCCCGGCCCGGGTCGCCAGCGCCGCCAGGTCGTCGAGGTCGACGAACCGGACGTGGGTGGCGTCGCTGGCGTAGCCCCGCTCCTGCGGACAGATGAGCATCACCGTGGCGCCCGGACGCAGGAAGGGCAGGTAGTCCTGGACGAGGGCGTCACCGGTGAGCTCGTCCACGTGCTCGATGACATGGGCGAGCAGGAGCGCGTCGAAGGCGCCAGGCACCCGCAGCCCGCTGTGCTGCCACTGCTCAACCGTGAGCGCGGTGAAGCCCCGTCGACATGCCTCGGCCACCGAGGTCGGGTTGTGGTCGACGCCGACCGCGTCACGACCCAGCGACGCCAGGTTGCGACCGATCCCGCACCCACCTCCAGGGTCCGTCCGTGGTGCTGCCGCCGCAGGTTCCACCGGTACGGCGCCTGCACGTCGAGGACCTGCTTCCACCGGGCCAGCTCCTTATCGTGCAGCCGTCGGGCGTAGTCCTCACCGCGGGTGTCCGGCGTCTGGTTCACACCCGCGATCGTCGGGGCAGCGACGCCCTGCGCGACCGGGAAACGCCCGAGCGCCGACCGACCGGGTGAGACCTCGGGTCGCCGCGCCAGCGGCAACCGATAACCTGCCCCGCGGAGCAGCCCGTGTCCCGATCAGCCGTCCAGGAGTGCCAGGTGCCGCAGACCAAGCCGTTGCAGAAGGTCCTCGTGGCCAACCGGGGCGAGATCGCCGTCCGCGTGATCCGGGCGTGCAAGGACGCCGGCATCGGCAGCGTGGCGGTCTACGCCGAGCCCGACCGTGACGCGGTGTTCGTGCGGATCGCCGACGAGGCGCACGCCCTGGGCGGGACGACCCCGGCCGACTCCTACCTCGACATCGCCAAGATCATCGCGGTGGCGGAGAAGTCGGGCGCCGACTCCGTGCACCCCGGCTACGGCTTCCTGGCCGAGAACGCAGCCTTCGCCCAGGCCGTCCTCGATGCGGGCCTGGTCTGGATCGGCCCGCCGCCCGCCGCGATCGAGAACCTCGGCGACAAGATCAAGGCCCGCCACATCGCCGAGAAGGTCGGCGCCCCGCTCGCGCCCGGCACCAAGGACCCCCTCGAGAACGCGGAGGAGGCCGTGCGCTTCGCGGAGGAGAACGGTCTGCCCATCGCGATCAAGGCCGCCTTCGGCGGTGGTGGTCGCGGCCTCAAGATCGCTCGCGAGATGTCCGAGGTCGCCGACGCCTTCGAGTCGGCCGTGCGCGAGGCGGTCAGCGCCTTCGGTCGCGGCGAGTGCTTCGTGGAGAAGTTCCTCGACAAGCCGCGCCACGTCGAGACCCAGTGCCTGGCCGACCAGCACGGCAACGTCGTGGTGGTCTCCACCCGCGACTGCTCCCTGCAGCGGCGCAACCAGAAGCTGGTGGAGGAGGCGCCCGCGCCGTTCCTGACCGCGGACCAGCTGACCCGGCTCTACGAGAGCTCGAAGGCCATCCTGCGCGAGGCCGCGTACGTCGGCGCCGGCACCTGCGAGTTCCTGGTGGCCCAGGACGGCACCATCTCCTTCCTGGAGGTCAACACCCGCTTGCAGGTCGAGCACTGCGTGTCCGAGGAGGTCACCGGCATCGACCTGGTGCGCGAGATGTTCCGGATCGCGGCCGGTGAGGAGCTGGGCTACGACGACCCGGAGGTCCGCGGCCACTCCATCGAGTTCCGCATCAACGCCGAGGACGGTGGCAACAACTTCATGCCCGCTCCCGGCACCCTGAGCGCCTGGTCGCCGCCGCAGGGGCCCGGCGTACGCCTCGACAGCGGCTACGAGAACGGCCAGACCGTCCCGGGCGCCTTCGACTCCCTGATCGCCAAGCTGATCGTGACCGGCCGCGACCGCACCCAGGCCCTGGAGCGTTCGCGGCGCGCCCTCGACGAGTTCGTCGTCGACGGCATGCCGACCGTGATCCCCTTCCACCGCGCCGTGGTCTCCGACCCCGCGTTCATCGGCGAGCCCGCCGAAGCCCCCGAGACGTTCCACGTCTACACACAATGGATCGAGACCGACTTCGACAACCAGATCGTGCCCTTTGCCGGTCCGGGCGCTGAGGCCGACGAGCCCGAGGAGCGCCGGCGGGTGGTCGTCGAGGTCGGCGGCAAGCGGCTCGAGGTCGTCATCCCCGCCGGGCTGGGGGGTCTGTCGGCCGGTTCCGCGGGTGCCGCCAAGAAGCCGAAGCGCGCCGCGGGACGCACCTCGGGGGCGGGCGCCAGCGGTGACGCCGTCACCAGCCCGATGCAGGGCACCATCGTCAAGGTGGCCGTCGAGGAGGGCCAGCAGGTCGCCGAGGGCGACGTGGTCGTCGTGCTGGAGGCGATGAAGATGGAGCAGCCGCTCACCGCGCACCGCGCCGGCACCGTGACCGGTCTCGACGCCGAGGTCGGCGTGACGGTGAGCAACGGCCAGGTCATCTGCGAGCTCAAAGACTGAGCCCACGGTGACGCGCGGCAGCACGTCCCAGGCCGTCTCCTCTGGCATCGTGGCCGCCCTCGTCGGCTTCACCTCGTCCTTCGCGGTGGTCCTGACCGGCATCCGGACGGTGGGCGGCAGCCCCGACGACGCCGCCTCGGCCCTGATGGTGGTGTGCCTGACCATGGGCCTGGGCGCCATCGTCTTCTCGTTGCGCACCCGGATGCCGCTCACGTTGGCCTGGTCCACCCCCGGGGCCGCGCTGCTCGCGGGCGCGGCCCTGCCCGAGGGCGGCTACGCCAGCGCCGTCGGCGCGTTCGTGCTCGCGAGCGTGCTCTACCTGCTGACCGGCCTGGTCGGCGCCCTGGGCCGCTGGGTGCGGAGGATCCCCTCGGCCGTGGCCAACGCGATGCTGGCCGGGGTGCTGCTGCCCCTGTGCGTGGAGCCGTTCCGGGCCCTGGTCGCCGAGCCCGCGGCGGTGGCCCCGGTGCTCGCGCCCTGGCTGGTGCTGCTCCGCCCGGCCCGCCGCTGGGCCGTCCCGGGCGCGTTCGCGGCCGCCCTGGTGGTGATCGCGGTGACCGGCTCACTGGCCGGCGTCGGTGCCGACCAGCTGGTGCCGCGGCTGACGTGGACCACGCCCGCGCTGGACGTCTCGACGGCGGTCGCCCTCGGCGTACCTCTCTACCTGGTGACCATGACCAGCCAGAACATCCCCGGCGTCGCGGTGCTCGGGTCGCTGGGCTACGACGCCCCGCTGCGCCCGGTGCTGACCTACGCCGGCGTGGCCGGGGTGCTCACCGCACCCCTGGGCGGCTACACGATCAACATGTCGGCCATCACCGCAGCCCTGACCGCCGGACCCAGCGCCCACCCGGACCCGGGTCGACGGTGGGTCGCCGGGGTCGCCATGGGCACGACGTACGCCGTGCTGGGTCCGCTGGCCGCGGCCGTGGCCGCGATCTCGGTGGCCGCACCGCCCGGGTTGATCGCGGCGATCGCCGGGGTGGCTCTGTTGGGGGCCTTTGCGGGCTCGGCCGCGACGGCGCTGCACGACGAGCCGCACCGCGACGCCGCGGCGGTGACCTTCGTGGTCGCCGCCTCCGGCGTGACGTACGCCGGCATCGGTCCGGCGTTCTGGGCCCTGCTGGCGGGCGGGCTCCTCCTGCTGGTGACCCGCACGCGCGCACCCCCTGCGCCGGGGGTCATCGGCCGCGACGGCAGCCGGGCCGACCCCGGCCCGCCCGCACCACGGGGATGAGCTGACCCGCCCCGACACCGCCGTACGCTGCGGCCATGGAGAGCCTGACCGACCCGAGCCCGGCGCTGCGCGAGCCCGCTGAGCGGGTCAGCCCCCGGGCCCGGTCCATGTGGCGCCTCGGGGCCGCGCTCGAGGGTGCGTTCGTCGTCGGTGTCGCCGTCGTCACCGCCGTCGTCGGCTGGACGCCGTGGTGGCTGGCCGTGATCGTCGGAGTGCTGGTCGTCGCGTGGGCGGCTGTCGTGCCGCAGTGGCGCTACCTGGTGCACCGGTGGGAGGTGACCGAGACGGCGGTCTACACCCAGACCGGCTGGTGGGCCCGTGAGCGCCGGATCGCGCCGATGTCACGGATCCAGACCGTCGACCTGTCCGAGTCCGCCGTCTCGCGCCTGTTCCGGCTCGCCACGGTCACCGTGACCACCGCGTCCGCTGCGGGTGCGCTCTCGATCGCCGGGCTCGACGCCACCCGGGCCCGTGAGCTGGTCGCCGAGCTGACCACCAGGGCCGATGCCGTCGACGGGGACGCCACGTGAGCCAGGAACCACCCTCGGCAGACCCCGGGGTGGGGTGGGAACAGCAGCCCGGGCCCGGGTGGGCACCTCCTGCTCCCGAGCTGAGTCACGACGAGGAGTGGCAGCGCCTCGACCCGCGGATGCTGCTGGTGCACCCGGTCCGCGAGGTGCTGCGGTTCCTGCCCGTGCTGATCGGGGTCTTCGTGGCCGGCCGGTCCACGGGTGGCGGGCTGTGGCAGGTCACGGCCGTGGTGGTGCCGGTCGGCCTGGGCCTGCTGCGCTACCTCACGACCACGTTCCGGATCCACGCCGGCCGGGTCGAGCTGCGCCGGGGGCTGGTCAACCGGCACGTGCTCTCCACACCTGTGGAGCGGGTCCGCACCGTCGACCTGACCTCCTCACTCATCCACCGGGTCCTGGGCCTGACCACCGTGCGGATCGGCACCGGTACGGCCTCCAGCGGCGGGGACGACCAGCTCGACCTCGACGGTCTGCCGACCGCCCGGGCCCAGGCGCTGCGCGCCGAGCTGCTGCGGATCGCGCCCACGGGCGAGGCTACCGGCGTCGAGCACCCCGCCGCCCCCCTCGCGCCCGTCGACGGACCCCCGATCGTCTCCTTCGACCTGGGCTGGCTGCGGTTCGCGCCCTTCACCAGCGGTGGTCTGGTCATCGCCGGCGCCGTCCTGGGAGTGCTGACCCAGGTCGGCGACGACCTCGGGCTGTTCCGGCGCCTCGACCCGGAGTCGCTGGTCCGGGGCGACCGAGGCCCGACGGTGGCCCTGATCGTGGCCACCGTGATCGTGGTGCTCGCCCTCATCTCGCTCTTCGCCGTCCTGGGCTACCTGGTCACCAACTGGGGCTTCGCGCTGACCCGGCCGGCCGGCGGGGGCGGCGCGGCGTGGCAGGTGCGCCGCGGCCTGCTCACCACCCGGGAGACCACGCTCGACGTGGACCGGGTGGCGGGCGTCGTGGTGGGCGAGCAGGCCGGCCTGCGCCTGGCCCGGGGACGACGGTTGGCCGCCACCGTCACCGGTCTGGACAGCAGCCAGCAGACCAGCTCCTCGCTGACGCCGCCGGCCCCCACCGCGGTCGTGCTGGGCGCCGCAGCCCAGGTCCTCGGCACCGCCGCCCCGGTCCGTGGACCCCTGACCCCGCACGGGCCTGCCGCCGTGCGCCGCCGCTGGACGCGGGCGCTAGTGCCGGCCGTGGTCCTGGCCGGCGGCGCCGTGGTCGCGGTGGTGCTGGGCGCACCCGTCTGGGTGCTGGCCGGGCTGGCGGCGCTGCCCGCGGCCGTGCTGCTGGCCGTGGACCGGTGCCGGTCGCTGGGGCACGCGCTCGTCGGGGGCTGTGTGGTGGCCCGCTCCGGGAGCCTGACCCGCAAGCGCGCGGTCCTCGGGGTCGACCACGTGATCGGGTGGAACCTGCGGGCCACGTGGTTCCAGCGTCGCGTGGGCCTGACCACCCTGGTCGCCACCACCGCAGGCGGCAGCCAGTCGGTCACGCTGCTCGACCTGCCGCAGGCGCGGGCGGTCGAGCTGGCCGGGCGGGCAATCCCCGAACTGGTCGACCAGTTCCTGGTCCGCGACTGACCCAGCACCGGCCCGCGGCTCCCCCGCACCCCCGGCGGACGGCGACGGGGAGGGGCGGAGCCCGGCAGCCACCTGCTCGACACCCTAAACCGGACGGCAGCAGATCACCCTCCCCGACGTCCCGGAGCCGCGAGCGACCGCCCTGGCCTACGAGGCCTTCTTCGACCTCCTGGACCAGGTCGTCCTGAGCGGTGGGGTCAGCACCGACGCGCCGACCTGCGCGCGGTCGCGCTGGTGCCGTCGAGGCGCCAGGTGACCGACGTCCGGAAGGCCACATCGACCGCACGACCGACGACTCCAGGGGCGAACGACGTGGGCTGGGCCCGATCCGCCGGTGCGGTGGTGAAGCCGTTGCGGGTCCCCGTCGGGAGGAGGATCCGGTAGGGGTTGCGGTTCTGGTAGCCGAAGCGGGCACTCCACCAGCCTCCCGCGCCGCGGCTGACGCAGGTGACGGTCGGGACCACGTTGCGGCGGCTCACCACCCGGTACGTCGCAGACGCGCTCGCGGTGTTGCCGGCGGCGTCAGCGGCATCGACACGGAACGCCGTCACACCCAGCGTGGTCGTGGCGAGCAGGGAGCCGTCGGGGCGCGGGCCCTCGCAGCGGGTCACGCCGGATTGCTCGTCGGAGCAGCCGTAGTCAGCGGCGGCAGCCTGGTCGCGGCCGTAGCTCGCCCCGTCGCGGGGGGTCGTGAGCGCGATGAGGGGCGGCGTCGTGTCCGGCGCCACGGTGGCGATCCCGAGGTTCCAGGTGCTGGCCGCCGAGGTCAGCACCACCACGGTCACGTCACCGTCCGTCTCGAGCACCGCAGAAGCCCGGCAGGGGTCGGGGCTCGCGACGCCCGGCGCCCCGGCGCAGTCGGCGACCGGGGTCCCGTTGCGAAAGGGCACGACGTCCTGCGCCGACGTCGCGTCCGGGAGCACCGTCGCGTCGATCCGGAAGCTCAGGACGAGCGGAGCCTCTGGCGTGGCTGCGGGTGCGGTGATGGACACCTGCTGGCCCACAAACTCGTAGCCGGCCGGAGGGTCACCCGAGACCGGTGTCTCGTTGATCCGCACGACGCCGGCGTTGGGTGTCGTCACCGATGTCTCCACCGGGTCCTGCGACGTGGCGCCGTCGCCCTCGGGATCGGTGCCCACCGTCTGCCCGGCAGCGGCCGCAGTGTCGACGCGATCCGGGTCCGCCGGCGGATCGGCGATCCAGCCCCGGACCGACAGGCTCTCGACATTCGGGTCGATCGCGATCACCTGCGTCGTGGTGCCTGGTCCGAGCTCGTGGATCCACACACCGGTGAACACGAAGAACCCGTCGAACTGGCCCCAGGCCAGCGCCGTGCCGTCCGGAGACCAGGCGACGCCGTACTCGGACCGGTTCGGGGTGTTGGTGAGGTTCACCCCGGTCCCGTCGTCGGGATCGATGAGGAACGTCTCGTAGTTGACGCCGGTGACCTCCACGGTGACGGCGAGGGTGCTGCCGTCGGGAGACCAGGCCGGGAGGTCAATGGCTGATCCGGGGCTGGAGAACAGCAGCTCCGCGGCGGGCTGGTCGACGTTGATCGTGTAGAGGTTCAACCCGGCCTGGGCCACGAGGACGGACTGGCTCGGGTGCCAGGAGATAGCGCTCAGCGACGCCTGGTCCGGAAGCTCGGGCCACTGCAGCAGGAGCCGTTCGTTGCTGCCGTCGGCGTCCATCACCCAGATGTCGAAACGGCGGTCGGGAGCCAGGGCGTCGCTCACGTAGGCGATCATCGATCCGTCCGGGGACCAGGTCGGGGACTCCTCGTGGTCGGGGGCGTCGGTCAGCTGCACCGGGTTCGACGCGTCGGCATCCATCACCCAGATGTCGGGCAGCGACGCCACTGCGGGGCGACCGGCGAACGCGAACCGGGCCCCGTCCGGTGACCAGTCGGGACGCGAGACGGAGTTGAACTGCTTGTCCACGCCCAGCTCGAGGAGCACCTGCTCGTCTGTGCCCGCCGGCGTCCGGGTCGTGAACCGTCGCTGATCGGGCTCCCCCGGCGCGAACGTGCCACCCTCCAGCACCAGTCGGCCGATCAGGTCCTCCGGCGCCGCCTGAGCGGTCGGCGCCTGGGGGACGACGAGCAGCCCCGCCGCCAGCCCGAGGGCGGCACAGAGGATCACGGTGCGAGTTCGATGCGCCATCCGGGGACTCCTCTGGTCCCCCACAAGTGTTCCGGTGCGGGGCTCCCGAGTCCATCCCCATTCCGACGATCCGGTCGGGGGCGGTGACCGGCGTGCGAACGACGGGAGCGCCGCGCCACGCTGATCGGTAGCCTGCCGGACATGTTCTCCAAGGTGCTGGTGGCCAACCGCGGTGAGATCGCGATCCGGGCGTTCCGGGCGGCGTACGAGCTCGGGGCCCGCACGGTGGCCGTCTTCCCCTACGAGGACCGCTGGTCCGAGCACCGGCTCAAGGCCGACGAGGCCTACGAGATCGGTGTGCGCGGCCACCCCGTGCGGGCCTACCTCGACCCCGACGCGATCGTGGCCACCGCGGTCCGGGCCGGCGCCGACGCGATCTACCCGGGCTACGGCTTCCTGTCCGAGAACCCCGCCCTGGCCGAGGCCTGCGCCAACGCCGGCATCACCTTCGTGGGCCCGACCGCCGAGGTGCTGACGCTGACCGGCAACAAGGCCCGTGCGATCGCCGCGGCCCAGGCCGCCGGCGTGCCGGTGCTGGCCTCGGTGCCGCCCTCCACCGACGTCGACGCGCTGGTCGAGGCCTCCTCCGTGCTGCCCTACCCGCTCTTCGTGAAGGCCGTGGCCGGGGGCGGCGGGCGCGGGATGCGGCGCGTGGACCGACCCGAGGACCTCCGGGAGGCGCTCCAGACCTGCATGCGCGAGGGCGAGGGCGCGTTCGGTGACCCCACCGTGTTCATCGAGCAGGCGGTGGTGGACCCCCGCCACATCGAGGTCCAGATCCTGGCCGACGCCGCCGGGAACGTGATGCACCTCTTCGAGCGGGACTGCTCGGTGCAGCGTCGGCACCAGAAGGTCATCGAGATCGCGCCCGCGCCCAACCTGGACCCAGCCATCCGTGAGCGCATGTGCGCGGACGCGGTCCGCTTCGCGACCGGGATCGGTTACCGCAACGCCGGCACCGTGGAGTTTCTGCTCGACCCCGACGGTACCTACGTCTTCATCGAGATGAACCCACGGATCCAGGTCGAGCACACCGTGACCGAGGAGGTGACCGACGTCGACCTGGTGCAGTCGCAGCTGCGGATCGCCGCCGGTGAGACGCTGCCGGACCTCGGTCTGTCCCAGGAGACGCTGACCCTGCGCGGCGCGGCCCTGCAGTGCCGGATCACCACCGAGGACCCGGCCAACAACTTCCGGCCCGACACCGGGGTGATCACGACCTACCGCTCACCGGGGGGCGGCGGCGTACGTCTGGACGGCGGCACGACCTACACCGGCGCCGAGGTCTCGGCGCACTTCGACTCGATGCTGGCCAAACTGACGTGTCGCGGCCGCACCTTCGAGATGGCCGTGCAGAAGGCCCGCCGCGCGGTCGCGGAATTCCGCATCCGGGGCGTGTCCACCAACATCGCGTTCCTCCAAGCCGTGCTCGACGACCCCGACTTCGCCTCCGGCCACGTCACCACGTCCTTCATCGAGACGCACCCCCAGCTGCTGCAGGCCCGGGCCGGCGGCGACCGGGGAACCAAGCTGCTGACCTACCTGGCCGACGTGACCGTCAACAAGCCGTACGGCGAGGCTCCGGTCACCCTCGACCCGGCCACGAAGCTGCCCGCCGTCGACCTCACGGCGCCCGCGCCCGACGGCACCCGGCAGCTGCTGCTGCAGGTCGGGCCGGAGGAGTTCGCACGACGGCTGCGGGCCCGCACCGACGTCGCGGTCACCGACACCACGTTCCGCGACGCGCACCAGTCCCTGCTCGCGACCCGGGTCCGCACCCGGGACCTGCTCACCGTGGCCGGCCACGTGGCCCGGACCACGCCCGAGCTGTGGTCGCTGGAGGCGTGGGGCGGGGCGACGTACGACGTGGCCCTGCGGTTCCTGGCCGAGGACCCGTGGGAGCGGCTGGCCGCGCTGCGCCAGGCCGTGCCCAACATCTGCCTGCAGATGCTGCTACGAGGTCGCAACACGGTCGGCTACACGCCGTACCCCACCGCGGTGACCAACGCCTTCGTCGAGGAGGCCGCGTCGACCGGCATCGACGTCTTCCGGATCTTCGACGCCCTCAACGACGTGGAGCAGATGCGGCCCGCGATCGAGGCCGTCCGCGCGACCGGCACGGCGGTGGCTGAGGTCGCACTCTGCTACACCGGCGACCTCTCCGACCCCGGCGAGCAGCTCTACACGCTGGACTACTACCTCGCCCTGGCCGAGCGGATCGTCGACACCGGCGCCCACGTGCTCGCGATCAAGGACATGGCCGGCCTGCTGCGGGCACCTGCCGCCCGGACCCTGGTGACCGCGCTGCGCGAGCGCTTCGACCTGCCCGTGCACCTGCACACGCACGACACGCCGGGCGGCCAGCTGGCCACGCTGGTGGCGGCGATCGAGTCCGGGGTGGACGCGGTCGACGCAGCCACCGCCTCGATGGCCGGCACCACCTCCCAGCCGCCGCTGTCCGCGCTGGTCTCGGCCACCGACCACAGCGCGCGCGAGACCGGGCTGTCGCTGGCCGCGGTGAACGCGCTGGAGCCGTACTGGGAGGCCACCCGCCGGGTCTACGCGCCGTTCGAGTCCGGGCTGCCGGCACCGACGGGACGGGTTTACCGGCACGAGATCCCCGGCGGCCAGCTGTCCAACCTGCGCCAGCAGGCGATCGCGCTCGGACTGGGCGAGAAGTTCGAGCAGGTCGAGGACATGTACGCCGCGGCCAACGACATCCTCGGCAACGTGGTCAAGGTGACGCCCTCGTCCAAGGTGGTCGGCGACCTCGCCCTCGCCCTGGTCGGTGCCGGGGCCGACCCGGCGGAGTTCGCCGAGAACCCCGGGTCCTTCGACATCCCCGACTCGGTGATCGGGTTCCTCAACGGCGAGCTGGGCGACCCGCCGGGCGGCTGGCCGGAGCCGTTCCGGACCAGGGCGCTGGCCGGCCGGACCTGGACGGCACCGTCCCAGGAGCTCACGCCCGAGCAGGAGGCCGGCCTGGCGGCAGGCCCCACCAGTCGCCGGCGGACGCTCAACGAGCTGCTCTTCCCCGGCCCGACCAAGGACTTCGGGGAGTCCCGCCAGACGTACGGCGACCTGTCGGTGCTGCCGACCCTGGACTACCTCTACGGCCTGCGCCGGGGCAAGGAGCACGAGTTCACCCTGGAGGAGGGCAAGACGATCCTGGTCACGCTGCAGGCGATCGGCGAGCCCGACGAGCGCGGTTTCCGCAGCGTGATGACCACCATCAACGGACAGCTGCGCCCGGTCAGCATCCGCGACCGCAGTGTCTCCGCGGCCGTTGCGGCCGCCGAGAAGGCTGACCCCGCCAAGCCCGGTCACGTGGCGGCACCGTTCCAGGGCGCGGTCACGATCTCGGTCGCCGAGGGTGACATCGTCGCGGCCGGCGACACCGTGGCCACGATCGAAGCCATGAAAATGGAGGCCTCGATCACCGCCCCGGTCGCCGGCACCGTGCAGCGGGTCGCGCTCTCCGGCACCCAGACCGTCGACGGCGGCGACCTGGTGCTGGTGCTGGGGTAGGCGCAGCAGCCCGAGGCCGCGCCGCGGCCGGGAGCACTGGGCGCGTTCCGGTCAGGTGGGAGGGTCGCGGCACTCCAGGCGGGTGGATCAGAGGATCGAGGAGAAGGTGAACCAGTCCGACTTCAGGCCGACCAGGAAGCGGAAGTCCTCGCCAGACACGGTGACCGAGCCGGTGGAGCCGGTCAGCACGACGGAGTCGGCGCGGCCACCGAAGTCGCCGTTGCCGTCACGCACCGGGATGTCGAGCTGGGTCAGGTCACCGATCTGCGGCCACCTCTTCTCCAACTCCGCATCGGTGACGGTGGCCGACCAGCTGCTGTTCGGGTTGCCGCCGGCGCCGTCGTAGGGGTCCTGCTTGGCGACCAGGTAGGGCTGCGAGCCGGCCGACATCCAGCCGCCGTTGCTGGAGGAGAACTGGGTGAACGCCGGTCCGCCGTCGTAGGTCAGGATCTGCTTGCGGGTCGCCTCGACCGCGGCGTTGGACTCGGGCTGCTCGGCGTCGACACCGCCGTACACCTGCGAGCGCGTGGTGTCGTAGACCTGGAAGTGTCGGCTGCTGCTCACGTTGGCCCGCTCGTACGCCGCGTAGGTCCGGGCCGCGACGGCCTGGGCCTGGACCGCAGCGGTCGTCCACCGGGCGGGGACCTCCTGCGGCACGACACCCTTCAGGTAGGAGTCGAGCGGCAGGATGTTGACGGTGTCGCCCCGGGTGGCCCGCAGCACGCCGCGGTAGGCGACCCGGGTGCCGGCGACCCTGAGCGTCAGGGGGCTGCCCTTCGCCCTGAACTCCGCGTCGCCCTTGAACGTGGTCAGCGTGCGCCAGCGGTCGGTGCGGTATCGGATCTGGGTGTTCGCACGCTGGGGCCGCAGCTTCCAGGCGGTGGCCCCGGGCCTCAGCCTGGCCACCGGGTACGACCTCTTCTTGGCGAGGCTCTTCACGCTCAGGCGCTTGGTCGCCGAGACCACGACGTCCTTGCTGGTGTCCGCCGAGATCAGCACCTGGATCGTGCCGCCACCGGTCGACCACGTGGTGCCGGGGTAGTAGAAGTCGAGGATCTGTCGATGGTCGAGGCCCTGCAACCCGGCACCCTGGGCGCCGTACTGCGACATTCCGTGGCCGTGGCCGAAGCCGTGACCCAAGATGGTGATGGTCGCGGACGAAGGCACGTCGAACGTGTCGGCCTTGGCCTGCGCCGGCGCGGCCACCAGCGACGAGAACAGCAGTCCCCCGCCGACGACGACGGTCAGGGCGGTGCGAGCGGAACGGTTCCCGAGGGTGCGCATGCGGCGGGTCTCCTGAGGGGGAAGTGACACAGGTGAAGGAAAGACACCAGATGGCACCACGTTCCCGGGCCCGAAGGCAAGTGCGGGGTTCTGGTCCGCGCCGGGGTAGCCGCGACGACCCGAAGGCAGCTGAGGCCGAGGATCAGAACCGGTGCAGCCGGCGCGCGGCCTCGGCCACCGATCCGCTCATCGAGGGATACACGGTGAAGGCCTGGGCCAGTTGGTCGGCGGTCAGGGACTCCGCGACCGCGATCGAGACCGGGTGGATCAGCTCGCTGGCCCGCGGCCCCACCACGACGCCGCCGATTACGATGCCGGTGCCGGGTCGGCAGAAGAGCTTCACGAAGCCGTCTCGGACGCCCTGCATCTTGGCCCGCGGGTTGCCCGACAGCGGCAGCATCACCGACTCGGCCTCGATCTCGCGGGCGTCGACGGCCGCCTGCGACCAGCCGACGGTCGCGATCTCGGGGGCGGTGAAGACGTTCGAGGAGACCTTGCGCAGGTCGAGCGGGTGCACGGTGTCGCCCAGGAAGTGCCACATCGCGATCCGGCCCTGCATCGCGGCCACCGAGGCCAGCATCAGGACCCCGGTGCAGTCACCGGCGGCGTACACGCCCCGGGCCGAGGTCCGCGAGACCCGGTCCACCGTCACGAAGCCGCCGTCGTTGAGCGCGACCCCGGCCGCCTCCAGACCCAGGTCGGAGGTGTTCGGCACCGAGCCCAGCGCCAGGATGCAGTGCGAGCCCTGCACGCTGCGTCCGTCGGTCAACCGCACCGTGACGACGTCGCCCTCACGGGTCACCGACTCCATCCGGGACCGCGACAGCACGGTCATCCCGCGTCGGATCGAGACCTCCTCGAGCACCGCGGAGGCGTCAGCGTCCTCACCGGGCAGCACCCGCTCGCGGCTGGAGACCAGGGTGACCGGGATCCCGAGGGCGAGGTAGGCGCTGGCGAACTCGGCCCCGGTGACCCCGGAGCCGACCACGATCAGCTCGGTCGGGACCTCGGTCAGGTCGTAGACCTGCTCCCAGGTCAGGATTCTTTCCCCGTCGGGCTGTGCGGTGGGCAGGGTGCGGGGGGCGGCGCCGGTGGCGATCAGGACCGCGTCGGCGTCGAGCGTCTGGTCCGCGACGCCGTCGGACTCGACCACGACCCGTCCGGGCCCGTCGAGGCGACCGCGGCCGATCACCACGGTGACGTTCTCCAGCGACAGGCGCCGGGTGATGTCGGAGGACTGGTCGGCCGCGAGCTGCTTGACCCGCCGGTTGACCCGGGCCAGGTCGACGCGCAGCGAGGTGGCGACATCGCCCTCGTGGTCGGTGACGTTCACGCCCAGCTCGGCGGCACCCGCCACCTCGGTCATCAGCTCGGCCGTCGCGATCAGGGTCTTGCTGGGCACGCAGTCGGTGAGCACCGCGGAGCCACCGAGGCCGTCGGTGTCGACGACCGTGACCCGGGCGCCGAGCTGGGCGGCGACCAGCGCGGACTCGTAACCGCCCGGCCCGCCGCCGACGATGACGACGTGGTCGCCCCGCCCGGTGTGGTGGGCGGTCATCAGTAGTTGATCATGTGACCGGCGATGCCGTGGATGGCTTCCTTCACCGACTCGCCCAGCGTCGGGTGGGCGAAGACGTTGCGGGCCACCTCGTCCGCCGTGAGGTCCCACTGCTGGGCCAGGGTCAGCACGGGCAGCAGCTCGGTGACGTCGGGTCCGATCAGGTGGGCCCCGATGATCTCGTTGTGCGCGGCGTCCGCGACGATCTTGACGAAGCCGACGGCGTCGCCGAGGCCCTGAGCCTTGCCGTTGGCCGAGAAGGGGAACGTCGAGGTCTTCACGTCGTACCCCTTGTCCTTGGCCTGCGCCTCGGAGAAGCCGAACGAGGCGATCTGCGGCTGGCAGTAGGTGGCCCGCGGGATCATGTCGAAGTCGATCTCCTGCGTCTCGGCCCCGGCGATCGTCTCGGCCGTGACGATGCCCATCGCCTCGGCCGCGTGGGCCAACATCATCTTGCCGGTCACGTCACCGATGGCGTAGACGCCGTCGATGTTGGTGCGACCGCGGCCGTCGACCTTGATCGCGCCCCGCTCGGTCAGCTCGACGCCGGTGGCCTCCAGGCCGAAGCCGTCGACCCGGGGCGCGAAGCCGATGGCCTGCATCACCTTCTCGGCCTCGATGACCTCCTGCTGGCCGTCCTTGGAGACCGTGACCTTCACCGTGTCGCCGGAGTCGTCGATGGACTCGACCTTGGTCGAGAGCATGACCTTCACACCGAGCTTCTTGTAGTGCTTGGCCAGCTCCTTGGACACGTCGGCGTCCTCGGTGGGCACCATCCGGTCCAGGAACTCCACGATCGTCACGTCGACGCCGAAGTTCTTCAGGATGTAGGCGAACTCGACGCCGATGGCGCCGGACCCGGCGATGATGATCGAGGCCGGGATGTTCTCGTCGAGGATCTGCTCCTCGTAGGTCACGACCTTGTCCGAGAGCGAGGTGCCCGGGATCAGCCGGGTGGTGGCGCCGGTCGCGATGATCAGGTCGTCACAGGTGTACGACGTGGTCGCGCCGTCGTCACCCGCGACGTCGAGGCCCTGCTTGCCGTCGGCCACACCGGTCAGGGTGCCCCAGCCGTGGATCTCGGTGATCTTGTTCTTCTTCATCAGGAAGTGGACGCCCTTGACGATCCCCGCCGACACCTGGCGACTGCGCCGGTGGGTGGGGCCGAAGGACATGGTGGCGTCGCCCTCGATCCCGAACTTCGCCTTCTCGTGCGTCAGCACGTGCGCGAGCTCGGCGTTCTTGAGCAGCGCCTTGGAGGGGATGCAACCGACGTTGAGGCACACCCCACCCCAGTACTGCGTCTCGACGACCGCCACCGACCTGCCGAGCTGGGCGGCGCGGATGGCGGCGATGTAGCCTCCGGGGCCGGCGCCGAGGACGAGGAGATCAAAGTGGGTCACCACTCCATGCTAGTGATCGACGCTCCGGCATCCGACGTGGGACCACTACCCTGTCGGTCGTGACGCACTACGCCGCCTACGGGACCAACCTCGACCCCGCGCGCATGGGCGAGCGGTGCCCGCACTCGCCGATGCAGACCACGGGCTGGCTGGAGGGCTGGCGGCTCACGTTCGGCGGGGAGGACGACGGCTGGGACGGCTCGCTGGCCACGATCGTGCAGGACCCGGCCGAGCAGGTCTTCGTCGCGGTCTACGACGTCACCCGCGAGGACGAGACCGACCTCGACGGCTGGGAGTCCTTCACCACCGGCCTCTACCGCAAGGCCAAGGTGCGGGTCTCCACGCTGGCCGGCGAGCTCGTGGTGTGGACCTACGTGCTCGACGCCTACGAGGGCGGCCTGCCCTCGGCGTCGTACCTCGGGGTGATCGCCGACGCGGCCGAGGCGGCCGACGCCCCGGCCGACTACGTCGCCGCCCTGCGCCGTCGCGACTGCCGCTCGATCGGTCAGTGAGCGCACCGAGTCCGGCGGCCACTATCCTCGCGGCGTGGACGATCCGACATCACCTCATTCCCTCGCCCAGGACGCCGCCGCCCGGCTCGCCGAGCTGACCGGGGTCGAGCGTCACGACGTCGCCCTCGTGCTGGGCTCGGGGTGGTTGCCGGCCGTCGACGCGCTCGGGCAGGCGACCGCCGAGATCGACACGACCGACCTGCCGGGCTTCTCGCCCGCCGCGGTCGCCGGACACTCGGGCAAGATCCGCTCGGTGCGGGCGGGCGAGCGCAACCTGCTCGTCTTCCTGAGCCGCACCCACTACTACGAGGGCAAGGGCGTCGACGCCGTGGTGCACGGTGTGCGGACCGCGGCCCGCGCCGGCTGCCGGAGCATCGTGCTGACCAACGGCTGCGGCGGGCTGCGCCAGACCTGGACGCCCGGCACCCCGGTCCTGATCAGCGACCACATCAACCTGACCGGCCGCTCCCCCGTCGTCGGCGCGAGCTTCATTGACCTGACCGACCTCTACTCCTCTCGGCTGCGGACCCTGTGCCGCGAGATCGATCCCAGCCTGGACGAGGCCGTCTACGTGCAGTTCCCCGGCCCGCACTACGAGACCCCGGCCGAGATTGGGATGGTCCGTGCCATCGGTGGCGAGCTGGTCGGCATGAGCACGACCCTGGAGGCGATCGCCGCCCGCGAGGCCGGCATGGAGGTGCTCGGCATCAGCCTGGTGACCAACCTGGCCGCCGGCATCAGTGGGCAGCCCCTCCAGCACGAGGAGGTCCTGGAGGCCGGGCGCGCCGCGGCCAGCCGGATGGGCGATCTCCTCGGACGCATCGTGCCGCGGATCTGAGGCAGGGGCGCCCACCACGGCGAGCGCGACGCTGGTGCTGGTCGTCGTCACGCTGGTGCTCTCGGCCCCGACCTGCACGCCGCAGCCGACCCGCTCGGCTGACACCCTTGACCTGGGCCGCAGTCCAGGGTCGAGACTGGGACGTTGACCATGTCCTTGAGCATCGCCGAGGCCTCGCGGGTCACCGGTCTGAGCACCGACACGTTGCGCTACGACGAACGAGACGGGCTGATGCTGCGCCCGGTGGGCCGCTCCACCACGGGTCACCGTCGCCACACCGAGCCCGACCTGCGCTGGATCCAGATGGTGACCCGGCTGCGGGCAACCGGCATGCCGATCCCGCGACGTACGCCGCTACGCCGACCTAGTGCGCGAGGACGACGGCAACGAGCAGGCCCGTCTGGAGCTGCTGCAGGCCCACCGCAGCCGGGTGCTGGCCCAGCTCGCGGAGGTGACCGAGCACCTCGGCGCGATCGACCTCAAGATCGGGATTTACGCCGAGCACCTCGGCCAGGCCACGGCGCGCACCTCGGCCTGACCCCGGACGCGACCCGGACGCGACCCGGGCTTGACCTGGAGCGCACTCCAGGGGTTTCAGTGGGGCCATGACCATGACCACACGCACCCTCGGCACCACCTCGCCCCTCACCGTCTCGGCCCTCGGCCTCGGCTGCATGGGCATGTCGGAGTTCTACGGCCCCCGCGACGAGGCCGGCGACACGCAGACCATCCACCGCTCGCTCGACCTCGGCGTCACGTTCCTCGACACCGCGGACATGTACGGCCCCTTCACCAACGAGCAGCTGGTCGGCAAGGCCATCGCCGGGCGTCGCGACGAGGTCCAGCTCGCCACCAAGTTCGGCAACGAGCGCACGCCCGACGGCGCCCGGGTGGGCATCAACGGGACGCCGTCGTACGTGCGGGCCGCGTGCGACGCGTCCCTGCAGCGCCTCGGTGTCGACCACATCGACCTCTACTACCAGCACCGCGTCGACCAGACCGTGCCGATCGAGGAGACAGTGGGCGCGATGAAGGAGCTCGTCGAGGCGGGCAAGGTCCGTCACCTCGGCCTTTCGGAGGCCTCGGCCGCCACCATCCGCAAGGCCGCGGCGGTGCACCCGATCACGGCCCTGCAGACCGAGTACTCCCTGTTCACCCGCGACCTCGAGGCCGAGATCCTGCCGGTGCTGCGCGAGCTCGGCATCGGCCTGGTGCCGTACTCGCCGCTGGGTCGCGGCATCCTGACCGGCACCATCAGCGAGGGATCGCTGCCGGCCGGGGACTCCCGGAACTCGGCGTACTTCCCGCGCCTGAACGGCGAGGGTCTGCGGGCCAACCTCGCCCTGGTCGAGCGGGTGCGGGAGCTCGCCGAGGTGAAGGGCTGCACCCCGGGCCAGCTCGCGCTGGCCTGGGTGCTGGCGCAGGGCAGCACCGACGTCGCCGTAGCCCCCATCCCGGGCACGAAGCGAGTCCGCTACCTGGAGGAGAACGCCGCCGCGGCCGACCTCTCCCTGACCGAGGAGGACCTGGCCGGGCTCGCGGCCGCCGTACCCCCCGGTGCGGTCGTCGGCGACCGCTACGGCGACATGAGCAGCATCGACGCCTGATCGACCTGAGCGACCGGCCCGGGTCGCCCGGGCCGCCCGGGCTGCCCGCACGGGGGCCTCAGGGGTCGGGCTGGCACCAGGAGCACCAGAACAGGTTCCGCGCGGCCATCTCGACCTGGCTGACGGGGGTGTCGCAGCGTCGGCACGGCTGCCCCGTGCGTCGGTAGACGTAGTGCGCGTCGACCCGGCGGGCCCGTCCGGCCGGCCGGGCCCGGTCCTCGGGGTCGGTGGTGACGATCCGTCCGGTCCGGACCCCGGCACGCATCAGCACCGACAGGTCGGCCCACATCGAGAGCCACGTCGACTCCTCGAGGTCACGACCGGGCAGGAACGGGCTCACCCCGTGCCGGAAGAGGATCTCGGCCCGGTACACGTTGCCCACCCCGGCCACCACCTGCTGGTTCATCAACAGGCTGCCCACGCTGGCCCGGCTCCGTGCCAGCCGGGCGAGCACCAGGGCCGGGTCCGAGCCCTCGCGGAGCGGATCGGGACCCAGCGCGTCGGTGACCTGACGGCACTGCTCGGGGGTCAGCACCTCGCACGCGATCGGCCCGCGCAGGTCGAGCCACCGCTCCTTACCCACCAGCCGCAGCCGCAGGGCCCCACGCGGATGGGGGGCCGGCAGGTCCCCCTCGGTGAAGGTGCCGTAGAGACCGAGGTGGACGTGCAGGCGCAGGTCACCGGTGTAGTGGTGGAAAAGGTGCTTGCCCCACGCGTCGGTGCGCTCCAGGGTCGCGCCGTCGAGCAGCTCGGCCCCCTCGGCGAACCGGCCCTGCGGGCTCGCGGCCCGCAGGGCCTCACCGCGGAAGAGCTGGTGGTGCCGGCGCGCGAGGCGGTGGATGGAATGACCTTCGGGCACGTGCAGAGCGTGTCACCCACCGGTCGGGGCAAACCGTGCCGGGTGGCCTACGGTGCCTTGCATGACCGGCTCCCCCGACGTCGACCACCTGCTCGAGCGTGCCCGGACCTGGGCGGCGCAGGACCCGGACCCCACGACCACCGCCGAGCTGGACCAGCTCGTCGTCCAGGTGCAGGGCGGTGACCAGGCCGCGCTCGCCGACCTCGAGGACCGCTTCGACGGCACCCTGGAGTTTGGCACCGCAGGGCTGCGGGGCGCGCTCGGTGCCGGGCCGAACCGGATGAACCGGGTGGTGGTGATCCGCGCCGCGGCCGGGCTGGCCGCCCACCTGCGGGCCGAGGGCCGGCTCGGCTCCGTCGTCATCGGGTACGACGCCCGCCACGGCAGCGAGACGTTCGCGCGCGACACCGCACGGGTGATGACCGGGGCGGGTCTGCGGGCACTGGTGCTGCCGGGTCCCCTGCCCACTCCCGTGCTGGCCTACGCCATCCGTGAGCTGGACTGCGTGGCGGGGGTGATGGTCACCGCGAGCCACAACCCGCCGCAGGACAACGGCTACAAGGTCTACCTGGGCGACGGCAGCCAGATCGTGCCGCCCGCCGACGCGCAGATCGCCGCCCGGATCGCGGCCGTGGGCCCGCTGGGAGACGTACCCCTGGGGGCCGAGGGCACCCTGGTCGGGCAGTCCGTGGTCGACGGGTACCTGGACACCGTGGCCGGGCTCGCCGGTGACGGCCCCCGCGACCTCGACGTGGTCTACACGCCGCTGCACGGGGTGGGGTCCGCCACGGTGGTGCAGGTGCTGGAGACGGCCGGGTTCGAGGCGCCCCGGGTGGTGGCCGAGCAGGAGGAGCCCGACCCCGACTTCCCCACGGTGGCCTTCCCGAACCCGGAGGAGCCCGGCGCGATGGACCTCGCGATGGCGCTCGCCGAGAAGCACGGTGCCGACCTGGTGGTGGCCAACGACCCGGACGCCGACCGGTGCGCGGTCGCCGTGCCGACCCCGCTGGGCTGGCGGATGCTGCGCGGCGACGAGGTGGGTGCCCTGCTGGCCCACCACCTGCTGAGCACCGGCCACTCCGGGGTCTGGGCCGCCTCGATCGTCTCCTCCCGCCTGCTCGGCACGATGGCGGCCGCCGCCGGACAGGCCTACGTCGAGACGCTCACCGGCTTCAAGTGGATCGGTCGGGTGCCCGGCCTGGTCTTCGGCTACGAGGAGGCGCTGGGCTACTGCGTCGACCCCGAGCACGTGCGCGACAAGGACGGCGTCTCCGCGCTGCTGCTGGTCTGCGAGCTCGCTGCCGACTGCAAGGCGCAGGGTCGCACCCTGCTCGACGTGCTGGACGACCTCGCGGTGAGGCACGGGTTGCACGCGACCGAGCAGGTCTCGGTCCGGGTCGACGACGCCTCGCTGATCGCCGCGGCGATGCACCGGCTGCGGGACACGACCCCGACCGAGCTGGGTGGCCTGGTCGTGCTCGGCGTCGAGGACCTCGCGTTGGGCTCACCGGCCCTGCCGCCCACCGAGGGGCTGCGGTTCCGGTTGGCCGACGGGGCCCGGGTGATCGTGCGCCCGAGCGGCACCGAGCCCAAGGTCAAGTGCTACCTCGAGGTCGTGGTCCCGGTCGCGGGCCGTGACGTCGAGGCCGCCCGGATCTCAGCCGCCGGTCGTCTCGACGCGCTGGCCCACGACATCCGCGGGGCCGCCGGCCTCTGAGGTCGCACGGCCGGGGCGCGCAGGGATCCCCGGTCGACCGGGGACTCCTGACGTTCGTGGGGGTTGCAACCCCCCACCAGCGACCGAAACACTCGACTAGTCCCGGCCGTAAGCCGGGCTCCCGCGCGTGGGACCGGCTCGCTCAGGCCAGGGCGATGCTGACCGCGAGCGCCACCAGCGAGACCGCGAGCGGCCCGATGACCCGCCAGGTGGGGGTGCGCTCGACGTCAGCGGCCAGTGCGGCCTGTTCCTCGGAGCGGTGCCGGACCCGGGCCCGGTCCCGGGCGTCGGCGGCCAGCCCGGCGATCCGGGTCTCCACGTAGTCCGCGGGGTGGATGCCCCGGGTGGCCCCGCCGTCGGGGGCCGGGACCCGAGTGCTGCGCGACGCGGCAAAGGACCGCCCGATGCCGGAGCCGACGTACCGCTTGTCGGCGACGCGGACCGCCAGCACCTGACGTACGGCGTGCTCCTGGATCGCGGCCAGCGGGATCCGCACGTCCTCGAACATGTTGCGCAGCACCAGGGTGTCCCCGGTCGCGGACACCGACGGGCGGATGATCGCCGACCAGAACAGCAGCCCGGAGAGCACCGCCCCACTGAGCACCCACCCCGGCAGCGGGCCGCCCGGCAGGACCCACCACCCGACGGCCAGGAAGACGCAGAGAACCAGCCCGACCCAACCGGTGGCGCGACCTCCGGTGTCGAAGCGCTCGGTGTCCGCGGGCTGCTCCGGGTGCGCCCCCGTCATCTGTGTTCCTCCACCGTCGCCGACCATGCCCGTACCGTCGTCCAACCCTATGCTGAGGGGCATGCCACCCACCGCTGAAGACCTGGCCGGCACCCCCGCCGCGCACCAGTTCTCCGACGTCACGGCCAGCGACGCTGCCCTGCGTCGCTTCCTGCACGGCCTCCCCGGGGTCGACCAGGTGGGCGCGGAGGCCCGCGCCGCCGGGCTCGGCACCAGGTCGATCAAGACGACGGCTAAGGCCTTCGCGATCGACCTGGCCATCACGATGGTCGACCTGACCACGCTGGAGGGCATGGACACCTCCGGCAAGGTCCGCGCGCTCGCGGCCAAGGCGATGCGACCCGACCCGGCCGACCCGTCGTGTCCCGCCGCCGCGGCCGTCTGCGTGTACCCCGACCTGGTCGCCGACGCCCGGGCGGTGCTCGGCGACAGCGGCGTGCGCGTGGCCGCCGTGGCCACCTCGTTCCCCAGCGGCCGCGCGGCCCTGCCGATCAAGCTCGCCGACGTGCGCGACGCGGTGGCCGCCGGCGCCGACGAGATTGACATGGTCATCGACCGGGGGGCGTTCCTCTCGGGCCGCTACCTGCAGGTCTTCGAGGAGATCGTCGCGGTCCGCGAGGCCTGCGACAGCGCCCACCTCAAGGTGATCTTCGAGACCGGCGAGCTGCAGACCTACGACAACGTACGCCGGGCCAGCTGGCTGGCCATGATGGCCGGTGGCCACTTCATCAAGACCTCGACGGGCAAGGTGCAGCCGGCCGCGACCCTGCCGGTGACCCTGGTGATGCTCGAGGCCGTGCGCGACTTCCGGGACGCGACCGGCACCATGGTCGGCGTCAAGCCGGCCGGTGGCATCCGCACCACCAAGGACGCGATCAAGTACCTGGTGATGGTCAACGAGATCGTCGGCCCCGACTGGCTCGACCCCGACTGGTTCCGCTTCGGGGCCTCCACGCTGCTCAACGACCTGCTCATGCAGCGCACCAAGATGACCACCGGTCGCTACTCCGGCCCCGACTACTTCACCCTGGACTGACCATGACGGTGTTCGAGTACGCGCCCGCCCCCGAGTCACGCGCGATCGTGGACATCAGGGCCTCCTACGGCCTGTTCGTCGACGGTGCGTTCGTCGAGGGCCGGGGCACGGCCTTCAAGACGGTCAACCCCGCGACCGAGGAGGTCCTGGCCGAGGTCGCCGAGGCCAGTGACGCCGACGTCAACACGGCGGTCGCGGCCGCCCGCAAGGCCTACGAGAAGGTGTGGTCGCGGATGTCGGGCGCCGAGCGCGCCAAGTACCTCTACCGCATCGCCCGGATCATCCAGGAGCGCAGTCGCGAGCTGGCCGTGCTGGAGTCGATCGACAACGGCAAGCCGATCAAGGAGTCGCGCGACGTCGACGTGCCGACGGCCGCGGCGTACTTCTTCTACTACGCCGGCTGGGCCGACAAGCTCGAACACAGCGGCTACGGCACGACGCCGCTGGGCGTCGCCGCTCAGGTCATCCCGTGGAACTTCCCGCTGCTGATGCTGGCCTGGAAGATCGCCCCCGCCCTGGCCTGCGGCAACACCGTGGTCCTCAAGCCGGCCGAGACGACACCGCTGACCGCGCTGCTCTTCGCCGAGATCTGCCAGCAGGCCGACCTGCCCCCGGGTGTCGTCAACATCGTCACCGGAGCGGGCGCGACCGGTCATGCGCTGGTGGGCCATGCGAGCGTCGACAAGGTCGCGTTCACCGGCTCCACTGAGGTCGGCAAGGCGATCGCGCGCACCGTCGCTGGCACGACCAAGAAAGTCACCCTCGAGCTCGGCGGCAAGGCTGCCAACATCGTCTTCGACGACGCTCCCCTCGACCAGGCCGTCGAGGGCATCGTCAACGGCATCTTCTTCAACCAGGGCCACGTCTGCTGCGCCGGCTCCCGGCTGCTGGTGCAGGAGTCGATCGCCGACGACCTGCTGGCCCGGCTCAAGCGGCGGATGTCCACCCTGCGCCTGGGTGACCCGCTGGACAAGAACACTGACATCGGAGCCATCAACTCCCGTGAGCAGCTGGAGCGGATCCGAGCCCTCTGCGACATCGGCGAGGCCGAGGGGGCCGAGCGCTGGGCCCCGGCCTGCGACCTGCCGAGCGCCGGCTTCTGGTTCCCGCCGACCCTCTTCACCGGGGTGACGCAGGCCCACCGGATCGCCCGCGAGGAGGTCTTCGGCCCCGTCCTGTCCGTGCTGACCTTCCGGACCCCCGCCGAGGCGGTCGAGAAGGCCAACAACACGCCGTACGGCCTGTCCGCAGGGGTGTGGAGTGACAAGGGCTCGCTGATCCTGAAGGTCGCCGCTCAGCTGCGCGCGGGCGTGGTCTGGGCCAACACGTTCAACAAGTTCGACCCGACCAGCCCGTTCGGCGGGTACCAGGAGTCCGGCTACGGACGCGAGGGCGGGCGCCACGGCCTGGCCGCCTACCTGAAGGGACACCAGTGATGGACCGCATCGACGTGCGCAAGACCTACAAGCTCTACATCGGCGGCGCCTTCCCGCGCTCGGAGTCCGGGCGGTCCTACGAGGTGCTCGACGCGAAGGGCCGGTTCCTGGCCAACGCCTCGCACGCCTCGCGCAAGGACGCCCGCGACGCCGTGGTGGCCGCCCGCTCGGCGTTCAAGGGCTGGTCGTCTCGCACCGCCTACAACCGGGCCCAGGTCGTCTACCGGATCGCCGAGGTGCTCGAGAGCCGTCGCGCCCAGTTCGAGCAGGAACTGCGGGACGCCGAGGGCATCAGCGTCGGCAAGGCTCGCGACGTCGTGGACGCCGCCGTCGACCGGCTGGTCTGGTACGCCGGGTGGGCCGACAAGCTGGGTCAGGTCGTGGGCAACGCCAACCCGGTGGCCGGGCCGTTCTTCAACCTCTCGACCCCTGAGGCGACCGGCGTGGTGGCCGTGGTCGCGCCCGCCAGCCCGCTGTTGGGCCTGGTCAGCGTCCTCGCGCCCGTGATCACCACCGGCAACACCTGCGTGGTACTGGCCAGCCAGGAGCACCCGCTGACCTCCATCACGCTGGCCGAGGTGATGGCCACTGCCGACGTGCCCGCGGGGGTGGTCAACATCCTGACCGGCCAGCGGGCCGAGGTCGCTCCCTGGCTGGCCTCCCACATGGACGTCAACGCCCTCGACCTGACCGGCGTCGACGACCCCTCGCTCGCGGTCTCGCTCGAGGTGGCCGCGGCCGACAACCTCAAGCGGGTGCGGCGGCCACGGGCCGAGGACCTGCTCGCGACCCCCGACCTGTCCCGGATGACCGACTTCGTGGAGACCAAGACGGTCTGGCACCCGATGGGCGTCTGAGCCCCGTCGACGTGCCCCCGCCGTGATCCCGCCGTGATCCGGGCGGACGGCGGTGCGGGTCGGCGTCTCAGGCCGGCGCGACGACAAACCACGCCGTGGTCCAGCGGCCGAACGGCAACCGCTGCTCGGCGAAGGCACTGGTGCCGGCCGCCACCACCCGGCCGCGCGCGGGGTCGTAGCAGTCGACCGAGTCGCCCGAGAGGCCGACCGACAGCACCACGTGGCGGGGCAGCCAGGCGTCGCCCACGAACACGGCCACGGGGCGACCCGTGCGCAGGCCGGCCCGGACCATCGGACCGGAGGCACCAGGGTGCAGCCGCACCAGGCTCACGTCGTACGGCGTGGGCGGCAGACCGGGCCCGCCGGTGCGCGAGAGCTGGTGGGCCACGGCCCACGGAGGCGTGCCGATCATCCGCGGCCACGGCAGCTGCACGCCGCCGCCCAGGACCGCGGCGCCGGTGACTCGACGGTGCATGGCCAGCGTCTCGTACCCGAAGCGCTCGTGGACGGTGCCGCCGGCGAGCGCGAAGCCGGTGCGCGGGTGCGCCCCGGCGGTGACGAGCTCGGCGTACGTCGGGTCGAGCAACATCCGGGCCGCCACCAGCGACGCCGCGCCGCAGGAACGGGCGTCGGGCTGCGTGATCCCGAGCGGGAGTGCCGTCACCGGGTCGCCCAGGTCCGCAGGCCCGCCACGTCGGCGCAGGCCCGGTCCGCCGACATCGGCCGGCAGCCCAGCTCGACCGCATGGGCCACGACCCGACGCTGGTCACGCAGCAGGGCCAGGCCGCGACGGACCAGGAACAGCGGCGGCTTGCGGTGCTCGCGCAGGTCGCGGGTGAGCCGGCGCCCGAAGGTGATCAGGGGGTGCTGGCGGATGCAGTACGCCGCGGCGAGCATGCCCTCGTCGTGGCAGGCGCCCACGACCTCCTGGGCAAAGATGCCCTCGGCGACGAACAGGTCGGCATCGCCGAGGTCGAGCTGCTCGCTGCCGTGCCGGCCGTCGAGGGCGATGTCGTAGAGCGGGACCTCGGTGGTGCCGCCGGCGCACAGGTCACGGATGGCCGAGAGCGCGTCCGGCATCAGCCAGGACCCGGGGTGGTCCCAGTCCACGGCACCGGCGTTGGCTCCGTCGGCGATCCGGGGCAGCAACGGGTCACCGCCGTCGCGGTAGAAGTCGTCGAGGCGCAGCACGGGCAGCCCGAGGCGCTCGGCCAGGCGGGACTTCCCGGCCCCCGAGGGGCCGGCCACGACGATCACGCGGGCGGGCACGCGACCATCATGCCGCCACGAGGCTGGACGTGGGTCACCCATGTCCTCACAGTGCGGCGTACCCCGGCTTGATCACGCGCTCGATCAGGTCCAGCCGCTCGTCGAAGGGCAGGAACGCGGACTTCATCGCGTTCACGGTGAACCACTGCAGGTCCTTGACCGTGTAGTCGAAGGCCTCGACCAGCGACCACATCTCCTGGCTCATCGACGTGCCGCTCATCAGCCGGTTGTCGGTGTTGACGGTGACCCGGAACCGCAGGTCCTTCAGCAGCCCGATGGGGTGCTCAGCGATGGAGGTCGCCGCGCCGGTCTGCACGTTGGACGCCGGGCACATCTCGAGCGGGATCCGGGTGTCACGGACGTAGGCCGCCAGCCGGCCCAGCGTGACGGTGCCGTCCTCGGCGACCGTGATGTCGTCGATGATCCGCACCCCGTGGCCCAGACGGTCGGCGCCGCACCACTGGATCGCCTCCCAGATCGAGGGCAGCCCGAAGGCCTCGCCGGCGTGGATCGTGAAGTGGGAGTTCTCGCGATGCAGGTACTCGAACGCGTCGAGGTGGCGGGTCGGCGGGTGTCCGGCCTCGGCGCCGGCGATGTCGAAGCCGACCACGCCGCGCTCGCGCCAGGCCACGGCCAGCTCGGCGATCTCGCGCGAGCGGGCCGCGTGCCGCATCGCGGTCAGCAGCTGGCGCACCACGATCCGGCTAGCGCTGGCGGCCATCGCCTCCTCGAACCCCAGGCGGACCGCTTCGACGACCTGATCCAGGCTCAGGCCGTTCTCGAGGTGCTGCTCGGGGGCGTAGCGGATCTCGGCGTAGGCGACGCCGTCTGCCGCGAGGTCCTCGGCGCACTCGCGCGCCACCCGGGTGATCGCCGCAGCGGTCTGCATCACGGCGACGGTGTGGTCGAACGTCTCGAGGTAGCGCTCCAGCGACCCGGAGTCGGCGGCCTCCGCGAACCAGCGACCCAGCGCCGCGGCGTCGGTGGCCGGCAGCGCGTGGCCGCACTCGACGGCCAGGTCGAGCACGGTCTGCGGGCGCAGCCCACCGTCCAGGTGGTCGTGCAGCAGGACCTTGGGTGCGGCGCTCACCTGCTCGCGCGTGGCGGGCTGGAGGGGTGGGCTAGGTTCGTTGACGCCGGCGCTCATCGCGCCATCTTGTCATCGCCCGGGCGCCCGGGCCGAACCCGGAGAGGAACGCCCCGCCATGCGCGTCTTCACTTCCCTCGACGAGATCTCCGCCGCTTCCGGCGAGGACCTCGGCACCTCCGAGTGGGTCACCATCGAGCAGGACCGGGTCGACCAGTTCGCGGAGGCGACGGGTGACCACCAGTGGATCCACGTGGACGTGGAACGCGCCACGGCCGGCCCGTTCGGTGGCACCGTGGCTCACGGCTACCTCACCCTCTCGCTGCTACCGTGGCTCGGCTCCACGATCTTCTCGTTCGACACCCCGGGCGCCACCTTGAACTACGGCAGCAACAAGGTCCGCTTCCCGAACCCCGTGCCGGTCGGCAAGCAGGTCCGCGCCGTCGTGGCGCTGGGCGAGGTGAAGGACGTGCCCGCCGGCAAGCAGTGCACGCTGACGTACACCATCGAGATCGACGGCGAGGCCAAGCCGGCCCTGGTCGCCGAGACCGTCGTCCTGCTGCTGGAGGCCTGAGCGATGGCCAGCCCCGCACGCCGACCCGACCAGGTGCCCGGCCTGCCCGGTCCCCGCGAGAGCGCCGCCCAGGTCGCCGCGGAGCCGCTGGACCAGCCCCGGGACATCGGCTGGATCATCACCCTGGTCGGAGCCATCGGCACCCTGCTCGCCAGCTGGACCCTCTTCGGCCTGAAGTCCGACGGCATGTGGGCGGGTTACTGGACCTCGTTCTTCGGCACGGCCGCGGTGCTGGGTGCCGCCTGGTTGCGCAGCACCCTGCCCACGGCGCCCGGGGTGACCCTGACCGCCCTGTCCGGGATCGGCCTGATCCTGACCGGGGCCTTGCACGACTACGCCACGCTCATCCAGGTCCCGATGATCGCCGGCGGTGCCGTCATCGTCCTCGGCGCGGCTCTGCAGGCGGCGCCCCGCCGCACCTGACCCACCTGCATGCCCACCCCCCCCC
>JAJAYJ010000135.1 GCA_026786275.1 Nocardioides sp. | reverse complement strand
GCATTCATGCGCTCGAAGGCATCGAGACCTTCGCCGGGGCGGGCGGGCCCCCCGCCCGGGTGTTAAGGGCCCCCCGATTGGGGTGGGGGGGGGCGGGGTGCGCCCCCCCCCCCCCGCCCCCCGGGGCCGCCGCGCGGGGGGGGGGTGGGGGGGTCCCCCGCCGCCCCCCCCCCCCACCCCCCGGCCCCACGGCCGCGGCCGTCTCCTGTCCCATCCGGATCGCGCCGTCGACGTGCTGGAACCCCTCGGCCGCGACGTCGCTGGTCGACCAGTGGAGAGGACCGACGGTGGCCCGCAGCAACGACCCCCACCGGCTCAGCCCACCCAGGTCGAAGCTCGCGGCGTAGGCGCCCCGCGTCCACTCCTCCGAGGCCCAGTCGCTCTCGTAGTAGACCCGCGGGGTGAGCGCCTCCGGCCCGAAGTACGTCGCCAGGCAGCCCAGCAGCCGCTCGCGACGGGTCTCGGCGTCGAGGAGCAGCAGGGCGTCGGCCTTCGTGTCGGACACGAAGCCGACCAGGGTGCCGCCCTCGCTCCCGGCGTAGGTGTTGTCGTAGGCCTCGTGCAGCGCCAGCCCGGGCCCGAACCCGGTACCGCTGAGCCCGGCGTCGCGCCAGAACGGCCGGTCGTAGACCGCGTGCACCTTGATCACCAGGCCCAGCGACAGGTGCTGGTGCAGCTGCTGCTGGGCCGCGGGCAGTGCCGGCGCGAACGTCAGCCGGCCGTAGAGGTTGGGCGGTACGGCGACCACGGCCCGGCGCGCGTGCACCCGCAGCGTGTCGGTCGAGACCACGACCGAGTCGTCGTCCCAGACGACGGTGCGGACCGGCTGGCCCAGACGCACCCGGTCCCCCAGCCCGGCAGCCAGCTGCAGCGGCACCTGCTGCAGCCCGCCGACCACCCGCTTGTCCAGGATGAACTCGTCGTCGACCAGGTTGCTGAAGCTGCCCGCCGAGCCGGCCATCTGCAGCGCCTGCAGCAACGAGAACGCGGACGCAGGCTTGGTCAGCATCGCCTCCGCAATGAACAGCGAGACGATCGCGCGGGCCTCGACATCGTCGGTCTGGCTCGCGAGCCAGGCCTGCCAGCTGATCGCGTCGAGCTCGGCGGCCCGGGGGTGCGTCCACGGGGCGCGCACGTCGGTCTCGGCGACCAGGCGGTCCACCTCCGCGACCAGGGCCTCGATCGCCTGCTGGGTCGAGGCGGCGACCGGGAAGTCACGCTCGAAGCGGGCGGGCACGCCGGACGCGCCGACGTACACGGCCTGGCCCTCGCGGTAGCGCTCGTAGGTCTCGAGACCGAGGCGCTCGAGCAGGGCGATCAGGGCCGTCTGGTCGGGTGAGACCCACTGGCCGCCCAGCTCGAGCACGGCGCCCTCGATCTCACGGGTCCACAACCGGCCCCCGACCCGGTCCCGGGCCTCGAGCACGACGACGTCGAACCCCTCGGCGACCAGGGCATCGGCGGCGGTCAGCCCGGAGGCACCGGCCCCGATGACGACGACGTCGCTCTCTATCTCTTCCATGGTGGGAGCCTCACACACGGAGGGTGGTCGCGGGTAGGTTCGTTGCCGTGGACCAGCCCGACGACCGCGTGGACGACCGCACCCACGACCTCGGCTTCGCCCGCGTCGACGTGGACCGCGCGGCCCGCACCGGTGACCCCGAGGTCGTGTACGGCGCCGGCAAGACGCCCTCCCAGGTCCTCACCCTGCTGCGGACCCTGCACGGGCACCACCCCGGGCGCGCGGTGCTGGCCACCCGGCTCGGCGCCGACGCGCTCGCGATGCTGGCCGCCGAGCTGCCCGAGGCCGACCTCGACCCGGTCGCCCGGACCGCGGTCCTCGGCCCGCTGCCCGCCCCCCGGGGCCCCGTCTGCGTGGTCTCCGCGGGCCCCTCCGACGCCCCGGTCGCCACGGAGGCGGCCGTCACCGCGCGGGTGCACGGCGCGGGGGTGGACCTGGTGCCCGACGTGGGCGTGGCCGGGTTGCACCGGTTGCTCGCCGTGCAGGACCGCCTCGTCGCGGCCGACTGCCTGGTCGTGGTGGCCGGCATGGAGGGCGCCCTGCCGTCGGTGATCGGCGGCCTGGTCGGCGTGCCCCTCGTCGCGGTGCCCACCAGCGTGGGCTACGGCGCCTCGTTCGGCGGTCTGTCCGCGCTCCTGGGCATGCTCAACTCCTGCGCACCCGGCATCACCGTGGTCAACATCGACAACGGGTACGGCGCCGGCGTGTTCGCCGCGCGGGTGGCACGCGCGGTGGGCGGCCGGGCGTGACCCTCTGGGTCGACGCGTCCGCCGGCGCGAGCGGGGACATGCTCCTCGGTGCGCTGGTCGGGGCGGGCGTGCCGGTCGAGGTGCTGCAGCAGGCCGTCGACGCGATCGCCCCCGAGCCGGTCCGGCTGCGGGTCGAGACCGTGCACCGGGCCGGGCTGGCCGCGACCCGGTGCCACGTCGAGATCCCGGACTCGGTGCAGCACCGGTCCTGGCACGACGTGCGCGCCCTGCTGCTCGCCGCCGACCTGGCCGAGCCGGTCCGCGCGGCGGCCGTGGCCGCGTTCGGGCGGCTCGCGAGTGCCGAGGGCACGGTCCACGGCGTCGACCCGCAGCACGTGCACTTCCACGAGGTCGGCGCGCTCGACGCGATCGCCGACGTGGTCGGGGCGTGCGCCGGGTTCGTGCACCTGGGCGGTGGGCAGCTCGGGGACGTCGTGGTCAGCCGCGTCGGCGTCGGCTCCGGGTCGGTCCGCGGCGCGCACGGCACCCTGCCGGTGCCACCGCCCGCGGTGGCGGAGCTGCTGCGCGGCTTCCCGTCGTACGCCGGACCCGAGGGCGCGCCCGCAGCCGAGCTCTGCACCCCCACCGGCGCCGCGGTGCTGACCGCCCTCGGCACCGGCTGGGGCCCACAACCCTCGATGACCACGGCCGCGATCGGGGTGGGCGCCGGAGGTCGGGACCCCGCGGGCCACGCCAACGTGCTGCGACTGTTCGTCGGGGCCCCCGACCTCGCCGATGCAGCCACCACCACCACCACCGAGGTCGTGCTCGAGACCAACATCGACGACCTGGACCCCCGGGTCTGGCCCGAGGTGCTGGTCGCGCTGCTCGCGGCGGGTGCGGCCGACGCCTGGCTGACCCCGATCCTGATGAAGAAGGGCCGACCGGCTCACACCCTCAGCGTGCTCGTGACACCCGACCGTCTCGGCTCGGTCCGGACCGCGATCTTCCGGGAGACCCCCAGCATCGGGCTGCGGCAGAGCACCGTCGGCAAGCACGCCCTGGCCCGCGAGAACGTGAGCGTCGACGTCTTGGGTCAGGCCGTCGACGTGAAGGTGGCCCGGCTCGGGGGCCGGGTCGTCAACGTGCAGCCGGAGCACGACGACGTCGTGCGTGCCGCCCTCGTCCTGGACCGGCCGGTCAACGACGTGCTGGCCGAGGCTACCGCGGCCTGCCGGCACCTCCGCGAGTCCTAAGGTGTGCCTCGGCGTCGTCCGGACGTCGGAGCGACCGGTCCGACCCTAGGGCTCGACCACCTCCGTGAACCGGCCCCGGTCCCCCGCCGGGATCAGCGGGCGCTCCAAGCGGACGGCGAGCTCCTGCACGGACCAGGTGTTGCCGTCGGGGTCGGCGAAGCCGAAGAACGTGCCGCCGTCGCGCTCGTCGAAGACCGTGATCTCGCTGGCCTCCACCCCGCGTCCCACCAGCTCCTCGCGGGCCGCGGCGGCGTCGCCCACCACCAGCTGCAGGCCACGCATCGAGCCGGGCACCATCTCGTTCTGGGCCGGCAGGTCCCCGATCACGATCGAGCAGCCCGAGCCGGCCGGGGTCAGCTGGGCCACGTGCATGTGCTCGTTGCGGGTGTCGTGGTCGAGGGCGAAGCCGACCTGGTCACGGTAGAAGGCGATCGAGGCCTCCAGGTCGGAAACGGGCAGCACGACGACTTCGAGGGTCCAGTCCATGCCGCCAGCGTCGCGGTCCGGCGTACCCAGCGCAACCGCGAGTCAATAGAGTGCCGCCATGAACGCGACCCACGGCGCCGACAGTGAGGTCGGGCGCCTGCGCACGGTGATGCTGCACCGTCCCGGCCTCGAGCTCCAGCGCCTGACCCCCCGCAACAACGACAAGCTCCTCTTCGACGGCATCCCGTGGGTGGCCCGCGCCCAGGACGAGCACGACGCGTTCGCGGACGCGCTGCGGGCCCGCGACGTCGAGGTGCTGTACCTGACCCAGCTGCTGAGCGAGACCCTGGAGGCGGCCGACGCCCGGGCGCACGCGATCAGCACCGTGCTGGCCGACCTCGACCTGGGTGACACCATGCGCGGCTACCTCGCCGGTTACCTCGCCGACGCCTCGCCCGCCGAGCTCACCACCCACCTGACCGCCGGCATCCGCAACGACGAGGTCCGCGGCGGCTTCGGCCTCGTCACCTCGTTGCTGGCCCAGGACGACTTCCTCATCGACCCGCTGCCCAACCTGCTGTTCACGCGCGACTCCAGCGTGTGGATCCGCGACCGGGTCGCGATCACCTCGCTGGCGATGCCGGCCCGCAGGCGCGAGACCGAGCTGACCGAGCTGATCTACACCGAGCACCCCCGCTTCCGCGGCACGCCCCGCATCCACGGCTCGCACTACGAGCACGTCGAGGGCGGTGACGTGCTGCTGCTCGCGCCTGGCGTGATCGCGGTCGGCGTCGGGGAGCGCACGACACCCGCCGGCGTGGAGCGCCTGGCCCGCCAGGTCTTCTCCGCCGACCTGGCCCACACGGTGCTGGCCGTCCCGATCGCGCAGGAGCGGGCCACCATGCATCTCGACACGATCTGCACCCTGGTCGACGTCGACAAGATGGTGATCTACCCCAACGTCGGGTCGTTGATGGCCTACTCGATGACCGCCGGGGAGACCGGTCCGGACGAGCCGCTGCACCTCACCGTCTCCGAGCCGGGTCACTTCCTGGAGATGGCCGCGCAGGCGATGGGCATCGACGCCCTGCACCAGATCGACACCGGCCTCGACCCGGTCACCGCCGAGCGTGAGCAGTGGGACGACGGCAACAACACCCTGGCCCTCGCGCCCCGGCTGGCCGTGGCCTACGAGCGCAACGAGGAGACCAACGCCCGCCTCGAGGACGCGGGCATCGAGGTGGTCCGGGTCGCCGGGTCCGAGCTGGGCTCGGGTCGTGGCGGACCCCGCTGCATGAGCTGCCCGATCAGTCGGGACCCGTCGGTGGTCGGCTAGCGCCGATCCGGCCGCCGTACGCCGGGGTCGGGCTCGGGTGCGGGATCCTTGCCGCGACGCTGACACTGGGCGAGGATGCGGCTCGACTCCCCGGGCCACCCCGCCCTCCCCCGTTCCACCGAGAGGCCACACACCGATGTCCGACTCGTTCTTCTCCATGTTCACGGCCCGCGAGATCGCCACGATCAGCGCGTCCGGCACCCGGGTGACCCTGCCCGAGGGCTGGGCGCCGATCCGGGAGAACACGACCGCGGACAAGGCCTACGTGATCCTCGACGGCACCGTCTCGATCCGCCACGACGGCCAGGAGATCGCCGTGCTCGGTCCGGGCGACATCATCGGTGAGGCCGCGATCATCAACCGCTCGCTGCGCTCGGCGAGCATCGTGGCCACCTCGCCCCTCGAGCTCATCCACGTCACCTCCGAGGCGTTGCGCCACCTCGACGTGGAGATGCCGTCGTTCCACCAGGCTCTCGAGAGGGTCGCGGCCGAGCGGATGCCCGCCGACGACGACTGAGCTTGGGTGAGCCACCCACCCGAGGGGCGCCCCGACCTGACCAGCGCCCTGCGCCAGGTCGAGGTGTTCCTGCTGGGCGAGACACCGACCCTGACCCGGCTGCAGGTCGCGGAACAGTCCGGGGTCGCCCCGGACGTCGCCGACGAGCTCTGGCGGCTGCTCGGCTTCCCGCACGCCTCCGACACCGACGTCGCCTTCACGCCCGGCGACGTGAGGGCCGTGGGGCTGGCCGGGGACCTGATGGCGCTCGGTGTCCTCAGCCCCGAGCGGCAGTCCGCCCTGGTCCGCACCTGGGGTCGCAGCTTCGCGCGGCTCGCGGAGTGGCAGACCACGCTGCTGGCCGACGTGGCCCTCGAGAGCGGGGCGGACCCCACGACCCAGGTCGCCGACCTGGCCGAGCAGGTCCTGGTGCGCGTCGAGCAGCTGCAGGACTACGTGTGGCGCCGCCACCTGGCCAGCGCCGCCGGCCGGTTGATGACCGAGGCCTCGGGCGAGGTGGCCTCCGCCCTGGCGGTCGGCTTCGTCGACATCGTGGGTTTCACCTCCCGGAGCAAGGAGCTGACCGAGACCGAGCTGGTCGGCTGGATCGAGGGCTTTGAGGCCACCTGCACCGACATCGTCCTGGAGCACGGTGGGCGGGTCATCAAGAGCATCGGCGACGCGGTGCTCTACGTCGCCGACGACCTCGGCGGCGCCATCGAGGCGGCTCTCGCGATCACCGAACAGGGCGCGTCGCCGGACGAGCAGTTCCCCGAGGTCCGGGCCGGTGTCGCGTACGGCGACGTGGTCGCCCGGCTCGGCGACGTCTTCGGCCCCACGGTCAACATCGCCTCCCGGCTGACCTCGCTGGCCAGGCCGGGCTCGGTGCTCGTCGACGTCGGCGCGCACGACCACCTCACCGGCCACACCGGGTCACCCGACGAGCAGCACGAGCACGACCCCGACGGTCCCTACGAGCTGCGCCGGCTGCGGCGTACGTCGGTCAAGGGCTACTCCCGGCTGCGTTCCTGGGCCGTGCGACGCTCACGCGGCGCTCCCTCGTAGTCGGCCGTCGCCGGTGGGGGGAAGCCCAGCCCGGGGTAGTCCCTGCCTCGGACCACATCAGGCCCGGTCAGACCGCGTCGGCCAGGGCCTGGCGCTGGTTCTTCCCGACGCGTTCGGGCTGCGGGCCCAGGACTTCGGGGAGCTGATGGTCTGGATGATCGCGGGCACCGTGCTCGGGACGACGGTCCTCGTTGCCCATCGGCGCGCGGTCGGTGCCGAGCGGCGAGCCAGCCGGATCCTCGATGTGCTGTTCGGCCTGCTGATCCTGTGCGGTCTGGTGCTCGACATGGTGCACGGGACGTTCAGCGAGAACTGCTGGCTGGGTCCCGCGCTCACCCTGGCCGAGGACGGCGGCGAGCTGCTCGTGGTGAGCGTTGTCGTCTTCGTGGTCGTCTCGACGCGGTTCGCACCGACGAGACCGGTCCAGGACCCGGCCTGAGCTGAGCGGCCACCGCGTCAGCGTCAGCGTCAGCGTCAGCGGATGGTGACCTGCCGGTTGGCCAGCCCATTGCGGGCCGAACGCTCCTCGGCGCTCAGTGCGGAGGTGTCAGCCAGCGCTGCGTCCAGGTCGGCCTTGAAGGCTGCGGCCGGCTGCTCCAGCGCCTCCGCTCCGGTGCCGACGGGCAGGTCCCAGACCGGCGCCAGCAGCCCGTGGGCCCGGAACATGCCGACCAGGCGGGCCTCGGGTGCGATCACGTCCTTGCCGGCGGCGTGCAGGCGCGCGAGCGCGTCGAGCAGGACGTCCTCGGGCTCGGGCATCACCCAGCGCAGGTGCTCCTTCGCGCCCATCCGGGTCCAGTACGCCGCCTCGACCCCGGTCAACCGAGCCGTCGGGCTCGCCGCCGCGTTGGCCTGCTCGAGGGCGCCGGCGACCTCGTCGGTGTCCTCGACGTCGGCCACCCAGAAGTCGAACCCGTCGTGCACGGTGACGACGAGCGGCTGGTCGACGACCAGGTCCTGCAGCCGGGGGCCAGGTCCGGGCGGGTTCGTGAGACCGACGATGCCGGCCTCGGCCTCGAGGGCTGCGCTCAGCACGGCCCCCAGGTCGCGCGAGGGGTCACCGAAGGCGTGCTGGACCTGCAGGCCCAGCCAGACCGCACCGCTGTCGCGCTTCATCGCGGGCGCGGCCATCGGCAGCAGCGAGCACAGCTGCACCTCGGCGTCGGGATGGTCCTTCAGCTGCAGCGGGGCGGTCGCGGAGGGCACCAGCTCGCGCAGCGCGACCAGGTCGCACTCGCCCTGCAGGCCCTCGAACGGGCGGCCCACGAACACGGCCGTGGCCGCGTCACCGGCCCCGTGGCACGCCTTGTAGCGCTTGCCCGATCCGCACGGGCAGGGCTGCCGGGGACCGACCTCGCCCTCGGGCGTCGTGTCGCGGGTCTTGGTGCGGGACTTCTTGGCCATGGCCGTGAACCTATCCGAGGCGACCCGGACCGGTCCGCGCGGTCGTCGAACGCCTAGGCTCACGCCATGGCGATCAAGCACCTGGACGACACCTGGATCAGCGAGGACGGTGACGACGTGCTCGGGGTGCAGGTCAGCACCGAGGACGACGGGGGTCTGTCGATCTACCTCAACGTCGCCGAGTTCGTGCGCGAGGACCCCCTCGAGGCAAGGCTGCGGACCTCGATCGTCACCGCCGTGAGCGCGGTCCCCGGCGTCGAGTCCGTCACGCAGGAGGACCGCGAGACCTGGCTCGTCGCGGGCCCGGCCTCGGGCGACGCGGTGATCCTCGCGCTCGCCACCGTGCTCGTCGAGCTGGAGGACGAGCTCACGGCGTACGTCGCCGAGCACAGCTGAGCCGATCGGCCGCCCTCAGGCCCCCAGCAGGTCGAGCAGGTACGCCGGCCGGTCCGTGATCACGGCCCGCACCCCGAGCGAGCAGCACAGCTCGAGGTCGGCCCGGGTGTTCACGGTCCAGACGTGCAGGTCGTGACCTGTGGCCGTGATCCGGCGGCCCAGCCGTGGGTGGGCGCGCAGCTCGTCGATCCCGGGACCCACGATCCAGTCCGGTCCGATCACGCGCCGCAGCATCGGCCAGTACGCCGCCCGGTCCAGCAGCATCACCACCGGTACCTCCGGGGCCAGGTGCTCGACCCGCTGCAGCGCCGTGTAGCTGAAGCTCATTACCCGCGCCGGGGTGCCGGCCCGGTCCCAGCCGAAGTCGCGCAACATGTCGACCACCCGCTTCTC
This sequence comes from Nocardioides sp., assembly GCA_026786275.1. GTDB lineage: Bacteria > Actinomycetota > Actinomycetes > Propionibacteriales > Nocardioidaceae > Nocardioides. Next base: position 1,542 of record JAJAYJ010000135.1, on the reverse strand, counting down.
GACGAGGCCGCCGTACCGCGTGGGGTGCTTGGTCTCGATGGCGATCTCCACCCGCCGGCCCGCGTCGGCGACCGTCTCCAGCAACCGCCGCAGGGTCAGCACCCGGTCCAGGTCGACGTCGGCCCGCTCGGGGGCCTCGTCGTCGAGCTCGGCCCAGGGGTTCTTCCAGGCCGCGAAGTCGAGGGCGGACAGGTCGTCGAGGTTCATCGTCGAGACCCGACCGCGGGTGTTGGTGGTGCGTCGCAGGTCGCGGTCGTGCACACAGATCAGGTGTCCGTCAGCGGTCAGCCGGACGTCGCACTCCAGAGCCTCGGCGCCGGCCTCGAGCGCGGCGACGTAGGCCCTCAGGGTGTGCTCGGCGTTCTCGTGGCTCGCGCCGCGGTGGGCCACCACCTGCGGGCGGGCCGACGGCAGCGCGCTCATCCGGCCAGTGTGGCAAGGCCCGCGCCACCCCGTGGGTGCCGGACCGCGTGTCGGGCGGTCCAGACGTCGGCGTGGTCATGTAACTCGTGGGTTTGACGGTGCTGCTGTGGGGTAACTGCTTTGCTGGCCCCGACTCGGGCGTCGGTCCCACCTCAACCCATCACGTCACAAGGAGCACCTCCATGCGCAGGTTTGCCATGCTCGCCACCACCGTCGTCTCGGCTGTCGCCCTCGCCGTCCCGACCGTTGGTGTCACGACCTCGTCAGCCGCCCCCGGCTCCGCACCCCAGGTGTCGGGGTCGGCGTTCCAGGCCGTGGCCGCGGCCGGCAAGCTCAAGGTGACGAAGGCGTTCAAGGGTGTCCAGCCCGGCATCGCCAAGCAGCGGATCACCGCCTTCGTCAACGGTGGCGGCAAGGTGAAGTTCACGCTCAAGGGCACCGGGATCACCAAGAACAAGAAGGTCAGGGCCAAGAAGGGCAAGGCCGTCTACAAGGTGCCGGCGCTCGGCACCGGCACCTACAAGGTCACCGCCACCTACAACGGCCGCAAGGGCGGCACCAAGTTCAAGGTGTTCAACTCGAACCTGGCCGTGAACTCGACGACCTTCACGTTCTCGAAGTCGGCCACCGACACCCGCACCTACGCCTCGCTCTCCGGCAGCGTCTTCTTCAAGGACGCTCCGGCCACGTCCGGGTTCGTGGACTTCTACCAGAACGGCAACATCAAGGGTGGCAGCGACTCCCCGTTCTTCCTGGGCTTCACCAGCATCAGGGCTGACGGCACCTTCGACGCCAGCACCAACTTCGGGAGCCAGATCACCAAGGGCTCCGGACTCGCGGGCAGCAACCTCGCAGCGTTCGAGCCCGGCACCTACACCTTCCAGGCGTACTACACCGCCGACGCCGGGTTCGACGACTACATCTCGTCGAACTTCATCACGGTGGTCGTCACGCCCTGATCATCAGCTGAGGCCACCACCCAGCTCCACGGACACGGCCGTGGGCCCCCCCCCGAGGGGCCCGGGCCGTGGTGGTGCCCCCCCCGGGGGTGAGGGCGGGGGGGGCCGGGGGGCGGCGCACGTGGGCCCCCCGTAAGCGGGACCGCCCCCCCCCCCCGGG
>JAJAYJ010000134.1 GCA_026786275.1 Nocardioides sp. | reverse complement strand
GGGTGGCGACTTCCGAAATCCACACCCCGGCCGCCGGCGCCCCCCCCCGCGGGTGGGGGGGGGTGGTCGGCGCGGAGCTGCAGCGCTGAGGCTCAGGCAGCCAGGTCCGGGTCGGCGATGCGCCGCAGCTTCTGCAACGCCTCCCGCTCGAGCTGACGTACCCGCTCGGCCGAGATGCCGTGCTTGGTGCCGATGTCGGCCAGCTTGTGCTGGCGTCCGTCGACCAGGCCGTAGCGCGAGCGGATGATGTCGGCGGCCCGGGCGTCGAGGTGTCCGACCAGGCTGTTGAGCCGGTCGCGCGACTCCACGTCGAGCACCGTCAGGTCGGGGCTGGGCGAGGTCTCCTGGGCCATCAGGTCACCCAGGGAGGTGTCGCCGTCCTCGTCGACCGGCGAGTCCAGGCTGACGTGCTCACGGCCCCACGCCATCAGGTCGAGGACACGGTCGACCTCCATGCCGAGCTCCTCGGCGATCTCCGTCGGGTCGGGCTCCCGACCCAGACGACGCTCCAGGGTGCGACGGGCGCCGCCGACCTGGTTCAGCTCCTCGACGACGTGGACGGGGAGCCGGACCACGCGGGCCTGCTGCGCGATCCCCCGGGTGATCGCCTGACGCACCCACCAGGTGGCGTACGTCGAGAACTTATAGCCCTTGGTGTAGTCGAACTTCTCGACCGCACGGATCAGGCCGGTGTTGCCCTCCTGGATCAGGTCCAGCATCGGCATCTGGGCCCGGCCGTACTTGCGGGCGATCGAGACGACCAGGCGCAGGTTGGCGGTGATGAAGGTGTCGACGGCCTTGCGACCCTCCTCGGCGACCCACTCCAGCTCGTCGCGGGTGGCCGACATCGGTGCTCCGCCCTTGCGGCGACCCACCCGGCCCTCGGCGAGCAGCGCCTCGGCCAGCAGGCCAGCCTCGATGGTCTTGGAGAGCTCGACCTCGGTGGCGGCGTCGAGCAGGTCGTTACGAGCGATCTCGTCCAGGTAGAGGCCGACGCTGTCGCGGCCCTCGATCTCGCGTGTTCCGGCACTGCGTGTCGCCATGGGGAACCCTCCTCTTCTCGGTCAGCACGGGTCACCGTCCGACGTGTACATCAACGCCCGTGCCGGTGGCAGGATTCCCCCGCCACCAGTGGGCCTTCACAAGACTGGACGACCGGGAACTCCGTCGAGTTGCAAGAAACTTCAACTCTCAGCGAGTTCTCAGTCCGCCTGTCTCGGCGCCGCCCGAGGGCGGCGCCTGTCTCTAGTTCGCCACGGATCGGTGCTCGGATGGGTCACCCCAGTGGTGAGAACTTGAATGAGCCGGCGCGGCGGGTATGGCCGTGGGGCTCAGTCGCGCGGCATGACGTCGGCGAGACCCATCCGGTCGAGGATCCAGGCCAGGGAGAACGCCCGGTCGTGCCAGGACTTGTAGCGGCCCGAGACACCGCCGTGCCCGGCCGCCATCTCGGTGCGCAGCAGCACGTCGTCGGGATTCTGCGCGGTGGCCCGTAGCTTGGCCACCCACTTGGCGGGCTCGACGTACAGCACGCGGGTGTCGTTGATCGACGTCTCGGCCAGGATCGGTGGGTAGGTCTGGGCGGTGACGTTGTCGTAGGGCGCGTAACCGGCCATGTAGTCGTAGACGGTCGCGTCGGCCTCGGGATTGCCCCACTCGTCGTACTCGGTCACGGTCAGCGGCAGGGTGGCGTCGAGCATGCTGGTCAGGGCGTCCACGAACGGCACCCCGGCCACGATGCCGCCGAAGTCGCCGGGTGCCTGGTTGGCGACCGCACCCATCAGCAGGCCCCCGGCGCTCGCGCCCTCGGCCACGGTCTGCTCCGGGGTCGTCCAGCCGGTCGCGACTAGGTGCCGGGCGCAGGCGATGAAGTCGGAGAACGTCTGCTGCTTGGCGAACAGCTTGCCGCCGTCGTACCAGCGCCGGCCCATTTCCCCGCCACCGCGCACGTGCGCGATCGCGAAGGCGCCGCCGCGGTCGAGCAGGGAGAGCCGGGCCACCGAGAAGTACGGGTCGTAGGACATCTCGTAGGCGCCGTAGCCGTAGAGGTGGACCGGCACCGGTCGCGCAAGACCGCCGGGATCCTGCCGGGCGTCGCGTCGTACGACGATCGAGATCGGCACCTGCTCACCGTCGTCGGTCGCGGCCCAGAGCCGGTGCTCCTCGTAGTCGTCGGGGTCGTAGTGGCCCAGCACCGGGGCCCGGCGGAGCAGGGTCAGCTCCCGGTTGCGCACGTCGTAGTCGTAGACCGAGGAGGGCACCGACATCGTGGTGTAGCCCAGCCGCACGGTCGGCTGCGCGAAGTTCGGGTTGCCGCCGGAGCCGACGGTGTAGACCTCGTGGTCGAACTCCACCAGGTAGTCGTCCTCGACCCCGTCGGTGCCGAGCTCGAGGATGCGCAGCTGGGTCAGGCCCTCGCTGCGCTGGTGCACGACGAGGTGCCCGGCGAAGGCGTCGACGTCCTCGAGGCGAGTGGCCGGGTCGTGCGGGACCAGGGGGATCCAGTCCGCCGCCTCTGTGGGCACGACCGGCGCGTGGCCGAGCTCGAAGTCGGGCCCGGTGTGGTTGTGCATGACCAGGAACCGGTCCTCGCCACCGATCACGGCGTGGTCCAGGGAGTACTCCAGGCCGTCGCGGCGCGCACAGAAGACCTGCCAGCCCGACTCAGGGGCGTCGGCGTCGAGGAAGCGGTACTCGGAGGTGATCTTGGAACCGGCCGCGACCACCAGGAAGCGGTCGCTGCGGGTGCGGCCCACGCCGACGAAGAACCGGCCGTCCTCCTCGTGGTAGGTCAGCTCGTCGTCGGCCTGGGCGGTGCCGACCCGGTGTCGCCAGATCTTGTCCGCGCGCCAGGACTCGTCGATGGTCGCGTAGTACACCGACTCCCCGGCCCGGTCCCAGGTCACGCCGCCGAGCACGCCGGTGATCTCGTCGTCGAGCAGCTGACCGGTCGCGAGCTCCTTGAACCGCACGGTGTAGCGCTCGTCACCGACCACGTCGGTCGACCAGGCCAGCACCCGGCCGTCCGGACTGATGCTGGAGCCACCGGAGGAGAAGAACTCGTGACCCTCGGCCAGCGCGTCGAAGTCCAGCAACACCTCCTCGCCCGGCAGGGCGGGCTGGTCGGGCGCGCAGTCCTCGGCGGGCCGGGGCGGGGTCCAGTCCTCCGGCCCGGAGACCGGCACCCGGCAGGACGCGCCGTACTCCTTGCCCTCGAAGGAGCGGCCGTAGTACCAGTGGTCGCGGTTGCGGGTGGGCACCGACAGGTCGGTCTCGCGGGTGCGGGCCTTGATCTCGTCGAAGATCGACTGCCGCAGGTCCGCGAGGTGGGCGGTGCGCTCTTGGGTGTAGGCGTTCTCGGCCTCGAGGTAGCCGACCACGTCGGGCGACTCCTTCTCGCGCAGCCACTCGTAGTCGTCGACGCGGGTGCGGCCGTGGTGCGTGCTGGTGGTGGGGCGCCTGTCGGCGATCGGCGGCTGCATGCCCCGACGCTATCCACCCCGCTAACCTCGCCCCGTGGCGACCCGACCCGCCGAGCGCGGCATCGACCTGAACGCCGACCTCGGCGAGGAGATCACCGACGACGCCGCGCTGCTGCGGGTGGTGAGCAGCGCCAACGTGGCCTGCGGCTACCACGCCGGCACCACCGCGACCATGCGGGCCGTGTGTGAGCAGGCCGTGGTGCGGGGCGTCTCGGTGGGCGCCCAGGTCTCGTACGCCGACCGCGAGCACTTCGGTCGGGTGGCCCGCGACGTGGCCGCCGAGGTGTTGCGCGAGCAGGTCGCCGACCAGGTCGGCACGCTCGACGAGATCGCCCGGGCCGCGGGCACGGAGGTCCGCTACCTCAAGCCGCACGGCGCCCTCTACCACCGGGTGCTCGAGGATCCCGAGCAGGCGGCCGCGGTGCTGGCCGGGTCGGGCGACCTGCCCGTCCTGGGCATGCCCGGCCTCTCGCTGCGGCTCGCGGCCCAGGCGGGGCGCCGGGTGCTGCGAGAGGGCTTCCCGGACCGCGCCTACGACGACCGGGGACGGCTGGTGCCCCGCTCCGAGCCCGGCGCCCTGGTCGCGGACCAGCGGGCGGTGGTGACCCAGGCGCTGCGGTTGGCCGAAGGGGGCGGTGTCGACTCCCTGTGCCTGCACGGTGACTCACCGGGTGCGGTGGCTCACGCGGTCGCCGTGCGGAGCGCCCTGGAAGCGGCCGGGTGGACGCTGCGCGGGCTCGCGCTCCCTCCACAGGTCTGAGCAGAACCTGTGGAGAAAGCCCTGGATCGGTGGAGGAACCCGCCGTTCCTGTGGAGCACCCTGTGGGACTCAAGGTATGTCGGATCTTCCGGGCCGAAACTCTTGTGCCGGGCTCCGGGCGGGGCGTAGAACGGTGTCTACCGAACCTGCACCGGCTCCGCCGGGAGATGGATCGGGGATCGGACACGAGCAAGGACCCACCCCGCCGAGGCAACTCGAGGCGGCGGCCCGGTGACGGGGACGTCGGGGTTTCTCAGATCTGTCCAGATCGATCGGGCGTCACCTTTTCCGATCAAACCGAGGGCCCCTTGATGCTCATACCAGCAAGGGGCCCTCACCTTTCTCCTGCTGTGCCCAGGCCACACTGGGGGCATGCACCTCGTCCCCGTCGGGCCCCACGCGCTGCTGGCCGAAGTGCCCGACGCCCGGGCCGCCGGCGCCCTGGCCGGGTGGGTACGACGCCAGGACGTGCCGCTCGACGACGTGGTCCCGGGGGCCCGGACGGTGCTGTTCGACGGTGTTCGCGACCCAGAAGGCCTGCGCCGGCTGCTGGAGCAGGCGCCCGCGGATGCGCTCATCGGAGGTGACCTGGTGGACAGGCAGCCGGTCGAGGTCCCGGTCCGCTACGACGGCGAGGACCTGTCCTTCGTCGCGCAGCAGTGGGGGACCGACGAGGCCGGCGTGGTCGAGCAGCACCAGTGCCTCGACCTGGTGTCGGCGTTCTGCGGGTTCGCGCCCGGGTTCGCCTACCTGGCCGGGCTGCCCGACCGGCTGGCGGTCCCGCGGCTCCAGACGCCACGCCCGCGGCTGCGGGCCGGTGCCGTGGCGATCGCGGACACCTGGTGCGGGGTCTACCCCTCTGCCTCGCCCGGCGGGTGGCGGGTGGTCGGCCACACCGACGCGGTGATGTGGGACGTCGACCGGGACCCGCCGGCCCTGCTCGCACCCGGCACCCGCGTGCGGTTCGTGGCCCGGTGAGCGTGCACGTCACCGCCCACTTGCTGGTGCTGCGTGCGGGTCCCCAGTGCCTGGTCCAGGACCGAGGACGACCCGGGCTGGCCCACCTCGGGGTTCCGCGGGCCGGCGCGCTCGACCGGCCGGCCGCCGACCTGGCCAACCGCCTGGTCGGCAACGGCCCCGACGCCGCCCTGCTCGAGGTGCTCCTCGGCGGGCTGCACCTGCGGTCCACGGTCGGGGTGTGGGTGGCGCTGACCGGGGCTCCCGCGCCGCTGCGCGTCGGCGCCCGGTCCGCGGCCCACGCCACCCCGACCTGGGTGCCGGCGGGGGAGACCCTGCGGCTCGGAGCACCACCGACCGGGCTGCGCAGCTGTCTCGCGGTGGCCGGCGGGATCGACGTCGCACCGGTGCTGGGGTCACGGTCCACCGACACGCTGGCCGGGGTGGGGCCGGCCCCGGTGGGAGCCGGCCGCGAGCTGCCGCTCGGTGTCCCCGCGCGTCCACCGGCCCCGGGCGCGGACACCCCGCGAGGTCCCAGCCGGGGCCGGTTGCGGGTCGACCCCGGACCCCGGGCTGGGTGGTGCGGCCAGACCGCGGTCGCGGACCTGTGCGCGTCGTCGTACGTCGTGCGCAGTGAGTCCGACCGGGTCGGCCTGCGCCTCGACGGTCCGGTCCTGCGGCGCGAGGCGCGCGGTGAGCTGCCCAGCGAGGGCACGGTGCTCGGCGCGGTGCAGGTGCCCCCGGACGGGCAGCCCGTGGTGTTCCTGGCCGACCACCCACCGACGGGTGGTTACCCGGTCGTGGCCGTGGTCCGCGCCGAGGACCTGTGGCAGTGCGCGCAGCTGCGTCCCGGCGAGGCGATCAGGTTTGCTCCAGCGTGAATGGCGTCAGCCGGGGGTCGTCCACGGCGTAGGAACGGACCGGTCCTGACGCGCTCTGGGCCGTCTCGAACCTGACCGTGACCACCCCGCGACCCGAGCCCCACACCCAGCCGCGCCCGAGGTCCTCGTGCACCACGTCCATGCCGGGAGCCCAGCTGCGTCGCGCCTCGGGCGCCGGGTCGAGGGGCGTCTCCGGCTCCTCGTCCAGCTCCTCGGTCTCGCCGAAGAGGTCCTCCTGCACCCAATCCGCCAAGCCGGAGACGCCCACCCCGAGCAGACGTACGCCCCCGGACGTGTCGAGGTCGCTGAGCAGCCCCCGCGCGGTCCGGGCCACCACCGCGGCCTGGTCGGTGGGGGAGGCCAACGTGCTGGAGCGGCTCAGGGTGGTGAAGTCGTGCAGCCGGACCTTGATCGAGATGGTGCGGCCCGAGAGGCCGTGCTTGCGGAGCCGGGTGGCGACCTCGCCGGCCTGCCGGGTCAGCAGGTGGGCCATGATCGTGCGGTCCGTCAGGTCGGTGTCGTGGGTGCCCTCGACGCTGACCGACTTGGCCTCCCGCTCGGGCACCACGGCGCGGTCGTCGTCGGCTCGGGCGAGGCGGTAGAGACCGTTGCCGTGGGCCTTGCCGACGAGTCGCACCAGCTCCTCGGCGCCGACCGACTCGAGGTCGGCGACCGTGTGGACGCCGGCGCGCCGCAACCGCTCGGCGGTCGCCGGGCCGACCCCCGGGATCACCGAGACGTGCATCGGGCGCAGCAGCTGCTGCTCGGTGCCGGGCGGCACCACGACCAGGCCGTCCGGCTTGTCGAGGTCGGAGGCGACCTTGGCGATGAACTTCGAGGTGCCGATCCCGACCGACGCGGTCAACCCCCCGGTGGCCGCGCAGACCCGCTCACGCAGCTCGTGGCCGAAGGCGGTCACGGTGTCCACCTCCAGGTCGCCCAGACCCGCGGCGCCCAGGTCGAGGAACGCCTCGTCCAGGGACAGCGGCTCGACCAGGGGGGAGGCGGCGCGCAGGATGCGCATGACGACGACGCTGGCTTCGCGGTAGGCCGTGAACCGGCCGGTGAGGAACGCCGCGTGCGGGCACCGGGAGCGCGCCTCCCGGGTCGTCATGGCCGAGCGGACGCCGTAGCGGCGAGCCTCGTACGACGCGGTCGCCACGACCCCGCGGCCGCCGACCCCGCCGACGACGACGGGTCTGCCGCGCAGAGACGGCTTGTCGCGCTGCTCCACGGCGGCGAAGAACGCGTCCAGGTCGAGGTGGAGCACCGAGGCGTGGGTGCGCACCTCGCGAACGTACCCCGATCCGCCGACGCGGCCCGGGAGCGGCCCGCCCGGCATGCACAGGACGCCGCCGTACGGCGTGCTCCACAGCCGTTGCTCACCGACGGGCCAGCCGTCGGTGCCGGCGGGCAGCGTCCTGGCCATGACCAGCAACCCCACACCCAGCCCCCGTCCCGGCCACCGTCCCGGCCCCCGTCGCACGTCCAGCCCGCCTCCCAGCCCCGAGTGTCGTGTGCTCTCGGCCCGCGGGCCCGACGACCTGCTCGCCGCCGTGCCCGTGGTGCTCGGCTTCCAGCCCCACGACTCGGCCGTGATGCTGACCTTCGGCGGCGCTCACCCCTTCCACGCCCGGGTCGACCTGCCCGAGCCGGGCGACCTCGCGGCGCTGGCCGACCTGCTCCTCGAGCCGGCCGTGGGCCACGGCGTCAGGAGCGTCGTCCTCGTGCTGTACACCGCCGACGAGGTGCTCGCCCGGCGCGCCGCACACGTCCTCGAGCGACGGTTCGAGGCGTGCGGGCTCCTGGTGCAGGCCGTGCTGTGCGCCGACGGCGAGCGGTGGTGGCTGCCGAGCGGTGACCGGGCCCGGGCCACGCCCTACGACCTCTCACTGCACCCGTTCCGGGTCCAGTCCGTGGTGGACGGCCAGGTCACCCACACCTCGCGGGACGAGCTGGCCGCGACCCTGGACACGGAGGTGGAGGCGGCCGCCGTCGTCGCCGCCGCGGTGCCGGAGGCGCGCGCCTTCGACGCGGTCGACGTCGCGGGCTGCACCGCCCACCACGTCGCGTGCGGGACCGACCTGAGCGACGACGAGCTCGCCGGCATCGCCGTGGCCATCGAGCAGCCCGACGTGCGCGACGGCGCCTGGACCCTCATCACCCGTGCCTCGGCCCGCGACCACGTCCGAGTGTGGTCAGACGCCGTGCGTCGCACCCCACCCGACCTGCTCGGTGGTCCGGCCGCGGTGCTGGCGTTCTCGGCCTGGCTGGCCGGTCACGGTGCCCTGGCCTGGTGCGCGGTCGACCGTGCCCGCGAGGTCGATCCCGACAACTCCCTGGCTCGGCTGGTCGCCGACCTGCTGAGCGCTGCGGTGCCGCCCACGACGTGGACGGACCTGCACCTGGACCGGGACGAGCGCGGAGTCCTCTAGGGTCCCTGGCATGGGCGAAGAGGTCGACGCGCAGGAGTTCTCCCGGGCCGACAGGACGCGGCACCGCGCGAAGGTACGACGCTGCCTCGACGTGTTCGCGCGGATGCTGAGCGAGGCGCGCTTCGACACCGACGACCCGATGACCGGCCTCGAGGTGGAGCTCAACCTCGTCGACGAGCAGGGCGACCCGGCCCTGCGCAACGCCGAGGCCTTGGCGGCGATCGCGGACCCCGACTTCCAGACCGAGCTGGGCCAGTTCAACATCGAGATCAACATGCCGCCGGCACGGCCGCGCGAGGGTGGGCTGACCACCTTCGAGGACAACCTGCGCCGCAGCCTCAACGACGCCGAGACCAAGTCGGCCGCGGTCGGCGCCCACCTGGTGATGATCGGCATCCTGCCGACCCTGGCCGAGGGTCACATGGGCCAGCAGAGCATCAGCGCCAACCCGCGCTACCGGCTGCTCAGCGAGCAGATCCTGAGCGCGCGCGGCGAGGACATCACCATCGCGGTGTCCGGGCACGGCACGCCGGCCGAGCACCTCGACACCTCGGCGGACTCGATCGTGCCCGAGGCCGCCTGCACCAGCACCCAGCTGCACGTGCAGACCTCGCCCGACCAGTTCGCTGCGTACTGGAACGCCTCCCAGGTCATCGCTTCCATCCAGCTCGCGGTGGGAGCCAATTCGCCCTACCTGATGGGACGCGAGCTGTGGCGGGAGACCCGGATCCCGCTCTTCGAGCAGGCGACCGACACCCGCAGCGAGGAGCTCAAGGCGCAGGGGGTGCGGCCCCGGGTGTGGTTCGGCGAGCGGTGGATCACCTCGGTCTTCGATCTCTTCGAGGAGAACGTCCGCTACTTCCCCGCCCTGCTGCCGGTCACCGAGGACGAGGACCCGGCCGCCGTGCTCGAGGCGGGAGGCACTCCCGCCCTGTCCGAGCTCCGGCTGCACAACGGCACCATCTACCGCTGGAACCGTCCGGTCTACGACGTCGCCGGCGGTGTGCCGCACCTGCGGGTCGAGAACCGGGTCCTGGCCGCCGGCCCGACGGTGGCCGACACGATGGCCAACGCCGCGTTCTACTTCGGGCTGGTCCGGGCGATGGCCGGGAGTGAGCGGCCCGTATGGTCGCAGATGTCGTTCAGCGCGGCCGAGGAGAACTTCCACCACGCCGCCCAGCGAGGCATCGAGTCCCAGGTCTACTGGCCGGGGGTGGGTCAGGTGCCGGCCACCGAGCTGGTGCTGCGACGGCTGCTGCCCATCGCGTACGAGGGTCTGGCTGCCTGGGGCGTCGAGCAACCGGTCGCCGACCGGTTGCTCGGGATCATCGAGCAGCGTTGTCTGCTCGGCACCAACGGCGCCGAGTGGTTCGTACGCCGGATGGCCGCGCGCGCCGACCAGGGCCGGTTCGACGCCCTGCGGGCCACGCTGCTCGACTACCGGGAGGCGATGCACTCCAACGAGCCCGTCCACACCTGGGCCTGACCACACGGGTCAGCGTTGGCGCAGCCGTCGCCAGGTGGTGACGGTCCCGGTACGTGGGTCCCACCAGCCGTGCCGGTTGACGACCACCAGGGTCAGGTCCAGCCCGGCCTCCGCCGCCGCGGCGAGGGCGGCGGCGAGCCAGACGGCGTCGACGTCCTGCAGCTCGAGCGGGCCCGTGCGGGTCAGCCACACCATGACCTCCCGTGCGGGTTCGGCGGGCGCGTCACGGTCCGCGCCGTGACGCCGGCCGACACGCGCGAAGGCCGCCGCGAGCACGTCGGTGCGCAGGGTGTGATCCGTCGGTTCCTCGCTGAGCACCGGCACGATCTCCTCCTGCCCGCCGGGCGTCCCGACGTGCACCAGCGACAGGTGGTGGCGTCGATGCTCGCCGAGTGCGTGGTCGAGCACCGCCCGTCGCAGGCTGCGTCGTCTCGCCGAGGGGACGGGTTCGAGCAACGCGGGCACGGCACCGAGCGTGCCCCTTCTCGCCCATCTGTGCCCTCCGCCCTCCACAGGCTGCCCGGAGTGGGCTACCGTGCCCGCCAGGAGGTGAGGTCGATGTCGACCGTGGTGGTGGGGTACGTGCCCAAGCCCGAGGGTGAGGCTGCTCTCGCGCAGGCGATCGAGGAGGCGAAGCTGCGTGGGCTCAAGCTGGTCGTGGTGAGCTCGCACCGCGGCGGACGGGAGTTCGACGGCGCAACCGCGGCCCAGGCCGAGTCCGAGCTCGAGGCGGTCAGGGAGCGCCTCGACGCCTCCGGGTTGGAGTACGACGTCAAGCAGCTGGTGCGCGGCTTCGAGCCGGCCGAGGACCTGATCTCCATCGCCGAGGCCAACGAGGCCGAGCTGTTGGTGATCGGGCTGCGTCGCCGGACTCCCGTCGGCAAGCTGGTCCTGGGCAGCAACGCTCAGCGGATCCTGCTCGATGCACACTGCGCGGTCCTCGCCGTCAAGGCCTGACGACACCTCGCCTCGGGGCTGGCGCTCAGCCAGGTGTTCGTGACGGTCACGCTGATCCACGTCTCGCTGCCGAGCCGATGACCAACACTGAAATCCGCAGGCGTGCCCACCGCCCAGTGTGGTCGGATGCCGCCCATGAACGATGACCGGGAGCCGCCGCCGACGTATCTCGGCGTCTACCCGCACGCTCTGTACTGGTCAGCCGAGCGGCCTGCGGGTGTCGCGGAGGACGCCGCGCTGGAGTCGACCGTCGGCGGCGATGTCATCCGCTTCATGTGGGACTACGGCGTCGTGGTCCCCCTATGGGACGGCAACGGGCCGGTTCCCGAGGAGCCTGAGTGGCTGCGGTCGGCACTGGGTCTCAGCGACGTGCTCATCGACGATCTCCGTAGGTGGGGAACCGCCACGCAGCACCTGGATGCGAACCCGCCGCTGCGTACCGAGCAGGCGTACCGCGACCTCGACCAGCGCGCGAGGAGACTCGTCGCTCGGTTTCGACAGGACCTAGGTTCCCGCTTCACGGTCACGTACAGGCCCTGGTGAGGAACCCCGTCGGGCAAGATGCTCGGCATGGGCTTCCACATCACCGGTGATCCGGCTGCTGACCAGGTGCTGGACGGGTCGTCGTTCGCACTCCTCGCCGGGATGATGCTCGACCAGCAGTACCCGATGGAGCACGCGTTCCGCGGGCCGGCCAAGGTGCTGGCGCGTTTCGGTTCGCTCGAGCCGGCGAGGATCGCGGCCGCCGATCCGGAGGAGTTCGCGGCGTTGTGCGCGACCACGCCCGCCATCCACCGGTTCCCCGGGTCGATGGCCACCCGGCTGCAGCAGCTCGCGAGCCTGATGGAGGAACGCTACGACGGCCGCGCCGAGCGGCTCTGGACCGAGGCCACCACCGGCAAGGACCTGCTCGCCCGGGTGATGGAGCTGCCGGGCTTCGGCAAGCAGAAGGCCCAGATCTTCGTGGCCCTGCTCGCCAAACAGCTCGACGTGCGACCCGAGGGCTGGCAGGCCGCGGTGGGTGCCTACGCCGAGGAGGGCCACCGCTCCGTGGCCGACGTTGTCGACCCCGCCTCTCTGCAGAAGGTCCGAGATTTCAAGAAGCAGAAGAAGGCCGCGGCACCGTCTGCAGCGACCGCAGACTGAGCCGCGCCGGGCGCTCGCCGGGCGCTCGCTCGGCCCCGGCGGGCCGGTCTGGTTCCCGCCCCGGACCGCGCCCCGCCTCGACCGGGGGGATGCGTCGTCCCGCAGGGGTGCGTGGCAGAATGAGGCCAGCGGCTCTTGACGACACCGGACTTTGCCGCGCCCTCAGTTGTTCCACGGCCAGTTGACGAGAGGTGTTCGTGTCTTCGAACGCACGCAAGATCCCCGCCGAGGTGCTCGCACACCCGGCCATCGGCTCCCTCATCGAGCGGGGCGCCCCCTCCGGGAGGATCTCCCCCGAGCAGGTCCGCATCGCCAGTGACGAAGCGGGTGTCGAGCCCCGCCACCTCAAGAGCCTGCTGGCCCACCTCAGCTCGGTCGGCGTGAGCGTGGACATCACCGCCGTGCCCGCCGGCGCCGCCGCCGCGGCCACGACCCGCAAGACCACCACGGCCAAGGCGACGAAGGCTGCGCCGGCCACGAAGGCTGCGCCGGCCACGAAGGCCGCCGCGTCCGCCACCGTCGAGCCAACTGCGGCGCCGGCGAAGGCCCCGGCCAAGGCCCCGGCGGCGATCGCGGCCGCCAAGAAGACCGCGGCCAAGAAGGCTGCGGCGGGTGACGCGGCCGTCGTGACGGAGCCGGCCGTCGGTGCCGACGGCAAGAAGCTCCTGCCCGACATCCCCGACGAGGAGTTCGAGAAGGACGTCAAGACCGACCCGTCGATCGAGGAGGACGAGAAGTCCGCCACCTTCGTCGTGTCCGCCGCCGACGACACCGACGAGCCCGAGCAGCAGGTCATGGTGGCCGGGGCCACCGCCGACCCGGTGAAGGACTACCTCAAGCAGATCGGCAAGGTTCCCCTTCTCAACGCCGAGATGGAGGTCGAGCTGGCCAAGCGCATCGAGGCCGGCCTCTTCTCCGAGGAGAAGCTCGCCAAGGGCGGCAAGATCACGCCCAAGACGCTCGAGGAGCTCGAGTGGATCTCCGAGGACGGCCGCCGCGCCAAGAACCACCTCCTCGAGGCCAACCTCCGCCTCGTCGTCAGCCTGGCCAAGCGCTACACCGGCCGGGGGATGCTCTTCCTCGACCTGATCCAGGAGGGCAACCTGGGTCTGATCCGCGCGGTCGAGAAGTGCGACTACACCACGGGCTACAAGTTCTCGACCTACGCGACCTGGTGGATCCGCCAGGCGATCACCCGGGCGATGGCCGACCAGGCCCGCACG
>JAJAYJ010000133.1 GCA_026786275.1 Nocardioides sp. | reverse complement strand
CATCTTCGAGGACGTGGGCGTCACGGCCTACAAGGGTGCCGCTCCGCTGGTGACCAACAAGACGTTCCTGGAGGCCGCTGCCGGCATCCTGGCCGTCGAGGCCTACCACGCGGGCATCATCCGCACGTCGCTCTACGCCAAGGGCCTGTCGGCTCCGACGCTCTTCGGTGCGGTCGAAGCCATCTCGGACGCGCGCGACTCCCTCGACGGTCCCCGCTCGCTCGACCAGGGCATCGGCGACGCCGGTACGGCCAACCTGGTCCCCACCCAGCGCAACGGCATCGCCTACACCCGGAGCGCCGGCCAGGTCCTCAACGTCGTGTACCTCACCAAGGACCGCGCCCGCAAGGGTGGCTTCTTCCCGAAGGGCGTCAACGGAGCGATCAACGAGAGCACCCCGTTCAGGCGCCGCAAGAACCAGTAGCACGCACCGTCTCGACGGGGTCGGCAGCCAGTGGCTGCCGGCCCCGCCGTGCGTGGCCTCAGACCAGCTCGGCGCGGTACGGCGGGTCCGCGCCAGGCCGGGACACGGTCACCGCGGCCGCCTGGGCGGCGTGGGCCAGGACCTCCTGGACCGGCCGGTCCGGCCGGTCCCACAGCCCGTCCAGGATCGCGGCCGAGAAGGTGTCGCCGGCGCCGATCGTGTCGGCCACCTCGACCTGCACGGCCGCCCCGGTGACGACCCCGTCCGGCCCGAACCACAGGGCGCCCTCCCCGCCGCGGGTCACCACCACGGCCCGGGGACCAAGCGAGCGCAGGTGGTGGGCGGCGGCCTCCAGCCCGAGCGCGGGGTACAGCGCGGCCAGGTCCTCGTCACTGGCCTTGACCAGGTGGGCGTGGGCCGCCACGGCCTCGGTGCGGCGTACCACGTCCGGTCCGGTGCCGGTGATGGCCGGCCGGGCGTTCACATCGTAGGAGACCAGCGCGCTGGCGGCGTAGCGCTGAACCAGCGTGAGCACGTCCGCGGCACCGGGCGCGAGCACGGCGCCGAGCGAGCAGACGTGCACGAACGACGGCGTCTCCGGCCCGACCGGGGCGAAGCGCCAGTCCAGGTCGAAGGCGTACGACGCCGACCCGTCTTCGGCGATCGTGGCCACCGCCGACGACGTCCGTGCCAGCACCAGCGGGTCGGTGGCCAACTCTACCGCCGAGCCGGCCAGGTGGGCGGCCACGAGCCGTCCGCGGGCGTCGTCGGCCCAGCTCGTCACGAACCGGACGGGTCGGCCCAGGCGGGCGAGGGCCACCGCCACGTTGGCGGCGCTGCCCCCGGGCCGTTCGGTCACTGACCCGTCCCGCGCGTGCACGACATCGACCAGGGACTCCCCGACAACGAGGGCGTAGCGCGACTCCGCAGACATGTCCCACGTCCTACCACGCGCCCTGTCGCGGCGGCGCGGGAACCACGCCGGGCCGCACCGCGTCCCACCGAGCATGAACCAGACCTCGCGTGCCTGCCGCCTCAGCCTGGCCGGCGGCGTCCTGCTCCTGATCGCGCTGGGCGCCGCGGCCTGCAGCCCAGGCGCCGACTCGTCCACGACCTCTGACAGCGCCGCCGGCACGGGTATCGACCGCTCGTCCTCAGGCTCCGCCCCGACGGACCCCGTCGCCGCGGCGTCCGCCGACCTGTCCGCACCGGCCGAGGGCCCCCGTGCCCCCGTTGCCCCCGGTGCCCGGGTGGTGGCCGCGGAGCGCGCGGTGATCTCGACCGGGAACGTCTCCCTGCGCTCCGACGACGTGCGGGGCACCCTCGTCGCGGTGCAGCAGGTCGTCGACCGGGTCCGCGGTCAGGTCACCGAGCGCAGCGCCGAGACCGAGGACGACGGCACCCTGCGCTCGGCCCGGCTGGTGCTGCGGGTGCCGTCCGCGAGCTTCGGCGAGACCATGGCCGACCTGGAGGAGCCGGCGGACGGGGTGGAGCTGGTCGGCTCGGACAGCAGCGGCCAGGACGTGACCACCGAGGTCATCGACCTCGATGTCCGGGTCCAGGTGCAGCAGCGCAGCATCGACCGGATCGCGCTGCTGCTCGACCGGGCCGAGAGCATCGAGGACGTCGTCGCGGTCGAGGCCCAGCTCGCGCAGCGCGAGGCCGACCTGGGCTCGCTGGTGCAGCAGCAGACCTACCTGGCCGACCAGACGTCGCTGTCGACTATCACGCTCTCGGTCCAGCGACCCACGACGCCGCTCGAGCCCGACGAGGAGGCATCCGGATTCCGGGCCGGCTTGTCGTCCGGCTGGGACGCACTCAGCGGCGTGGCCACCGGGCTGCTGACCGTGCTGGGTGCGCTCGTGCCCTGGCTGGCGGCAGTGCTGGTGCTGGCGGTCCCCGGTGTGCCGCTGGCCCGTCGGCTGCGTCGTCGTAGGGGCGCGACGCCGGAGGCGAGCCCCACCACCTAGGCCCGGACCGACGGCGTAGGTTGCGGTCATGTCCTCCTCCGACAGCGACCGGGTCGCCGTCCTCATCGACGCCGACAACACCTCGCCCAAGCACGCCAGCGCCCTGCTGGAAGAGGTCGCGAAGTACGGCGCCACCACCGTCAAGCGCGCGTACGGCGACTGGACGACCACCCAGCTGGGGGGCTGGAAGTCCAAGCTCAACCAGCTGGCGATCCAGCCGATGCAGCAGTTCGCCTACACGACCGGCAAGAACTCCACCGACTCGGCGCTGATCATCGACGCGATGGACCTGCTCTACTCCGGCAACGTCGACGCGTTCGCGATCGTCTCCAGCGACAGCGACTTCACCCGGCTGGCGACCCGGCTGCGGGAGTCGGGCATGAAGGTGATCGGGCTGGGGCTGCGCAAGACCCCGCAGTCGCTGGTCAGCGCGTGCGACCGCTTCGTCTACCTCGAGCTGCTCGACGCCGACCCGGTCGACGCCGCACCGGAGGTCGAGCGGGAGACCGGCGAGGCGCCGGCCCGGCTGCCCGACCTGCAACGGCTGCTGGTGCACGCGGTCACTAGCGCCTCGCACGACGACGGCTGGGCCTCGCTCTCGGCGGTCGGCAGCCACATCTCGCGCAGCCACCCGTCCTTCGACCCCCGCAACCACGGCGCGACCAAGCTGGTCGACCTGGTGCGTGCCCAGGGCTACCTCGACGTCGAGCAGCCCGAGTCCGGTCCGGTGCGGCTGCGGCTGGCGCCCAAGAGCGGGCGACGCCGCTCGGCCCGGGACCGCAGCGAGCCGCCCGCCCAGCCGGTCGAGACCAGGGCCGAGACCAGGGCCGAGCCGGAGGTCGAGCAGGTCACCGAGGTCGTGGCGCCCAAGCGGACCCGCAAGCGGACCGCCTCGGCGGTGGCCCCGGCGGTGGCCCCGGCGGCAGAGCCTGCCGCCCAGCCTGCCGTGCAGCCGACGGCCGGGGCCACGCCGGAGCCCGCAGCCGAGGCGGTCACGAAGACCACCCGCAAGCGGACGTCGACGCGCAAGAGCACCAGTACGAAGACCGGGCCGGAGCCCGTCGCGGCGTTGGTCCCCGAGCCCGAGACCCCGAAGGTCACCACCCGGCGTCGCGGTGCGGCCGCGAAGGCCGGATCGGCCTCCTGAGCCGGGACGAGGCTCAGAGCTCGTAGGACTGCACGAACTCAGTCAACCGCAGCAGCTGGTCGGGGTCGGTCGAGGGGATCACGCCGTGGCCCAGGTTGAAGACGTGACCCCGGGCGGCGCGACCGGCTTCGATGATCTCGGCCGCGCGCGCGGTCATCACGTCGGTGGGCGCGAAGACCAGGGTGGGGTCGAGGTTGCCCTGCACG
Source organism: Nocardioides sp. (assembly GCA_026786275.1). GTDB lineage: Bacteria > Actinomycetota > Actinomycetes > Propionibacteriales > Nocardioidaceae > Nocardioides. The sequence continues at coordinate 5,638 of JAJAYJ010000133.1, read as the reverse complement.
GCCCGCTCGCCGACCTGGCCGATGGCCTGCGTCAGCGGGGTCCGCCAGTCCACCCCGACCACGTCGGCCCCGGCCTGGCCCATCAGGCCCAGCAGGTTGCTGGTGCCGACGCCGAAGTGGATGCGGGGCACCCCGAGCGCACCGGCCCGCTCCAGCACCCGCGTGGAGTGCGGCATCACGTGCTCGGTGTAGTCGGCCGGGGTCAGCGCACCGGCCCACGAGTCGAAGAGCTGCACGGCGCTCGCCCCCGCCCCCACCTGGACCTCGAGGTACGCCGCGGCGATGCCGGCGATCTTGCGCATCAGGGCATCCCAGACCTCAGGCGCCCCGAACATCATCGCCTTGGTCTTGGCGTGCTCCTTCGACGGACCGCCCTCCACGAGGTACGACGCCACCGTGAACGGCGCGCCGGCGAACCCGATCAGCGGGGTGGCGCCCAGCTCGGCCACCAGGTTCCGCACCGCCTGGGTGATGAAGGGCACGTGCTCGGGGGTCAGGTCGGCAATGGCCTCGACGTCGGCCAGGGTGCGCACCGGCGAGGCCACCACCGGGCCGATCCCGGGCTTGATGTCGAGGTCGACCCCGACCGCCTTGAGCGGCAGCACGATGTCGGAGAAGAAGATCGCCGCGTCCACGCCGTAGCGGCGCACCGGCTGCAGGGTGATCTCGGTGACCAGGTCGGCGTCCATGCAGGACTCCAGCATGCCGACGCCCTCACGCAGCTTGAGGTACTCGGGCAGCGAGCGGCCGGCCTGGCGCATGAACCACACCGGCGTGTGCGGCACCGGCTCACCCCGCGCCGCCCGGAGGAAGGCGCTGTCGTGGAGCCCGGCGTGGGGACCGGTGGCGGCGTCGGCGGCGGCGTGGTCGGTCGGGTCAGCGGTGGGGTCAGCGGCGGTCACGGCACAAGCGTTGCAGGTGGTCCGGCGTGTTCGCACACCGGTTCGACTGGGCCCGACCTACTGTGGCCCCATGGTCGTGCGCCCGGAGACGCGCCCCGCAGGCGGGGTGGACGCGACGCCCCCGGAGTTCCGGGCGGCGGTGGCCAGCATGCACGCCGCCCGACTGCGGCCCGAGATCTCCTGCGAGTCGATGCCCGCCCCCCAACGGATCGCCCCCCACGCAGCCGCCCTGTCGGCCGACGTGACCTCGGAGGGCGAAGACATCGGCTCCGGCCGGATCATCCTGCTGCACGACCCCGCCGGCAACGACGCGTGGGACGGCGACTACCGGTGCGTGGCCTACTGCCGCGCCGACATCGACCTCGACCTGGTCAGCGACCCGCTGCTGGCCAGCGTGGGCTGGGACTGGTTGACCGAGGCCCTGACCACGCACGGCGCGTGCTACCACGCGGCCTCCGGCACGGTCACCCGCGTCGCCACCGAGAGCTTCGGGGGCATGGCTGACGAGCCCGGCACGGCCCAGCTCGAGATCCGCGCGTCCTGGACCCCGGACATCGGTCCCGACGCCGAGGCCGGTGACCCGTTCGACCTCGGCCCGCACGTCGAGGCGTGGGGCGAGCTGCTCTGCACCGCCGCCGGTCTGCCGCCGGTGCCGGAAGGCGTAGTCGTGCTGCCGAGCCGCCGTGGCCAGCGCGGCCCCGGCCTGTGATGCCGACCCCCGAGTCCACGTCCGACCTCCCGCACCAGGACGCCGAGCCGTCCGACGCCGAGCCGTCCGACGTCGAGCCGTCCGACGTCGAGCCCGTTCCCGAGCTGCCGCTACTCGCCCTGCGTGACGGCCTGCCCGCGATCATCGACACCGACGCGGGCCTGGTCGAGGCGGCCACCGCGATCGCCCGCGGCACCGGGCCCGTCGCGATCGACGCCGAGCGGGCCTCGGGCTACCGCTACTCCAACCGCGCCTACCTGCTGCAGCTGCGCCGGGAGGGCTCCGGCACCTGGCTGGTCGACCCCATCGGCCTGAGCACCCTGACCCCCCTGGCCGAGGCGCTGGCGGGCACCGAGTGGATCCTGCACGCAGCCACCCAGGACCTGCCCTGCCTCAACGAGCTGGGTCTCTACCCCGACGCCCTCTTCGACACCGAGCTCGCCGGCCGGCTGCTGAACTACCCCCGGGTCGGCCTGGGCACGCTCGTCGAGACCGTCATCGGCCAGCGGATGAAGAAGGAGCACTCGGCCTCCGACTGGTCGACCCGTCCGTTGCCGCAGTCGTGGCTGGAGTACGCCGCACTCGACGTCGAGGTGCTCGTCGAGCTGCGCGACGTGCTGGGCCGTGAGCTGGAGGAGTCCGGCAAGGCCGAGTGGGCCCGCCAGGAGTTCGAGCACCTGCTGACCTTCAAGCCGACCCCGCGCGTCGACGCGTGGCGTCGTACGTCGGGCGCGCACAAGGCCCGCGGACGGCGCTCCCTCGGCGCGGTCCGGGCCCTGTGGGAGGCCCGTGACGAGATCGCCTCCCAGCGCGACGTCACTCCCGGCCGGATCATCCCGGACGCTGCGATCGTGGCCGCCGCCCAGGCGATGCCGGCCGACCGCGACGCGCTGCTGGCCACCCGCGGGTTCCACGGCCGCGGCGCCGAGCGCTACTCCGCACGCTGGGTGGCGGCGCTGCGCGCGGTCGAGGAGCTGCCCGAGGACGAGCTCCCCGCCCGGGCGCCACGCGGTGACGGACCGCCGTTGCCCCGCGCCTGGGCCGAGCGTGACCCGGTGGCCGCGGCCCGGCTGCAGATCGCCCGGGAGGTGATGGCCGCCCTGGCCGAGGACCAGCAGCTCCCCGTCGAGAACGTGCTGACGCCCGACTACCTGCGCCGTACCCTCTGGACGCCGCCGCAGACCCGTGAGCCCGCGGAGCTGTCCACCGCCGTGGCCCAGCGGCTGAGCGAGCTCGGCGCCCGCGGGTGGCAGGTCGAGCTAACCGCAGCGGTGATCACCCGCGCCATCCTCGAGGCCGACACCCGCCCGCTCGAGGTGCTCGAGACCCCGGAGACCCCTGTGGAGACCCCTGCGGAGCCCGAGGCCTGAGGCTCACTCCTCCGCAGACTCGCTGGGCACCGCCTCGGGGTCCAGCACGGTCCGGGACTCCTCGTCGATGGCTGTGGTGATGGCCTCGATGTCGGCCGGCTCCAGGATCGGCAGCGTGATCAGCGAGCGTACGTCGGCCTCGGTCGCGGCCAGCAGCTCGTCGCGGTCGCGCAGCAGCGGCGGGATCCTCATGGCCCGGACGCTGGCCACGAACACGCTGCTGTGCTCCGGCAGCTCCGTGGGGTCCAGGAAGTCCTCGGACAGGGCGACGGTCTGGTTGGCCGGCGACAGGTAGCCCGCCGCCACCACCTGGCGCACCGAGTCGCCGGAGATGGCATGCACCAGGAAGTCGGCCGACTCGGACACGGTGTCGGCCTCGGCGGACACGCAGATGCCGGTGATGTCGCCGACTGTCGCGTCGTCGTCGACGACCGGGATCGGCATCACGTCGAAGTCGAGCCCCTCCACCGCACGCAGCTCCGGCACCAGCGAACGGGTGCCGACCAGCATCGCGAGCCTGCCGCGCTCGAACCACTCCTGCGGCGTGGCCCTGGCCAGCTGCTCGTCGCTGAGCGAGAGCCGCGCGTCGCGCAGCAGCGGCAGGGTTGCGGTCAGCGCGTCGCGGGTGTCGCCCTCGGAGAACGCCAGCGACGTGGGCGCCTCGTCGTCGTCGTACAGCTCGCCGCCCGCGGAGTAGATGAACGGTGCCAGCCCCCTCAGGGTCGGCTCGACGTACAGACCGCTGATCTTGCGACGCGGCTTGGTGGCGAACTCGGCGGCGGCCTGGAACATCTCGAGGCTCCACCGCGGGATCGCGGGTTCGACGAGCGTGTCGGGCACGAGCAGCCCGCGCTCCGCCATGGCGTCGAAGTCGACGAGGTCGGTGTTGTAGTAGACGACGTCCGGCGCGATGCCGTAGGGCATGCACTGCAGCTCTCGCTCGGAGGAGAACGCCTCGAGGGCATCGCGGGAGTAGGTGTCGCCGAAGTCGACGCCTCGCTCCTCCAGCAGGTCGCTCAACGGCCGGTTCAGCCCGTCGTCGGTCAGCGCGGCCAGGTCGCGGCGCGAGACCAGGAAGACGTCGGGCACCTCGCCGGCGTCGACGGCCGCCATCAGCTCGTCCTCGGTGGCGTACGGCGCCAGCGACACGTCGCTCTCGTCGGTCACTGCGTTGTAGCTGTCAGCGACCTGCTGGTAAGCACCCACCTCGTCCTGGTTGCCGAAGACCCCGAACGTCAGCTTGTCGGGCTTGGCCGGCCGGGTCACCGTCTGGGGAGGCGGCTCGGCCGCGTCCCCGGTGCACGCGGTCATCGCGACGGCCAGGGTGATCGCGGCTCCGAGCGCGAGCAACCGGCGCCCTCTGCGCTTCACCTGCGGACCTCCACTGCTCGACTCCTGCGCCCTGCCCGCACCCTCGTGCCGACCGCCGCCACCCTACCGAGCGGGAGCAATGCCGGTGCCCACGCCTCAGCCGAGTACGTGGTGGTCACGGGCCTCGCGCAGCACCGCGTCGAACCGCGACCGCTCCAGGGCCGCACCCTCCCGTCGTACGTCGGCCGGGTCCAGCACGATCAGCCGGTCCAGGCGGACCTCGCTGGGTCGGTGCTCGCGGTCCCAGTCACCCGAACCGACGTCCATCCAGTGCCGACCCTGGGCCGCCTCGTCGGCGGCGTCCCGGTCGTGGTCCTGGCTGCTCAGCATCAGGGCCAGCAGGCTGGACCCGCGCCGCCCGACCAGCAGCACCGGCCGGTCCTTGCCGCGCGTAGCGTCCTCCTCGTAGGGCACCCACGCCCACACGACCTCGCCCGGGTCGGGGCGGCCATCGGCACGGGGCGCGTAGCTGAACAGGTCCCGCAGCCGCGCGGCCACGGCCCGGAACGGGGCGACGATCACGTCGGGGCGCATGGTTCCCAGCCTAGTGAGACGGTAGGCGCGGTAGGCGTGGTGGGCGTGGTGGGCGTGGTGGCGTGCGGAGCTCAGGACAGGGAGTGCACGAGCTCGGTGTGGCCGGCCGCCTCGAGCTGCTCGGAGAGCAGCAGCATCCGCTGCACGTGCTCCGGGGCGGGCTCGGGCAGGGCCGCACGGCCGGCGGCGACGACCCGGGCGAACCCCGCGGCCCGGAAGAGCACGTCGGCGAAGTCACTGGCCACGATGCCGCGCAGCACCTCGTCGACCATCGTCCGCAGCTCGGCCGGACCCGGCGGGTCGGCGACCCCGGCGACCACGCGGGCCACCGGCGCCAGGGTCAGGCCCGCCTCGTACTCACGGGCCACAGTGACCGGGTCCGCATGCACCCACGAGCGCAGCAGGAAGAGCCGCCACAGGCAGCCGGCCAGCGAGTCCGCCGTCGCGCCGGACCACACCTCGGCGATGGTCTCGATGCCCTCGGACTCGGCGAGGTGCAGCACCCGGTCGGCCACCTCCGGGTCGTCGGTGCCCCGGGCGCCCCGGACCAGCACCTGAGCGGCCCGGTCGGCCGCCTCGGTGACCAGGGCCGGGTCCTGCCCGCCCTCGAAGTCGGCGAAGAACTCGCCCCCGCGGGTCAGCGGGCGGTGATGGGGTCGGTGTCGCGGGTTCTCGCTCACCGTCCCAGGTTAGGCGGTGGGCGCCCCCTCAGCGTCGAGTCGGCGCGAATGCACGCCGGCCTCGGCGTGTAT
>JAJAYJ010000132.1 GCA_026786275.1 Nocardioides sp. | reverse complement strand
GCCTTGAGGCCCGCGGCGGCGGCCACCCGTTGCGCGGCGGGGCCGTCGAGCACCCGGGCGTAGCCCAGGAACAGGGCGGTCTCGGGGTCGACCGGGGTCCGCCAGACCGTACCGATGTCACCCTGCTGCACGAGCCGGCCGTCCCGCATCACCGCGAGCCGGTCGGCCACCGCGAACGCCTCCTCCTGGTCGTGGGTGACCATCAGCGCGGTGGTGCCGGACTCGACGAGGATCCGGCGCAGGTCACCCACGAGCCGCTCGCGCAGGCCGGCGTCTAGCGCGGAGAGCGGCTCGTCGAGCAGCAGCAGCCGCGGCTCGACGGCCAGCGACCGGGCCAGCGCGACCCGCTGCCGCTCACCACCGGACAGGGTCGAGGGCAGGCGGTCGGCGTACCCCTCCAGCCCCACCAGCGCGAGCAGCTCGTTCACCCGGGCCCCGATGCCCGGCGCCCGCCGCAGCCGCAACGCGTAGCCGACGTTGCCGGCCACGGTGAGGTGGCCGAAGAGCTGGCCGTCCTGGAACATCAGGGCGAACCCGCGCCGGTGCGTCGGGGTCCCGGACAGGTCGCGGCCGTCCCAGGTCACCCGCCCGCCCGACACCGGTTCCAGGCCCGCGACCGCACGCAGCACGGTCGACTTACCCGAGCCCGAGGGCCCGAGCACGGCGAGCACCTGGCCGACGGCCAGGTCGAAGGAGACCTCACGGACCGCGGGCACCCCGTCGTAGGCCACCGAGACGTCGCGTAGGCCCAGTCCCGCGGCGGCCATCAGAACGACCCGACCTGAGCCGAGCCGACGCGCAGCCGCTCGACCACCAGCATGACCAGGGCGGTGGTGGCGGCCAGTACGACCGAGGCGGCCAGGGCCATGCCGTAGTTCAGGTCGCCGGGCCGCCCGATCAGCCGGAAGATCACCACCGGCAGGGTGGGGTGCTCGTCGCGGGCCAGGAACGCGGTGGCGCCGAACTCCCCCAGCGACACCGCGAACGCGAAGCCGGCGGCGGCCAGGAGCGGCTTCCAGACCACCGGCAGGTCGACGGTGAGCAGGGTCCGCAGCGGCCCGGCGCCCAGCGAGGCCGCGGCCTGGCGCTGCCGGTCGTCGATGCCGCCCAGGACCGGCACGATCGTGCGGACCACCAGCGGCAGCGCGACCAGGGCCTGCGCGATCGGCACCAGGAGCGCGGAGTCCCGCAGCGCCAGGGGCGGCCGGTCCAGGGTGATCAGGAACCCGAACCCGAGGGTGACCGCCGAGACCCCCAGCGGCAGCATGAAGAACCCGTCGAGCAGGCCGCGGACCCGGCGCTCGGTGCGGGAGCGGGAGCGACGGGTCACCACGAAGGAGACGAGCAGGCCCAGCAGCAGCGCCATCCAGGTGGCGTCGACGGCCGTGCGTAGCGAGACCACCAGCGCGTCGGTCACCGGCACCAGCAGCGCCTGGTCGGAGCCGACGGTGTCCAGCGCGCGGTAGCTGTCGAGGCTCCAGGTGTCGTCGACCCGCAGCGACCCCACCACCAGGGTCAGCACCGGCGCGGCCACGAGACCGAGCAGCAGCACCGTGACCGCGACCGGTCCCGCGTCGCTGCGCCGGACCCGACGGGCCCGGGCGACCACGCGGCTGACGGCGGGGTGCGGTGAAGCGCGCAGCCGCCCGGCCAGCGTGAGCAGCACGGTCACCGCGACCAGCTGCACGATCGACAGCGCGGCCGCGGCCTGCAGGTCGAGCAGGTTGGTGGTGAGCAGGTAGATCTCGGTCTCGACCGAGGAGTAGCGCAGGCCACCCAGGGTCAGGACAACCCCGAACGAGGTGGCGCAGAACAGGAACACCACGCTGGCGCAGGACACCAGGGCCGGTCGCAGCGCCGGCAGCGTCACGGTCCGGAACACCTGCGCGGGGCTCGCCCCGAGCGCCGCCGCGGCCTCCTCCGGCCGGGAGTCCAGCGACTCCCAGGCCGCGCCCACCCCCCGGATGACGACGGCCACGTTGAAGAAGGCCAGGCCGGCCACGATGGCGATCGCGCTGCCGTCGAGCCCTGCGAACCCGAGCGGCCCGGACTCACCGAGCAGCTGCCGGAACGCGACCCCGACCACCACGGTCGGCAGCACGAACGGCACCAGCAGCAACGCCCGGACCAGTCCGCGCAACGGGAAGTCGAGGCGGTGCAGCACGTAGGCCGACGGCAGCCCGAGCGCCACCGAGACCGCGGTCGCGGCCGAGGCCGACCAGGTCGTGAACCACAGCACCCGGCGCACCCGCGGCCGGGCCAGCACGTCGAGCACGGCGCCGACGTCGAGGCGGTCCTCGACCACGAAGCCGCGCCCCAGCATCCCGCCCACCGGCAGCACGAAGAACACCGTGAAGAACACCACCGGCACCGCGGCCAGCCCGGCCAGGGTGACCCAACGCCGCAGGTCAGCGCGTGGTGACATCGCTCCACTCCTGCAGCCACGCCTCGCGGTGGGCGCTGATCTCCGCAGGCGTCACCTCGAGCGGCGCGGTCGGCTGCTGCGCGAAGCTGGCCCAGTCGGTCGGCAGCGGGGTGGCCTCGACGACCGGGAACACGTACATCGCGTCCGGCAGGGCCGCCTGCACCTCAGGCGAGAGCAGGAACTGCACCAGCTCCCGGCCGCCCGCCGGGTTGGCGGCGCCGGCCAGCACGCCGGCGTACTCCACCTGGGTGAAGCAGGTCTCGAGCAGCGCCTCGGTGGTGCTGGTGCCGTCCTCGGCGATGGTGAAGGCCGGCGAGGAGTCGTAGGACACCACGATCGGTCGGTCGCCCTCGCCGCCGCCCTGGGTGAAGTCGACCTGGTAGGCGTCGGCCCAGCCCTCGGTCAGCCGCGCGCCGTTGTCCATCAGCGCGGCCCAGTAGGCGGGCCAGCCGTCGCCGTACTGCGCGACCGTGGCCAGCAGGAAGGCCAGGCCCGGGCTGCTGGTCGTCGCACCCGGGCTGACCAGCAGGTCCCGGTACGCCGGCTGCACCAGGTCGTCGAAGCCGGTCGGGGCGGGGATGCCCCGCTCGGCGAACCAGGTGGTGTCGACGTTGACGCACACGTTGCCGTTGTCGATCGGCACTAGACGGTCGTCACCCGCGTCGGCCGGCAGCGCGAACCGGTCGGTACCGGCCGGCCGCTCGACCTCGACGGGGGCGAAGACACCCTCGTCGACCGCCCGCGAGGCGAAGGTGTTGTCGACCCCGAACGCGACGTCACCGGTCGGGTCGTCCGTGGTCAGCACCAGCTTGTTGGTCAGCGTGCCGGCGTCACCGGCGGAGCGGACGACCAGGTCGAGCCCGGACTGCTGCTCGAACGCGGCCTGCAGCTCGTCGGGCAGCACGAAGGACTCGTGCGTGACCAGGACGACCTCCGCGGCCGCGGCCGCGGCGCCGTCGTCCCCTCCCCCGGCCAACGAGCAGCCGCTCGCCGCCACAGCGAGCGCTATCAGTGTCGTGAGTGCGCGCACACACCTCATGTCGGACTCCCTTCGCCGGCATTAACCGGAGCAGGTTCAAGGGTCTGCGGCGGATCCGCACTCTCAGCACTTGCGTGCTCCCCTGTCGTTGACCTCCACCCTACCCACCGGGTCTCGAGGCTCAGGCCTGGAGGCCTTCATACCTCGACCAGCGAGCCTGAGACGCTGGTTGAGGTGCGAGCCCGACGCTGGTTGAGGTGCGAGTGCAGCGAGCCTCGAAACCCAGCCAACCCACCCCACGCTGCACGCTCCCCCCGGGCCCACCGAGCTCACCGGGTCTCGAGGCTCAGGCCTGGAGGCCTTCGCACCTCGACCAGCATTCGACCAGGTCCCGGTCCGCGTCCGAGATCCGCAGGTCGGCGGGGTCGATCGCGTCCATGCCGACCACCGCAGGGCGCCTGTGGCAGGCTCAGTGGGTGCCACGTCTGCAGCCGAGCCTGACCCACCAGCTGCTGGCCTGGGCCGTGCCGAGGGTGCGGGGCTCCCGCGAGCTGGACACCCCGGAGCAGGAGCGGGCCCGGATCGAGCGTGGGCGCGCCGGACGGCAGGCAGCGCTGCCCACGTCGGCCGTGCCGGGCTTCGTGCGCCGCTTCGACGTCGACACCCAGATCGAGGACGGGCTGACGGCGTACGTCGTGACGCCGGTCGGGACCAACCCCGACCGGACCGTCGTCTACGTGCACGGCGGCGGGTTCGTGGCCCCGATCGACGCCTTCCACGTGCGGTACGCCGCCCGGCTGGCCGCGGGGCTCGGGGTGCGCGTCGTGCTGCCCGACTACCCCCTGGCGCCCGAGCACACCTGGCGCGACTCCCACGACCCGCTGGTCGCCCTCACCACCGGGTGGCTCGCCCGGTCCCCGGGCGGCGTGGTGCTGGCCGGTGACTCCGCCGGCGGCGGCCTCGCCCTGGCCGTCGCGCTGTCGTTACGCGATCGCGGCGGGCCGCAGCCGACGCACCTGCTGCTGCACGCACCCTGGGTCGACCTGACGACGAGCACCCCGGAGACCGCGGTGGTCACCGACTACGACCCGTGGCTGTTCCTCGGCAAGCTCCGGGCGTACGCCGGGTGGTGGGCCGGCGCCCCCGCCGACCTCTTCCGGCCCGAGGTCTCCCCCGCCCTGGCCGACCTGTCCGACCTGCCGCCGGCCCTGGTGTTCTGCGGCTCCCGCGACACGCTGGTCCCGGGCTGCCGGCTGCTGCGGGACCGCGCCGCCGAGGCCGGCTGGCCGCTGACCTACGTGGAGGCGCCCGGCCTGATCCACGTCTTCCCCCTGCTCCCACTGATCCCAGAAGCACGCCGAGCCTGGCGTCTGACCAGAGAGTTCCTGACCCGATGATCGCCACCGCCCTGCCCTTCGCCCTGCTCGACGCCCGCCAGGCCTACGAGCTCTGGAGGTTGCGGCAGCAGGTGTTCGTGGTCGAGCAGGAGTGCGTCTACCCCGACCTCGACGGCCGCGACCTCGACGAGGACACCCGCCACGTCCTGCTGATCGACGGCGACCAGGACAACGGCCCGGTGATCGGCTGCGCCCGTGTGGTCGACGACCGCTCCGAGTGGCGGATCGGCCGGGTCGCGCTGGCCCGGCACGCCCGCGGGCGGGGACTCTGCGAGGTGCTGATGCAGACCGCTCTCGACGTCACGCCCGACCGGGACGTGGTGCTGGACGCCCAAGCCCCGCTCGCGGACTACTACGCCGGGTTCGGCTTCGTGGTCGACGGTGCGGAGTTCGTGGAGGACGGCATCGCACACGTGCCGATGCGCCGCGCGCACGCCTGAGGGCGCCCCGACCACCGGCTCGTCAGTCCGACGGCACCGCAGTGAAGCGGACACCGTCCTCGGCGTCCGCGCGGGTCAGGTCACCCCGGGCCACGAGCAGCTCGAGGTGCGCCTTGGTCTCCATCGAGGCCATGCCCTGGTTGAACACGTCGAGGGTGTCGAAGGCATGCTCGTGGCGGGTCCAGCCGAGCCGGTGGGCCACGTCGTACGCCGTCACCGCACCCGCCTCGACCGCCGCCAGGCTCTGCGAGAGCCGCACCTCGTGGAAGGCGAGCAGCTCCTCGACCCGCTCGTGGGAGGACCGCCCGACCGGGCCGTGGGCGGGCAGGACCTGCAGGTCTGGCAGCGCGCGCACCTTGGTCAGCGACGCCATGAAGTCGCCCAGCGGGGCCTGCGTCGGTGGCACCGTGAACCCGATCGACGGCGTGATCGTGGGCAGCACGTGGTCACCGGCGAAGAGCAGCCCGGCAGGTCGGTCCGCGAAGACGTAGTGGCCGGGCGTGTGACCCGGGGTGTGCACCGCGTCGAGGACCCGGTCGCCGACGGGGATCGGATGGTCGCCGTCGAGCCAGGTGTCGGGGTAGGCCCAGGACGCCGGGTCCACCGGCGGAGGATTGAACGCGGCCCAGCGCTGCGCCACCTCGTGGGCACCGGCGGAGCGCAGCACCGTCACGAACGGGTTGCCGGCCAGACGTTCGGGGTCGTTGAGCAGGTCGAGGGCCGGCTTGTCCCCGAGGCCCAGCGCGACGTCGACGCCGTACTCGTGTCCCAGGACGGCGGCCATCGTGTAGTGGTCTCGGTGCACGTGGGTGACCAGGAAGCGCCGGATGTCGCCGAAGCCGGACCCGATTGAGCGCAGGCTGGTGTCCAGCAGCTCCCGGGCCACCGGGATCGCCCAGCCTCCGTCGACGAGGGTCAGCCCAGTGCCCTGCTCGTCGGTGGTCTCGACGACGTAGACGTTGACCGCCTTGAGCCCGTCCGTCGGCAGCGGCAGTGGGATCCGGTGGATGCCCTCGGCGACCGGCCACGCGCCCGCCGCCGACCAGTGCCGGCCGGAGTCGGGGGAGACGGCGTAAGCCGTGCTGGTGCCGGGGTTCTCGGGGGGTGCCACGGGGGCGACCCTACGCAGCGGCGCCCGAGCCCCGACGGTGCCGCAGCCACAGCAGGCCCGCGACCGGCAGCACGGCCGGCACGAAGCCGTAGCCGATGCCGTAGTCGGACCAGACCGAGGCGTCGGGGAAGAGGTCACGCGCGACCAGGCTCAGGGTGCCGCCGACCAGGACCCCGCCCAGCTCGATCCACAGCGTCACCGAGGCCAGGCCCGCGCGGCCGTCGGCGGCCTCTCGGATGGCGTACCAGCCCACGGCGTAGGTCACCGCGGCGACCAGCGAGAGCGTGTAGGCCACCGGGGCGCGACCGGCGTCGCTGGCGAGCTGCACGATGCTGCGGGCGCCGGCGGCCAGCGTGAAGAGGGCGTACAGCACGATCAGCACCTGGTGGGCGCCCGATCGTGAGGGACGCGTCGTCGTGGGGGTGGGCATCGAGGTCCTCCGGGGGTCAGACGGTCTGCTGGAGACGGACGGCGATGACGCTCACCGCGATCGCGGCCACGGCGATGACGCCCGCCGTCCAGACGCCCTCGTCGTCGGCGTCGATGGAGCCGACCGCGATCGGCATCACGCACACCGACGCCGCGAGGTAGCCGACGTGGGTCGCGAACGCGTCGGGCCGCTCCCCGCCCGCGATCGCCGCGACCCCCGCCAGCGCCCGGACCGCCATCAGGAACTCCAGCATCCAGACCAGCGAGACCAGCCACGGAGGTCGGGCCCGCCAGCGCAGGATCGAGAACAGCGCGGCCAGGACCACGAACCCGGCGTACCCGATCACGACCACGCTGATCTGGGTGAGCACGCTCTGCATGCCACCATCATGGCCTGATGCCCCTGTCCCCAGCTCAGTGGCCCGAGCCCGACCTGGCCCGGCTGGTCGCGCGGCTGCGTGCCGCCGGGTGCGTGTTCGCCGAGGACGAGGCGGCCCTGCTGGTGCGCGAGGCGGGGGACCGGTCGGAGCCGGACGCGCTGGCGAGGATGACCAGGGCCCGGGTGGGCGGCACCCCCCTGGAGCAGGTGCTGGGCTGGGCCGAGCTCCGGGGCGTGCGGGTCGCCGTCCGCCCGGGCGTCTTCGTGCCGCGCCAGCGCACCGGCCTGCTCGTCGACGTCGCGCTCGGCTGGGTGCGGCCGGGAACCGTCGTGGTCGACCTGGGGTGCGGCACCGGGGCCCTGGCCGCCGTGGTGCGGGCGGCAGTGCCGGCCGCGGACATCTGGGCGGCCGACCTCGACCCGGCGGCGGTCGCGTGCGCCCGACTGAACCTGCCGGCCGACCGGGTCGTGGAGGGCGACCTGTACGACGCCCTACCCGCGGCCCTGCGCGGGCGGGTCCAGGTGCTGATGGCCAACGGGCCCTACGTGCCGCCCCGCGCGGTCCAGCACCTGCCGCCGGAGGCACGTGAGCACGAGCACCGGATGGCCCTCGACGGCGGCGCGGACGGCCTCGACGTGCAGCGCCGGGTCGTCTCGGGGGCACGGGCGTGGCTGGCTCCTGGCAGCCTGATCCTGGTCGAGACCGGTCGGCCACAGCTGGCGGCGAGCCTCGCGATGGGCACGGCGGCGGGGCTCGAGGCCCGGACCTGGCAGGACGACGAGACGGGTGGGCTGGTGGTCGGTGGCCTCAGTCCACCTTCGGCACCGACGGCCGGCCCCGGCGCGGGCGGGCGGGGTCGTCCCACTTGAAGAACCCGGCCGTGGTCGCCGCCTCCTCGCTGGTGAACCAGAGGTCGGGGACGGTACGCCGGAACGACGGCGACTGCTCGGTGTGGAAGAGCCGGGAGGCCCGCTTGGCCTTGACTACGAAGTCGGGCCCGGGCGGCCCGCCGTCCGGGCCGGCGGGGGCCGAGACGCGCCGAGCGGGCTCGGGGGCCGGTTCGGGCTCAGGCTCGGGGGCCGGCTCCGGGTCTGACTCATCCGCCAGGACGGGCACGGGCACCGGCTCCGACACCGGCTCCGGCTCCGGCTCCGGCTCCGGGGCAGGTGCGAGATCGGGATCGGGGCCGCGGCGTACGGGCTCGGCGACCGGACCCCGCGCGGGCGCTGGGGAGCTGGCGCGACGCAGCATCACCCACGAGGTGAGCAGAGCACCGAGCACGGCGGACACGAGCAGCCAGGCCCAGTACTCGCGGGCGACCCAGAACATCAGCGACCCTCCCCGCGGCGTCGGCTCCTGGCCTCGACCTCCTCGATCATCGGCAGGGTCGCCGCGATCGCGAGGTAGGCGACCAGCGAACCCACCAGGAACGACACCAGCAGCCAGAACCACAGCTGTGCGAACAACCACCCCACGGCGCCCTCACCTCACCCGGATGTCGACGTGCCGGTTGAGCCGGCGGCCCGCGGAGGTGGTGTTGTCGCCCAGCGCGGTGGTGCTGCCGGCGCCCACCGCCGAGGTCACGGTGGCGCCCGCGGCGACCAGGGCGCCG
>JAJAYJ010000131.1 GCA_026786275.1 Nocardioides sp. | reverse complement strand
GGCCGAGCACGGCGCCGCAGCACGACGCGCCACCCGAGGCGGCCGCCGCCACCTGAGCGTCGCGAGGTCACGGAGTTCGCCGTCTGGTCGCCGGACCGTCACCCCGGACCGGTCGCGGATGACCCTCCGCCGCTGCTGGACTTCGAGCATGCCCACACCGATCAGGTCCCCGCGGACCGCCACCGTCCTGACCACCTGCCTGGCGGCCGCCGCGGGCCTCGCCCTCACCCTGGGCCCGGGCCCTGCCGCCGGCGCCCGACCCGTCGTACCCGATCCCGAGGGCGCCGAGCTGATCGGCTTCGCGTCCCTGCCGGCCGACACCTTCGTGCCCGGCAGCGAGCGCTCCGGCTCCTTCACCACCAACGCCGGGGTCCCGTTCGGGGGCCAGCCCGTGCAGGGGTTCTCCGGCATCCATGCCCTCGGGGGCGGTGACTACCTGGTGATGAGCGACAACGGCTTCGGTGCCAAGGCGAACAGCCAGGACTTCCAGCTCCGGGTGCACCGGATCACGCCCGACCCCACGACCGGCACGATCGCGGTGCGGACCGGTGGCTTCGTGCTGTCAGACCCCGACGCCCGGGTGGCCTTCCCGCTGTGGCGCGACGGTGCCTGCTCGACGGCCGCGAGCGCCGGCACCCTGCCCGCGGGCTACACCTGCCCGGCGCGCGACCGGATCCTGACCGGCTGGGACTTCGACCTCGAGTCGATGCAGGTCGGCTCCGACGGCACCTTCTGGTTCGGTGAGGAGTTCGGCCCGTTCCTGCTGCACACCGACGCCCGCGGTCGGCTGCTCGAGGCGCCGGTGCCCACCCCCGGGGTGAGGTCCCCGTCGAACGTCACGCTGGCTCCGGGAGAGCAGGCGAACCTGGCCAACTCCAAGGGCTTCGAGGGCATGGCGATCTCGCCCAACGGCCACCACCTCTACCCGATGCTCGAGGGACCGACCGCCGAGGACGTGGCGGCCGGTCGTGCCTCCGACCTGCGGATCTTCGAGGTCCGGACCGGTCAGGGCCGGCGCGCCACCGCCTTCACCGGTGCGCAGTGGCGCTACCGGCTGGACTCCCCGGCGCACGCGATCGGCGACCTGATCGCGATCAACAAGCACCAGTTCCTCGCCATCGAGCGCGACAACGGCAGCGGCCCGACCGCGGTGTTCAAGCGGATCTTCCTGCTCGACAGCCGCGACCGGGACAAGGACGGCTACGTCGACAAGCGCCTCCTCGTCGACCTGATGAAGCTGCCGAACCCGGAGGGCCTGGGCGGCTTCGGCACCACCTTCACCTTCCCCTACGTCACCATCGAGGACGTCGATATCCTCGACGAGGAGACGATCGCGGTGCTCAACGACAACAACTACCCCGCGACCGGTGGCCGGGGCGTCGGCGTGAAGGACGTGAACGAGTTCCTGCGGATCCGACTCGACGCACCTCTCGACGTGGACGAACGTCTGCTGCCCTGACCCGGCCGAGCCGGCGCGAGGCGCCGCCGGTGGGCCGGCACGACCGGTCGGAGGGCACACTGGGACGGTCATGACGCAGGCACAGCTCGAGATCACCTACCCGGCCGAGCTGCCGGTCAGCCAGCGCCGTGACGACATCGCCGCGGCGATCCGCGACCACCAGGTCGTGATCGTGGCCGGCGAGACCGGGTCGGGCAAGACCACCCAGCTGCCGAAGATCTGTCTCGAGCTCGGCCGCGGCACCGGTGGCCGCGACGGCGCGATGATCGGCCACACCCAGCCACGGCGGATCGCGGCCCGCTCGGTGGCCGAGCGGATCGCCGAGGAGCTCGGCACCGAGCTGGGGGACCTGGTCGGTTACCAGGTCCGGTTCACCGCCAAGACCTCGCGCGCGAGCCGGGTCAAGGTGATGACCGACGGC
Source organism: Nocardioides sp. (assembly GCA_026786275.1). Lineage (GTDB taxonomy): Bacteria > Actinomycetota > Actinomycetes > Propionibacteriales > Nocardioidaceae > Nocardioides. Next base: position 3,807 of record JAJAYJ010000131.1, on the reverse strand, counting down.
ATCCTGCTGGCCGAGCTGCAGCGCGACCGCGATCTGAAGAAATACGACACGATCATCATCGACGAGGCCCACGAGCGCAGCCTGAACATCGACTTCCTGCTGGGCTACCTGCGCCGGCTGCTGCCGCGGCGGCCCGACCTCAAGCTGATCATCACCAGCGCGACCATCGACCCCGAGCGGTTCGCCGCCCACTTCGCCGACCCCCGGGGGGTACCGGCCCCGATCATCGAGGTCTCCGGCCGGACCTATCCCGTGGAGGTTCGCTACCGGCCGCTGATGGCCCTTCCCGAGGACGACGAGGAGGGTGAGGCCATCACCCGCGACCAGACCGAGGCGATCGTCGAGGCGGTCGCGGAGCTCAGCGCCGAGGGCCCCGGTGACATCCTGGTCTTCCTGCCCGGTGAGCGCGAGATCCGTGACACCGCCGACGCCCTCACCACCGCGCTCGGCCTGGACAAGGACGCGCGCCGCCACACCGTCGAGGTGGTGCCGCTTTACTCCCGGCTCTCCGCGGCCGAGCAGCACCGGGTCTTCTCCGCCCACACGGGCCGGCGGGTCGTGCTGGCCACTAACGTGGCCGAGACCTCGCTGACGGTGCCCGGGATCCGCTACGTCGTCGACTCCGGCGTGGCCAGGATCAGCCGGTACTCGGTGCGCACGAAGGTGCAGCGGCTGCCGATCGAGCCGATCAGCCAGGCATCGGCCAACCAGCGCTCCGGGCGCTGCGGACGGGTGGCGGCCGGCATCGCCGTACGCCTGTACGCCGAGGAGGACTTCGAGGGCCGTCCGGAGTTCACCGATCCCGAGATCCTGCGCACCAACCTGGCCAGCGTGATCCTGCAGATGACCAGCCTGGGGCTGGGTGAGATCGCCCGGTTCCCGTTCATGGAGCCGCCCGAGCAGCGCAACGTGCAGTCCGGCGTGCAGCTGCTCGAGGAGCTGGGCGCCCTGTCGCCCGGGCGTGCCGAGCGGTCCCGGGCCGCGGGTCAGCGCCCGCCCAGGGGCGGTGGGGGGCCGCGGCTGACTTCGCTGGGCCGACGGCTGGCGCGGTTGCCGATCGACCCCCGGCTGGGCCGGATGATCCTGGAGGCCGAGAGGCTCGGCTGCGTGCGCGAGGTGCTGGTGATCGCGGCCGCGCTGTCGTTGCAGGACCCCCGGGAGCGGCCGGCCGAGATGCAGGCCCAGGCCGACCAGCAGCACGCCCGGTTCAAGGCCGAGGGCAGCGACTTCCTGACCCTGCTCAACCTGTGGCGCTACCTCAGGGAGCAGCAGACGGAGCTGAGCAGCAGCGCGTTCCGACGGATGTGCAAGCGGGAGTTCCTCAACTACCTGCGGGTGCGGGAGTGGCAGGACTTCGAGTCCCAGCTGCGCCAGGTCTGCCGCGAGATGGGGCTGGAGACGTCCGGCGGCGCACGCCACCCCCCGAGCACCGTCCCCGACCCCGGGTCGGAGTCCGGGGGTGCGCCCTACGACGCCGACGGCATCCACCAGGCCCTGCTGTCGGGCCTGCTGAGCCACATCGGGTTGCTGGAGGCGAAGGAGAAGGAGAAGACCGGGGGACGCCGAGGGATGCGGGAGTACCTCGGTGCTCGTGGCGCGAAGTTCGCGATCTTCCCGGGCAGCGGCCTGGCCCGGCAGAACCCGTCGTACGTGATGGCCGGCGAGCTGGTCGAGACCGGCCGGTTGTGGGCCCGGCAGAACGCCGCGATCCAGCCCGAGTGGGCCGAGCGGCTCGGCGGGGACCTGGTCAAGCGCACCTGGAGCGAGCCGCACTGGTCCACGAAGCGGGCCTCGGTGATGGCCTACGAGCGCGCCACTCTGTACGGCGTCCCCCTGGTCGCCGACCGGCTGACGGCCTACGGCACGGTCGACCGGGAGGTCTCGCGCGAGCTCTTCATCCGCCACGCCCTGGTGCAGGGTGAGTGGGCGGCCCTCACGCCGGGCCGGCACCGCTGGTTCACCACGAACCGCGACCTGCTGCAGCAGGCCGAGGAGCTCGAGCACCGGGCCCGGCGTCGCGGCATCGTGGTGGACGAGGTCACGCTGTTCGACTTCTACGACGCCCGGGTGGGGGCCGAAGTCGTCAGCGGCGCCCATTTCGACACCTGGTGGAAGAAGGAGCGGCAGCGGCGCCCCGAGCTGCTCACCTTCGACCCCGAGATGCTGACCCACGGCACGGCCGAGGTGGTCCGCGACGAGGACTACCCGCAGCGGTGGCGCTCGGGGACCGGCGAGGGCCTGACCTTCCCGATCAGCTACCACTTCGAGCCCGGCGCGGTGCAGGACGGCCTGACCATCGACGTGCCGGTCGCGACCCTCAACCAGGTCCACGCCGACGACTTCTCGTGGAACGTGCCTGGCCTGCGACTCGAGCTGGTGACCCAGCTGATCCGCAGCCTGCCCAAGAACCTGCGGGTCGCCTTCGTGCCCGCCCCCGACACCGCCCGGGAGTTCCTGGCCTCGATCCCGGCCGGCGACGAGCCGTTGCTGGACGCCCTGGAGCGGTGGGGCCGCTCGAGCACCGGAGTGGTGGTGCCCCGTGACGCCTGGGACTGGGCGAAGGTGGCCGAGCACCTGCGGCCGACCTACCGGGTCCTCGACGACAGCGGCCGCGAGCAGGCCCGGGGCAAGGACCTGGAGGCGCTCAAGACGCCGTTGCGGCCGCGCTTCGAGCAGGCGATGGCCGAGGTCGCCGCCGACTCCGGGATCGCCAGCTCCGGTGAGACGACCTGGACCTTCGGCGAGGTGGAGGCCCGCTTCACCCGGACCCGGGCCGGTCACGAGGTGACGGCGTACCCCACGCTGGTGGACGAGGGCGCCACGGTCGGGCTGCAGGTGGTGGGCTCGGGGGCCGAGCAGGAGGCGCGTCACCGGCTCGGCGTGCGGCGCCTGGTGCTGCTCGCCCTCGGGGGTGGCAACCGGCTGCTCGACGGGCTGGGCAACGCCGAGAAGCTGGCCCTGGCCGGGTCGCCGTACCCGTCGGTGGCGGCGCTGGTCGAGGACTGCCGGGCCGCGGTGGTCATCGACGCGGTCGACGCGCGGGAGCCGGTGCGCGACGCCGACGCCTTCGCGGCCCTGGTCGCCGAGGTGACCCGCGACCTGGAGGCGGCGACCCGGGCGGTGCTGATGCTGGTGCTGCGGGTGCTGGAGGAGTGGCGTGGTGCCGACAAGGCCCTCAGCGGCCGCGCCGAGATGGCGATGCTGCCCGCCCTGGCCGACCTGAAGGCCCAGCTGGCGGGCCTGGTGCACGCCGACCACCACGGGGGCCACGGGGGTTTCGTGGGCGAGGCCGGGGCCGCGCGGCTGGGCCGCTACCCGACGTACCTCACCGCGCTGCGGCAGCGCCGGGCCCGGCTCGACGACGGGGGTGCCGCGGTCAACCGCGACCGGCAGCTGATGGACCGGATCACCGAGCTGCAGCAGGCATGGGGCCACCAGGTGGACGCCCTGCCCGAGGGCCGACCACCCGGCGCCGGGTTGCGGCAGGTGCGCTGGATGCTGGAGGAGTACCGCGTCTCGCTGTGGGCCCAACAGCTCGGGACCGACCGGCCGGTCAGCGACCAGCGGATCCGTAAGGCCCTGGGCTGACGCGTGTGGAACCGACGGTCCCACGTCGGTCCGGCGACGTCGGCAAACCCGAACAGCAGGGGCTCGTCCCGCCCGCGACCCCCGAGAGCATGAGCTGCGGGTCGCGGGTGGAATCGGGGCTCTGACGTGCCTGCGACCTCCTGCCGACGCCGGCAGACCGCGTGCGGAGTGGGCGAGCCCGGCCGCCCACCTCCCCCTCAGCGTCGAGTCGGCGCGAAT